>NZ_LECT01000006.1:0-300000 GCF_001027925.1 Rhodopirellula islandica | reverse complement strand
TTGCTGGAGCACTCACCTCTCTGCAAACCACTTCCCCCGAATCCGGCGGAAACGACACAATTCTCGCCGGCGAAGGCAGCAACATCGTCTTCGGTGGTGCCGCGAGTGACAACATCACGACCGGCGATGACGACGACACCGTGCTGGGCGATCACGGTTCCGCCACCTTCGACGCAGGATTGCTGACGCACATCCAAACCAGCGATCCAACGTTCGGCGGTGACGACACCATCCTGGCCGGAGCCGGTGACAACCTGGTCTTTGGCGGTGCGGAAGACGACGCCATCACAACGGGAAGTGGAGTCGATGTGGTGATCGGCGACGGCGGTCAAATGACGTTGACCGAAACGGGATCACGAAACCAAATTCGCACCATCGATCCCATGCAAGGTGGCGATGACACGATCGACGTCGGCGATGGCGACGACATCGCTTTGGGTGGAAATGGAAACGATGTGATCGAAGGCCGCACCGGTCACGATATCCTGCTGGGCGACAACGGGCAGATGGACTACGAACTGGACACGACCTCCCCGACGTATGCTCCTGGGACCATCGATTTCGTCACCACAACGGACTCGGGTGTCGGCGGCGCGGATACGATTCACGGTGGGATCGGTGACGATATGATTCTCGGCGGGACCGCCGGCGATCAACTGTTCGGAGAAGCCGGGATGGACCTGATCCACGGCGACAACGCATCGTTGGATTTCCAAATCACAGCGTCAGGGATCGTGGATGTCGCGACAGTCCTCGCCCCGACCGTTGGCGGACGCGACTCGATTTCCGGTGGCGATGATGATGACACATTGATCGGTGGAACCGATGGCGACACGATCCATGGCGGTGGCGGCTTCGATGTCATCTTCGGCGATCACGCAACGTTCACACGTGCCGAGGCCCTCGGTGCTCAACTCACCAGCACATTCGTTGCGGCGACCGATGGCGGTGGCAACGACGTCATTTCTGGTGGCGATGACGATGACATCGTCTACGGCGGACAAGGCTCGGACACGATCGATGGCGATGCCGGCGACGATGACTTGGTCGGCGGACACAATGTTGCGGGCGGTGCCGACGCAGATGACCTGATTCACGGTGGCGATGACAACGATGTGATCCTGGGTGACAACGCAAGGATCCAACGAACCTATGGCGGTGTCACACGCGACTCCCGCCAAACCTACCTTGCCCCGATGCAGTCGATCGTGATGCGGGACGTGTTCGCATTCGATCAAGACGACCTGATTGGTGGAAATGATGAACTGCATGGCGACGCGGGCTTGGACCATCTCCGTGGCCAACGCGGCAACGATGTCATGCATGGCGGCGAAGGGGATGACGAATTGATCGGCGGCTTGGGTGCCGACACGATCTCAGGTGACGCTGGTGTTGACTTGATCCTCGGTGATGAAGGTCAAATCCTGCGAGGATTCAACGACGACAGTACCCCGCGACTGAACACCGACGGATCCTGGCATCGAGATCTGCTGACCGAGCAAATCGCCCACGTCACAGACATCATTCCGATGGACCCGTCCACGCTGCAAAACCCTCCTGCGGAACTGGCGGCCAAATTGCTTGCGGCTGACCGGATTCTGTTCGGCGCACTGCGAACTTTTGACGACGTGCTTCTGACCGACCCATTGTCCGGATTGTCTCGCAACGTCGCGATCTTGATGGACATTGAGGCCGATTCCAACGACACCATTTTCGGCGGCGACGGAGACGACTTGGTGATCGGTGGTCGCGGCGACGACACGATCGATGGCGGTGGTGACAACGACACACTCATCGGTGATTTCGGTGTCAACACCACCTCGATCATCGGTGACCTTTCCATGATGGCAGACTCGCTGCGGTTGATCGCCAGCGAATCAGCGACGCTTGCGGGAGTCAACTTGTCTTTGCCCAGCGGCGGACATGTGATTGTCCCGGACATGGTCGCTGTTCCCGGCGACTGGCTCGCGGAAGCCCCACGTTGGGACCGGATCTCAGGAGTCAACGCGACGCTTTCGGAGATCGCCAATTCGGATGCGATCCCAACCACAGACGACGTGTTCATCAACGCGTCAATCTTGGTCACGCCGACGCTGGTCGATCGCTCGGCGGTCAACGACGGGGCGGACACCATCTTTGGCGGAGACGGCCAGGACGTGATCGCAGGCGATTCGATGATCGTGCAAAGCGAGTTGCAATCGGACGTATCGGCATTGCAAGCCTCGATTGACGAGACTCAAAACTCGATCACCGGGTTGATGGTCGGACTCAACGACATGCTGCTCGATCAAGCCGTCGTGGACTACGAGATCCGAAACCTTCCTATCCCCAGTCGCAACACCGACATCGGCGGCGACACGATCGATGGCGGCAACGGCGACGACACGATCGTCGGCGACCAAATGGTGATGGAGATGCCCGAGACTCGCGTCATCCCCGGCGACAGTGAACTGTCGGACGCGGCGGCGATCGCCGAGAACGCGGCCTCCATGATGGACTACCTGGAGGGACTGCGAACGGTCGCCTCCGACGCTGGCACCCTGATCGGCGTTGCCCACATCGGTGTGATCGACACATTGCTGGCCGATGCCGCCAGCCAACGCCCCAGCCTACCGGCGATCACCGGCCGCAATGTTGACTACGTCGACACGCTTGAAATCACCATTGGTGAAGACGACATTCGCGGCGGCGACGGCAACGACATGCTCGTTGGTGGTGACGCTCGAGTGGTGGCACCGATGATCACGGGAGACCTGTCCGATTTGCCCGACACGATCGTGACCCCGGGCCTCACGACCGCAGAGTTGGCCGACCTCGAAGTCCAGCTTCAAACTCAAACAACGGCGGCTGAGACTCGTTTGACGCAGCGTCGATCCACCCGTGCCGTCGACATCAACGAGATGCTTGACAATCGCACTCCGCTGAACCGGATCGCGTACGTCGCCGAAATGGATCGAAACATCGACCAGGACGAAATCAGCGGCGGCATCGGCGATGACATGGTGATCGGTGACAATGGCGTGCTGGTGATGCCATTGGTGCTGAACTCACCCGCGGATGCGATCGCAACGTTGGAACTCGAAAAGCACGTGGAGAAGCTGCTCGATCAGTTAGCAATCCTGGACAACGCCCAAGTCCCGACCAACGTGCAAACGACCGAGGGACGTCTCGCCCGAGCTGCCGAAACCAGTGAACGGCTCTCGCAAGGTTCACGTCATGGTCACGTCGATGCCCGCTGGGAAATCGGGAACGATGACATCGACGGTGACGCCGGCAACGACATCGTCCTGGGCGACCATGCCGCGATCCTTGCCCCCCGTTTGATCGATGCACCATCCACTTCGGTTGACCTTCGATTGGCCGTCTATGCGATCGAAGGAAGCGATGTCAACGAAACCTTCTTGATGCGATCGCCAGAGCTCTCCGGGATCAGCCTCGATTTCCACGAGGACACCATTCAAGGCGACGAAGGCGACGACATTCTATTGGGCGGCATCGGCGACGACCGCGTCAACGGAAACGACGGCGACGACGTGGTCCTTGGCGGCACCGGTCGCAACCTGGTCAACGGCGGCGCCGGAATCAACCAAGTCAGCGAGGAGGGTCGCAACTATCCCAGCCTCGATGACGGCGACGAACTCGGTCAGCGATTGTTCACCACCACCTCGCCACAGATGACGCAGTGGTTGCTCGACGCAGCCACCTCTGCTGCAACGACCGAAACCTGGACGCCCGGCGGACTTCCCCCCAGTGACGAAGGCGGGACGCCCGTCGATCCGCCTGCGACTCGCACGGTTGCGATCACCGCTGGCTCCGCTGGCGTCGTCGGTCAAACGCTACAGTTCAGCGCCAATGTCACCGACGCTCCCGACGGTGCCACCACCGAGTACACCTGGGAAGTCAAAGACTCCGACGGCCGCGGCGTTCATGCTGGCACGGGCCAGTCCTTCACGTTTGTCGCCGATGAACCTGGCACCTACACCATCACCGTCGAAACTCGCGATGACGTCAACGGAAGCGGAATCGCATCGACCACGACCGTCGTCGCACAAAACCAATTGATCCCCGACCCCGACAACCCGGGACTGTTCATTCTGGTGATCGGCGGCAGTGGTGAAGACGACCAAGTCCGACTGGACACGGTGCGTGGCAAACCGAACAGCATCGAAGTCGATCTGCGTCTGGGGAAACGGACACGCGTCATCACAACCTACGACAACCTCAGCCGAATCGAGGTCTATGGCGGAAACGGCGAAGACGACCTCTACGGCGACCGTCGCTCAACCATCCCGGTGCGGTTCTTCGGCGGAGACGGTGACGACAAACTGTCCGGTGGCGGCGGAGACGACTACCTCGATGGCGGCCGCGGCAACGACCGTTTGTATGATCGCACCGGCAACGACATTCTGATCGGTGGCCTGGGCGCTGACCAACTCGATGGTGGGGACGGCGATGACCTGATCATCATGGATTGGCTGACCACCGTTCCAGGCAAGACCGATGCGGACAGGTTGATCGCCGTTTGGACCGACACCTCCCAAACTGTCATCAACCGAGTGGCCACCTTGGAGGACGATCTGATCGCCGCACTCAGCACAGACGGATCGAAAGACCGATCGCTGAGTGAGCGCGGCATCGACGCCTACTTCGCCTCTGCCGAAGACGACCTCCGCCTCCGCCCCGGAGACGACGTGGTACGAATCATTTGATTCGGGTACGGAAAAGGGGACGGGGGTCTTTAGGGGATTCAACGCATCGAACACGGGCTCGTCAGCTGTCATTCTCCGCACCTACCGGAAGAAACTGAAAACCAAGGTGCCGAGGGTGATCAGTCCAAGGATGACCACCAACAGGTTGGGCATCACTTTGAACTTCTTCGCAAGCGAAGGCCCAAACTGACCGATCAACAGGAGCGATACAACGATCCCTAAGATTGCCCCGGCTGTGATGCCTCGGGCCATCAGGAACGCTGACAGCAGGAGGAGCCCCCCCGTGATGCCGCCTGCGATCAACGAAGCTTTGCTTTTCGCTTTGACATAGCCCATCACTCCTCCAAAGACGACAAAAGCTCCGAAGATGGCTGTCACGATTGCAGGAAAGTCCACACAAGTCTCTTTGAGTTCAAAGGGCGAAGTTCGGCAGCCAGGATTCAGTGGTTTGGAAACGGATCCAACCACGCAAGCCGCTTTTTGCCGAATTGTAGTGTGCGATCCCCAAGGCACCAGCCACACACATGCCCGGCTGAGTGGCTTCGTTCGAACTCCCGCCGGATTTCGCTTCGGGACAGGCTCTTGTGATGCCCCCCAACCGAACGCGGCCCCGAACGAGTCCCGAAAACGGCCGCCCTCGGATGGTCCCAACAGCGACAGCTTGTCGCGGCTCCACGACGTTTCGCAAAACTCGGATTCAGACGATCCTTGCCAAGGTCGACGAGCGTGCAGGTACGCCGACATCCCAAGCAGACCTTCCGCATCCGTGTGGGCGGAAGGACGCCTCCAAAAACCATCTCTTGTTCTCCCACGACCGACAACTCGATCTCAAGAAGCCCCCATGCAAGTCAAAGACGCCATCTACCAACGCCGATCCACCAAGGCATTCGATCCAGCCCACAAACTCACCGATGCGGAAGAGAAGGAGCTGCTCGAAGCCACAATCCAGTCCCCAACCAGTTTCAACATCCAGCACTGGCGGTTCGTGATCCTGCGCGATCCAGAACTGCGGGCGAAGATTCGCAAGGAACACGGGAACGACCAGTCACAAATCACGGACGCATCGTTGTTGGTGCTGTTCACCGGGGACACCAAAGCCTGGGAAAAAGCCCCTTCTCGCTACTGGGTGAATGTCCCCACTGACATCTCCGAGATGATCGTCAACTGGATGGGTGAATTCCATCAAGGCCGCGAGTGGCTTCAGCGTGACGAAGCCCAACGCTCGATCGGCATGGCAATGCAAACGATGATGCTGGCGGCCCAAGGCATGGGGTATCAATCATGCCCGATGATCGGCTTTGATATCGAAGCGGTCGCCAAACTGATCCACCTTCCCGACGATCACGTGATGGGCCCCATGGTCGCGATCGGCAAAGGCACCAAAGAACCTTGGCCGAAACCAGGACAACTCAGCCTGGAAGAGCTGGTCGTAGAAAACGGCTTTCCACCCAACGCATGACCACCAAGGACAGAGCCCCGAGGACTGCAAAGCCACTGACCAGTGGCACGATGGTCTCGTTGTAACTGTGTCCAATCAGGATGCCGAGCGGCACCGAAATCAAAGTCGAAACAGCGCCCACCAGAGCCGCGCCTATCCCGGCGACGTGCCCGAGTGGTTCCATGGCCATCGAATTCAGATTGCCAAACAGAATCCCGATGGCAAAGAAAATCACCAGCAGGTAGCCCATCGTGGTCCACAACGGGGGACTGCCTGCCTGCAGGACCGCGAATCCCAGGAAGACAACCGAGGTGGCGGTCAGCAAACGCATCGCATGTCCGATCAAGACGCTCATCCCAAATCGCATCACCAAGTTGGCATTCAAGAGCGACGCCACTCCCGCAGACGAAGCCAACACAGCGAAGTAGATCGGAAACAGCGACCCGAGCCCGTATTGCTGCTGGAAAATCTGGGGTGCCGAACTCAGGAAACCCAGAAACGCTCCCGACACCAAACCGGCGACCACCGTGTAACCCAAGGCGATCGGATTCGTGCCGATCTCACGGGTGACGTGCAGGATCCGTCGGGTTGAAAAGGGCACTCGCTGAGCCGACAACAAGGTTTCTGGCTGTCGCCATGCAAACCAGCCAAACAGCATCAGGGCGAGAATGGCCAGCACCCCAAAGATCGCACGCCAATCCGCCACCAACAGAATTCCCTGACCCAAGGTGGGTGCGATCACAGGCACCAGGATGAAGATCGTCATCACAAACGACATCACGCGTGCCATCGACCGGCCGTGATACTGATCGCGAATCAACGCCAGCGACACGCTTCGCGGGCCAGCCACGCCGAGCCCCTGCACAAAACGTCCAACCAACACCAGCGTGAAGCTTCCAGCGAACATCGAAATCAGCGAACCCACGATGAAGAGCCCCAACCCCGCGCTGAGCGCCGGTTTCCGGCCCACGCTGTCCGAGAGAGGGCCAAAGAACAATTGCCCCAGCGCCATGCCCAAGAACAGCAGGGACACGATGAGCTGACTGTCGTTGGCGTGCGTGGCCCCCAATTCCTCCCCAATGACGGGCAGGGCTGGCAACATCGCATCGATCGCCAGGGCGACCAAGGCCATCATCAACGCCATCAAGGTGACAAACTCGCCCAGTGGCAGGGCTGGCTTCCGCTCCAATTCCATCTGCGTTCTCGATCTCATTCATGTTCTCGATTGAATTCAGCATGGCAATGTCCGTTCCATGAACCCAGCCCGACAGTCATTTCGCATTCCCTGTCCTGATTCCTTGCATCATCGGCTGCTTTGCGAGGCCCGCCCAGAGGGAAGACTCACCTTGACACCCATTTTGCAATCCGCAATGCTTGCACACTGACGCAAACATGCATGCAAATGGTTGATCATGAATCCACAAGAAGCCTCTCAGTGCTGCGGGCCGATCGATGACTCGCTCGACGCGGAACTGTTCAAAGCGCTTGGTGAACCGACGCGGTTGAAACTGCTTTCGTGTTTGGCCAAGTGCGGAAGGCCATGCTCGGTCACCGAACTCGCGGAATGCTGCGTGGTGGACTTGTCCGTGGTTTCACGCCACTTGAGTGCACTGGAAAAAGCCGGCGTCCTCACCGCCACCAAAGAAGGCCGCACGGTTTTCTATGCCGTGCGTTACAAGCACCTCACCGACTCCTTTCGCACCCTCGCGAAGGCATTTGAGGGATGCCGCCCCAAACGAAACACGAAAAAAGCTTCGCCTTGACGCGGACGCAAAGAAGTTAAACCGAACCAACGTGGGACGAATGCTCCCAGCTCATGAAATCGGAAGGACAAACGACATGACCAAGGCTGAAAAGACTGCGATCAGCTTCTTTGAAAAGAACCTGACCTACTGGGTCGCTCTGTGCATGGTGATCGGGGTGCTGATCGGGAAGTTTCTGCCGGCGATCCCCGAGTTCCTCGCCAAGTTTGAATACGCCAACGTTTCGATTCCGATCGCCTTCCTGATCTGGTTGATGATCTACCCGATGATGATGAAGGTCGACTTCGCCAGCATCAAGAATGTGGGCAAGAACCCGAAAGGTTTGTTTGTCACTTGGATCGTCAACTGGCTGATCAAGCCGTTCACGATGTTCGGGATTGCGGCATTTTTCTTCTACGTGGTGTTCAAGCCCTGGATCTCACCCGAACTGGCCAAAGACTATCTGGCCGGTGCCGTCCTGTTGGGTTCCGCGCCGTGCACGGCGATGGTTTTTGTCTGGAGTCACTTGACTCGCGGCAACGCCGCTTACACCGTCGTTCAAGTCGCAACGAATGACTTGATCATCTTGGTTGCCTTCACCCCCATCGTGGCATTCTTGCTGGGCATCGGTGGGATCACGATTCCCTGGATGACGCTGATCATCTCGGTGGTTCTGTTTGTCGTGGTCCCATTGGCGGGCGGAGTCCTGACTCGTCATTTGGTGATTCGATCCAAAGGCGAGGAGTACTTCCAAAACGCTTTCCTGCCGAAATTCAACAACATCACCATTGCGGGTTTGCTGCTGACATTGGTGCTGATCTTTTCATTCCAAGGGGAAGTGATCCTCAACAATCCACTGCACATCCTGCTGATCGCCGTTCCGCTGATCATTCAAACGGTGCTGATTTTCTTCCTGGCCTATGGGGTCTGCTACAAACTCCACTGCCGACACAGCATCGCGGCGCCTGCGGGCATGATTGGTGCCTCCAACTTCTTTGAGCTTTCGGTTGCCGTGGCGATCACGCTGTTCGGGGCATCCTCGCCCGTGGTGCTGGCCACGATCGTGGGTGTCCTGGTGGAGGTGCCGGTGATGTTGGCGCTCGTCGCCTATGCCAATCGAACGAGCAAGTCGTTTGCTGAATTCGAAATGCCCAGCGAAGGCGAGGCTGCTCCTCAACTCAAGTAAACTTGCTGGATCGTGATGTAGATCCCGACCGCCAAGATGCTGCCACCAGTGATCCGGCGGAGCCAGGTTTCTGCATGGGTCACCTTAGTGAAGAACGCGGAAAACGACTGCTTGCCAAACACCAACAGGATCGCAAACACCAGGACGGGCAGACCGGTGCCAACACCGTACAGAGCCGGCAGGAAAGCAGAAGAATCATTCTTCACCGCCAAGGGAATCAGACTGCCAAAGAACAAGGCGGCTGACACGGGGCAAAAGCTGAGCGCAAACAGAATCCCCAGCAACGCCGATCCAACGAACCCAAGCTTTTCAAACTTCTCGCGAAGACGCTGGATCCCTTGGCCAGACCCCGTTGGCAACTCGATCAGCCCCAACAAGATCATTCCGACAAGAATCAGCAGTGGGCCCAGAAAGAGGTTGAGATACTTCTGCAGTCCAACCGCCAACCCCGGTGCCGACAACAAACTTGCAACAACCAGCGTCCCCAGAACCGTGTAGGCCAACACACGCCCGAAGGTGTACAGCAAACTGGAGACAACGGTTTTCCAGGACTGACCCAAGTTGCGACTGACATACGACACCGCCGCGATGTTCGTCGCCAGCGGGCAGGGGCTGATGGAAGTCAAAATCCCCAACCACAATGCGGAACCAGCCGCGATCCAATAGCCATTCATGGCCGACGATCTCCCATCAAGACGTTTTGAATTCGGACCAGGCTTCGTTGATGAACGCCGTGAAATCGGCTTGATCGCTGGTGTGATTCCAAACCTCTTCGAGGTTCTTCCAACGGACCACTTCTCCGTCTTTCATCTCAACCAACACGACTGTCGAAGTGAAGACCTTGAACTGATCGACGAACGATGAGTTCTCGTCAGACGTGTAGTCCGCGATCTGCCATGCGAGCTCGCCTGCTTCGATCTCCGGGGTGAGTGCTTCCTGAGAAAAGCTCTCGATCTTGCGGCAGGTCGGGCAGCGATGCGGCGCGTGGAAGTAAACCGCGTTGAACGATGACTCAGCGAGCTTGGATTGCAGGCCCACTGGCGTTGCCGCCGCGGTCGTGGTTTGTGCTGAAACGGCCTCCGCCGATCCAGAACCGGTTGACGGTCCAACCTTGCGAATGGCCATGGCAATGCTGACGGCGACAAACGCCAGCAGCAACAGGCTGACCAGGGACTTGGTCTTCATCACAGATTCTCTCTTTGGTTTGATTGGTCAATGAGTTGATGAATCTCGGTTGGACTGGGCACCGTCCCCACCGAGACGACTTTGCCATCGATGGCGAGGGCAGGTAGCGCCGAAGGATTGAACTCGAGCACTTCCATGATGTCGTCAACTTTCTCGACGGTATCGCCCGCTTGCCGCTCCTCCACGACAGCTTCTGCGTTTTTCAACAGGTAGCCGCACTTGGAACAGCCCGTGCCGAGCACTTGAATCTTCGCCATGGTGGAATCTCCTAAGACGCTGAGGTGCTTTGGGCCGAATGTGTCAGGCGACTGAGCCCCTGCAGTCCCGTTGGCGGCTCGAGTTGCCAGGGAATGATGGCGACTCGATTGGCCTGAACCTCGCTGACTTCCCGCAGGTATTGCTGCTCATGCGATTGCCGTTGTTTCATCAACGGATCGGTCAGGGGCAGCGGCGACAGCACTTGATTGATCACCCACGCGTATGGTTCGATCTCGGCGCGTCGCAGGTCTCGCTGCAGCGAAGCCGCTTCATGCACCGGCGTCGACTCCGGCAGCGTCACGATCAACACGCGGGTGAAGTCTGGATCGCGGAGTCGTGGAAGCAAGTTTTCCACGGCTTCTGGCATCTCGCTGGTTTGCCGTGTGACTTCGCGGTGATAGGCCAACGCGGAATCCAGCAACAACACCGTGTGCCCCGTGGGAGCCGTGTCGAGCACGACAAATTGGTTGGCACCACTGGCAACGGCGTCGGCAAACGCACGGAAGACAGCAATCTCTTCCGTGCAAGGCGATCGCAGATCTTCTTCGAGAAGTGCTTTACCTTGCTCGTCCAGGTCTTTGCCCGCTTTACCCAAGACTTCCGCCGAGTACTTGGCGGTTTCGACTTCCGGATCAATGCGACTGACCGACAGATTTGGCAAGCGTTCGTCGTTCATTGCCGCTGCGAGGTGAGCCGCCGGATCGGTCGTGGAAAGGTGGACGTCATACCCACGTTCCGCAATGGCCACCGCAACCGCCGCAGCCACGGTGGTCTTGCCAACACCACCTTTGCCCATCGCCAAGATCACCCCGTGGCCGGGAGCCACCAAATCATCGATCAACTCAGACAGCATCGGCAACTCATTCGTCGGATCAGCCCCTTCGCCGATTGCATCGGTCACCGCAGCGGAATCGATCGTCCCGAGCAATCGCAGGGAATCGATCCCGAGCATGCCATTGGGGCTGAGTGGCACAATCGTTTGCGGCAGAGCATTGAGTCCCTCCGGCATCGCGTCCAGAGCCGTGGCACCTCGCTGTTGCAGAGCGACTGCATACGGGTCGCTTGAGTCGATGGCTTGGAAGACACCATTGACCACAAGATGCTGATTTTTCACTCCGAGTTCCGCCAGCTCGACGCTGGTTCGATCGGCTTCCCGCAGAGCACTCGGTTCGGCGCGCGCGACCAACACCAGCGTGGTCGCCGAAGAATCGCCGAGGGCCTTCACGGACTCTTGATACAGCTTCTGCTGAGCCTGCAATCCAGCCAGCGGGCCCAGGCAACTGGTCCCCGTCGTGTTCTGTTCCATGAAACCATCCCACGCCGAAGGCAACGTGAGCAACCGCAACGTGTGGCCCGTTGGCGCGGTGTCGAAGATGACATGCTCAAACTCAGCCGTGGCAGAAGGATCCCCAAGCAAGCGTGAGAACTCATCAAAGGCCGCGATCTCAAGTGTGCACGATCCTGAGAACTGTTCTTCCATGCTCTTCAAAGCCGCCTCCGGCAACAGACCGCGATACGGCCCGACCATTCGCTCCCGATACTCGGCTGCCGACTTCTCAGGGTCCAGGTTCATCGCAAACAGCGTTGAAACTTCCGGAACCGCCGTCGGATGGTTGCCGAGCGTGACGCCCAACACTTCATCCAGATTGGAGGCCGGATCCGTGGAAACCAGCAAGACCTTCTTGCCAGCATCCGCAAGCTTGACTGCCGTCGCACACGCCACGGAAGTTTTCCCGACCCCACCTTTTCCGGTGAAGAACAAATTGCGGGTGGGATGATCTAAGAATTTCATGATTCAGTTCCTTTGGAGACCAGACTTCGTTCGCTCTAGCAACAGCCACTCGATCCGCAACAACCACCATCGGAGCTCGCGACCGGCAAGCCTTGTTTGGCTGCACCACCTTCGACCCAGGCCGCAAGATCTTCCCGTGAGGGATAACCGGCTTGGCTGACGACTTCCCCGTCAACAAGGACCACTGGCAAGCAATCTGTTCCGGCGGTGCTCAACAGTTGATGAATCACCTTGTTCTCAATGAAGGCTTGAGGCTGTTGAGCCAGATTGAAGCGGTCCACCTGATGGCCTTGCTGCTTGAGCCAATCGAGATCCGCAGCGAACTTTGGCAGCACGGGATCGACATCGGGACCACACACCCCTGTCGAGCAACACATTGGCTTGTCATAGACCTGAACGTTTTTCATCGTTTTCTCGTCAAAATTGAGTTGGACTGTCAAATCGGAATGGGACTCAAACGACTTGGCCCTCTTCCGCTCACTGCGGTGTGCTCCCTCGCACACCATCGCACATCGTCGAAATACGATCATTCACTTCGAAATGCTCGCCGGCGCCCCGACTTTCGACACTCAAACGCCCTTTAAATTGCTTATCGGCGATACACGATAAAGGAATGCAGTTTTTCTGTCAATTCCGCTCCTCTTGCACTCATGCAAATGAGGCACCAAAACCGCTTGCACGACTAAAATCCAGCCCCTTCCCCAATCCCTCATCGAACCCGCTGCCGGCCCCTTACTTCGGTTCGAACTTGGGTCGACCGTGCGAGTTCATGTAGGCGGCCACATCAAACGCTTCTTGGTCGGACAAATCCGTGTCGTCCAGCGGCATCGCGACTTTCAACCAGGACGCCAACTTGGGCACGCCCGCCAGTCCCGCCCCATCGTTGAACGACTCGTCGCCCCAAACCGGTGGCCCTTCGTCCGTCCCCAAACCATCGTCCGAATGACAATCGGCACAGCGATCCATGTAGATCGATTCACCTCGTTCGATGCTGGGCGGTTCAGGAGAACCGCTCAGCAGCGTCATGTGGTTTGGACCAAGCGGTTTCTCCGGGTTCATCTTCAAGGGCGTGCCCTGGGACAACCACGTGATGTAAGCCGCGATCGCGACCGGGATTTCAGAACCATTCGCTGGTCGTGTGCCGTTTTGGCTGCGGATGAAACAATTCAAAATTCGATCCTCCAGCGTGATCACACTTTGCTCACGCGGGGAATAGGCCGGGTACGCAGCAGCGACTCCGATGAACGAACCCGCCTTCTCATGCCGCCCCCCATCGAGATGACACGAGGTGCACTTGAGCGAGTTGCCAATGAACGGCTTCGTCAGCGGGTGTTCGTTGGTTTCGTTCACCAACGTCTCCCCTAGCCGAACGATTTCGCCAAGTTTTCCGGGCGGGTACGCCTGCGCAGAGTAGACAGCCTGATTGGCAACCCATGGAACTGGCGTGGATGGCGTTGCCGGCACGGCATGGTCCCAAGGCTGCCAAACCAGCCAAGCCGAAGCGATCATGAGCGAAACGACCGCCAATGCCATGGCGTCACGCGACAAACGAAGGTAGGTGAGTTTGATCATGATTCCATGTCTCTGAAAATACAGCCCAATCAAATGAAGCTCAGAAGGATGGTCGCAACGGGAGCCTGGAGTTGCCCGCAAACACTCCGCTCGACACGCCCAGGCCATCCCCATGAAGATGGCCTTGATCCGTGCTGAGCCGCCATTCTTTCGGAAGCCGTCGCCAGCAGGATGTGCCGCCTGGCTGACTCCACGACAGCGACTACTTGGCTGGCTTTGAAAAACGCAACAGATAGTTTTCTTCGAAGGCATCGACTTTGACTTCGTCAGTGAATTCAAAGCCTGCTTCGACGACTTCGCTTTGGAAGACTTCTTTTCCAGCTCGCACATGTCCCATCAAAAATTCTCGCGACACACCAGGGATTCGCTCGAAGTCGATCAGGACCAATCGCCCGCCAGGCTTCAAAGCTCGATAGATCGACGCGAGTGACTGCTGCGGGCTTTCAAAGTGATGGTAAGTGTCACAAATGAACACCAAGTCAACCGATTCGGGGGGGAGTCGAATCGACACGTCCGTCCCCAAAACCGTGGTGAGGTTCTCGATGCCATCGGCGGTCGCTCTGGCGGCGATGTGCTGCAAGAAATTGGGTGAAATGTCGACGCTATAAACCCACCCGTCCCAGCCAGTCGTCTTGGCGAATAAACGGCTGTAGAACCCTGTGCCAGCTCCCACGTCGACGATGCGTTCACCGGGCTTGATCCCACACGCCTTCAACACTTGTTTACGAGCTCCATAAACCTCGCGGCTTTCGACCTCGAAACGATCCAGCCACTCATCGACGTTCAGTTCCGGGTCTTTGAACTTGTCGTTGATGCCATCCGGAATGACCGATGCAGCTCCCGCCACGTCGGCTGGGGACACGTCAACGGCAAGCCCCTTGTCCTGTGCCGTCGCGGTCCATGCCGAGGCGATCATGAGGCTAAAAAGAACAACAGGTAACATTCGTTTCATGAGGAAATTCCCGAGAGAGAGTGGTGTGATTTGGCAATGACGCCGTCTTCCATTTCGTAAGTCGTATCAAACACGTCGAGCGAACGATGGTCGTGCGTGACAACAATCACCGCTGAACCTTGTTCGTGAGCGACCTTGGCAAACAACTCCATGACCTGCCGGCCACGATGACCATCCAGCGCCGCAGTGGGTTCATCCGCCAGGATAACACTGGGGCGATTGGCCAGCGAACGGGCCACGGCAACCCGTTGTTGTTGCCCCCCGGACAACATCGAAGGCAAATTGTCGGCTCGATCCGCGACCCCAAGATAGTCCATCAGCTCGAACGCTCGCTTCCGCGAAGCTCGCTTGGATTCTCCATTGAGCAGCATCGCGATCTGAACATTTTCAATGGCAGACAGAAACGGAATCAAATTGGATTTTTGAAAAACGTACCCGATGTGTTCCCTGCGAAAAGCACGCAAATTGACGCGGGACAATTCGCCTTCCAAAACAACCGTCCCACGAATCGCGATCGTGCCGGAAGTCGGAGGATTGATCAGCCCAATGGCAGTCAAAAACGTCGACTTGCCGCTGCCGCTGGGGCCGAGCAAGGCAACGACTTCGCCTGCCTGAACCGTCATCGAGGCCTCTCGCATCGCCACCACTTCGGTGTTCCCGCTACCGTATCGCTTGGTCAAAACGGAAGCCACGATGGCGGGCTGAACCGAGGCGGCAGGTTCACTGGAAGACAGTCCGTTCATACCAAAGCCTCGTTGGGTGAGACTTGCAGGGCCTTCCAAATCCCCATCAGGCTGGAACCAATCGAAATCCCGATCACCACCATGGCAAGTTGAACCAGATCCGCGTCGGCAAGAATCACGCGACGTGGGAAGTGGGGAAACAACTGGCTGCCCAGCGTGTAAGCGATGAGGTATCCCACCGCACCGAGCACCAGGGCTTGCTGCAAAATCAATCCCAGAATGACAACGTTGGATGCACCGATCAGTTTCAACAAGGCGATCGAGTGAATCTTGTCCAAGGTCAGGGTGTACAGAATCAATGCCATGATGATCGCTGCGATCGCGGTCAACAAAACCCGGAACATCCCAATCTGACGTCGCGCTTTTTCGACCGTCCCACGCAACAACAATTCCTTTTGGCCATCGCTGGTGAAGACCGAAACATCCCCCCAACCTTCAATGCTCGATGCCACCTCATCCACCCGGGCTTCGGGCGACAATTTCACCATCACCGCACTCACCTGCGACCGCGCGACGCCGGGCAGTTCTGCCGTCGGCCTCGATGCATTCTCCAGCAGTGCAGGCTGGCCAACCACTGCCTCAAAGGCTTCGCCGCGGGCACGCCTGGCCGCTCGCTCCAAGCGAACCGCTTCGCCAGGATTGTCAAACTGAATCGCCTGCGAGTCGGCGATCGAAAAGAAGGCCAGCCCGTCACCGCTGGCACTGATCATGCTTTCAGTGACGCCAACCACCGTGTAGTCATCTTTCCCCAATCGGATCTTCTCACCCACCCCCATGCCCAGCGAACGATCCGCGACCATTTCATAGTGAGCTTGACGAAGCGAACGCCCCACAGCCAGCGGCAACCACTCACCGCGATCGTTTGGCCAATCCAACCCGAGCACGGCGATTCGCAACGGTTTCCCCAATCGCTCCCGCTGAATGGTGTGATACACAAACTCACGAGACGACTCGACACCGGGCACGGACGCCACGCGATGCACCAGCGTGGGAGGCACGCGAGAGAGTTCGGCAAACGGCCCGCGAGTATCGCGTTGAACCACCCAGATGTCTGCGTCGACACGGTCCACCAACAGCGTGGCATCCTCAATGATGCCACGGTAGATCCCGCCCATCCCCATCACGACCATCAACAACATGCCAATCCCAATGGACGTCAGAACGAAACGCCCCAAGTTGTGCTGGATGTCTTTGAAGGCCAAATTCATTGGACACCAACCCTCCGACCATCCGCCAGTGATCCGCTGGGGGAAACGGGCCTCACGATCACTTCTCCCGACTCCAGTCCCTCGATGATCCCGATCGTGTCGGCCGTGTCTGATCCAAGCGTGACCGTTCGCCAAGTCGCCGTGCCGTTGTCGTTGACAAAGACACCATCCCGTCCGTCTCGCCGGACCAAAAATGACTTCGGAACCAGCGGGACTTCTTGCGGTTCGGCAACGGTGAGGAACGCTTCGGCGCGCTGGCCGACGGCCCAGTTTCGGGGAAGCTCCAGAACACGCACGTCGACAATGAACTCACGTGTTTCGCGATCCGCCTCGCGTCCCAATCGAGCGACCTCGGCAGGATACGACTGTGCAGGCTCGGACCGAAAGACCACGCGTCCCGCTTGACCTGGATCCAACTTCGACATCTCCGTTTCATCCACCCAAGCGCGAATCCAAAGTTCTTGTGTTGAAATCAACGTCAAGATGGAACTGCCGGGAACCACGACATCGCCCGGTTCTCGATTTCGCTTGACGATCATTCCGTCAAAGGGTGCCACGATGACCGTGTCACTGAGTCGTGCTTGTTGATACTGCAAACTTTTTTGTGCGGAAATCAGACCTTTCTGCCCCTCGTTGATCCCAGCCTCCGCCCGCGCCACGTCCGCCACAGCGACCCCCAACGCCTCCGCGGATTGATCCAAGTCGCCTTGACTGGTCGCATCCCGCTTGGCGAGTTGCTCAATGCGTTGGTAGTTTTTCTCTGCCTGCGTCAGCACCACGGCTGCCCGTTCTTTGTCGGCTTTCAATCGTTCAATCGCAGCCTTGGCCGCCTCCACGTTGGCCACCGCGATCGCGACTTGTTGCTCCAGATCACGATTGTCCAACCGAACCAATTCGTCCCCCGCCGAAACAAGGTCCCCTTGATCAACCAACAAAGCTTCGATGCGGCCTGAGATTTTGGGGCTGATCGTGGTCGACACACGTGCCTCCAGCGTCCCGGTCCCCATCACCTCCTCGACCATGGTGCCTCGTTGCACGGGATGCGAAAGCACTGCAACGGGTTTGAATCGAAACCAGTAAACCGCTCCAGCAATGCCAACGATGACCACAGCCAGCTTCAAAAAGGGAAGGAACCTCCTCATGCGTCTTGCCTCTCCTCCGTGACAAATTTGACGGAGGAAACACCGGCCAAGAGACGAATCGCGGCGTTCACGATGCACCGATCGTTGCGATCCAAAATGGGACACGAAAGCTTCACCGTCTTGTCTTCCACGCTCACGAAACGAGCTTGGTCAAACCCCAGTCGCTTCAATGATTGGTTGCCCCGTTCGCGGAGTCGGGAATCCGCTTCGCCGCGTGCTTGAGAGGGAGTGTTTTGCATGTTGTTCATTTCGCAATGGCCTTCGGTTGGTAGAGCAACCAGTAGGCTGCGGGAATGACGATCAGCGTGAAGCCGGTCGATGTGAGGATGCCGAAAATGATGGCCCACGCGAGCCCCGAAAACACGGGATCGAGCGTGATCACCCAGTTGGCCAACAGCGTGGTGCCTGCGGTCAACAAAATGGGCCGCGTGCGAACTGCGACGCTGCGAATGATCGATTCACGCAGGTCATGGCCTTCGGCTTCGGCCAAGTGAATGAAGTCAATCAAAACCACCGAGTTGCGAACCACGATGCCAGCCAACGCGATCATCCCAATCATCGCCGTGGCGGTGAAGAACACCGGATTGGGGTGCCCACCGATGGGTTGGTCCATGATCAAATTCAACAACCAAAAACCAGGCAGGATCCCAATCATGGACAGCGGAATCGCGGTCATGATCAGCAACGGTAACAAACGCGAACCGGTCTGAAACATCAGGATCACGAAGATCCCTAACAACGCGGCGGCAAAGGCCAGACCAAGATCACGGAAAACATCCAACGTGATGTCCCACTCACCTTCCCCCGACCAGACCACGCTGTAACCGCTTGGAACGGACCAGGGCACACCACCCCCCATCGACAGCCAAGAACGTTGTTCAAGCGGAATGGGCGTGATGGCGGGAGCGGGCGTGCCCGTGTTCGCCAGATCACTTGCTTGTCCCACATCAGCCCGCTGATCGACACGGTCGAACTCAATGTCCATGATCGCATCCGCGGGTGGTCGACCAGCCACTTCGGCGTAGACATACACGACCCGCCGCAGGTTCTTGTGATAGATCGTTTTGTCTTCCACCGTTTCGCGAAACTTGCCCAACGATCCCAACTGCACGATTTGGCCACCGCTGCCTCGCACATAAATCTCTTCCAAATCATCCAGCGCTGAGCGACGTTCCCGAGGAAGTCTCAACTCCACCCATAACGGTTCGACCTCGTCAGGCAAGTGCAACACCGTGGCCTTGCTTCCACTCAACACCGCTTCGACGGTGTCAGCGATCGTTTGCGTGGAGATCCCTGAGAGCGCCGCCTTGGGTTTGTCAGTCTCAAACACAAACCGCACTTGATCGTCTTCCGCACTGACGTCCAAGTCCACCAAGCCGGGCTCCAATCCCAGACGCGTTTTGACTTGCCGAGCAAGCGAGATCTGATGTGCGTAGTTGCCTTCCGGTGGCCCGTAGACCTCCGCCACAATCGACGACAAAACAGGCGGCCCCGGTGGCACCTCGACCAACTTCACATTCGCGTCCATCGAATCGGCCAAGCGATCGATGTCGTCACGAATCCGCAGGATCAATTCATGAGACTGTTGAATCCGATGATCTTTGTCGACCAAGTTGACACGGATGTCGGCGACATGGTTGCCCTGCCGAAGGAAATAGTGCCGCACCAGCCCGTTGAAATCGATTGGCGAACTGAGTCCGACAAACACCTCGTAGTCACGGACTTCTGACAACCCGCCGAGGTAGCTTCCCAGCCGGCGAGCCACTGCGTCGGTGCGTTCCAGGGTCGTGCCTTCGGGCATGTCGATGACAAGTTGAAATTCATTCTTGTTGTCATACGGCAGCATCTTCACGGGGACCTTGCGGAACACCGGCAGCATCATCGCGGCGACCAACATCACGCCGATGGCCAGCAACACGCCGGTGGCCATCCAACGCCCTTTCAAGATCGGTGACAGAACCCATCGCGAAAGTCGGTAAAGAGGTGTGGTGGTGACGTCGTATTCATTCACGTGATGCGAGTCATCCAGCTGTTTCAACGAGACCATGGCCAACCAGGGCGTGATCACAAACGCCACCAACGTGGAGATCGTCACCGTCAGAGGCACATTCAACGCCATCGGACCCATGTACGGTCCCATCATGCCCGTGATGAATGCCAGCGGCAAAAAACTTGCAATGATCGCCAACGTGGAGAGCAGCAATGCGGGACGCACCTCCTGAACCGCTCGCAGAACCGATTGACGAGGCGGCAAGATCTTCATCGCGTAATACCTGGCGATGTTCTCGACATCGGTGATCGGGTCATCCACCAACAAACCCAGTGCCAGGATCAACGCAAACATCGTGACCCGGTTGATCGAGTATCCCACCATCAAGTTGATGAACAGGGTCAAGCTGTAACACACCGGGATTGCCAAGGCGATCACCAGCGCCGGACGCCACCCCATCGTCAGCCCAATCAATCCAATGACGGTCAACACCGCCACCACGAGACCTTCGACCAGTTCGTTGACCTTGTCGTTCGCTGTTTCACCGTAGTCACGGGTGATGCGATACTTCACACCGGCGGGAAGATGGGAATCGGCCAGTGCTTCCATCTTGGCGTGCACTGCATCGGCAACATGCACCGCATTGCTGCCTTTGCGTTTGGCAACCGAAAGATTGACGGCCGGAAACACCGATGCATCCGCATCAGCATGCTCTTGGTCCGCAGGACCAAAACCAATCCAGCTGTAGCTTTCGGACTCGGCGGGTCCATCGATCACCGTCGCCACGTTCTTCAAGTGCACCGGCCGGTTTCCGTTGACACCGACCACCATCTCGCTCAGTTCATCGACGCTGCGGAAAAACGTGCCCGTTTCCACATGAAAGGACTGGTTCTGTTGTTCGAACTGACCATTGCGGCGAGTCACGTTGCTGACTCGCATGGCCGCGGCAACGTCCAGCGGCGAGACCTGATGCGCCGCCAAACGTTGCGCGTCCAATTGCACATTGATGCGTCGAGGCCTTCCCCCGATCACGTCCACTCGGTTGGTATTCGGAATCGACTGCAACTCATGCTGCAGTTCCTCGGCAATCCGTCGCAGTTCATGATCGCCATAGCGTTCCGGTTGCTCGGACCACAACGTCGCGATCACAATCGGCACGTCATCGACTTCGATCGGTTTGATAACCCAAGCATCGACCGATGGTGGAATCAAATCCGTGGAAGAATTGATTTTGTTGTAAAGCTTGACCAGGGAATCTTCCCGATCTTCGCCAACGAAGAACCGCACCGTGACGATGCACGATCCAGGGCTGGACATCGAATAGACATACTCCACCCCATCGATTTGATACAGCAGTTTTTCGATACGATCGGTGACTTGGCGTTCCACCTCCGCGGCGGAAAGCCCCGGTGCGGAAACCATCACATCGGCCATCGGCACAACGATTTGAGGTTCTTCCTCACGAGGAGTCAGAATCAACGAAGCCGCCCCCAGCATCAACGACACCACGATCAACATGATCGCGACATCGCCACGCAGGAACACCTCAACAATCCGAGTCAGCAGGGGCGAACCATCCGGTTGAACGACGGGATCACTCATGATCGGGTGCTCCTTCCGTCTTCACCGTTCCGGCCTCGGGATGCAGCACCACTCGCTCGCCAACATCCACGCCGCTGAGCACCTCTTTCCGCCCGGGCATTCCCAGGCTGCCACTTTGAATCAAGCGACGCTCCACGACCCCGTCGGGCAGCACCACATCGACAAACTCCAGTTGCCCGATCCGGACCACGGCCTCCGTGTTCAAACAGAGATGCCGGCGGGTTCCCGATGGAATCAACAATCGACCGAACATCCCTTCGTACAGATCCTCCGATTTCGGCAGGCTGGCTTTGACCAAGAAAGATCGACTGGGTGCGTCCGCCTGAGGAACAATCTCATCCACCGTTGCTCGAAAGACACGATTGAGAGCATCCACTTTGACGTCCAGTTCGTCACCCGCACGCAACTTCACTGCCAAATGCTCCATCACGGGAGCCTCCAGTCGCAATGAGGTCTCGTCATAGAGCGTCAGGATCGGCTGGCCAGGCTGGGCGATGTCGCCAGGCTCGGCACTGCGATCAACAATTCGCCCGCTCTTGGCTGCGGTCACGGTCGCGTACGAAAGCATCACCTCCGCCTCACGAACCGCTTGCATTGCTCTCGCCTCCTCGGCAATGGTCACCTGCACATCGCGACTGGCGTTGTCAAAGTCCGATCGCGAAGCGGCGTTCTGCTGCTGCAATAGCTTCACTCGGTTGAAATGCTTCTCCGCTTGCTCCCGGTTCGCCGTGGCAGCTTCCAATCCCCGTTTAGCTTGTGCCAAACGACTTTGGTATTCCTTGTCATCCAAGCGAATCAGCGTTTGCCCTTTTTCGACCTGATCACCGGCCACGACCGTGATCTCATCGATCGTTGCCATCAACTTGGCCGACACGATCGTTCGACTGGACGCCTTCAGGGTTCCGATGGCTTCCTCGATCGTTTGCTTCTCGACTTCGTGAACCGTGTCGGTTGGCTGGTCCCCGAGCTTCGCATCAGCAGGAGCCTTCCACCCCGGTTCGACCTTTTCCTCCAGCATGCCAGACAGCCACGCGATCGTGCCTAACAGAACGACCATTGCGACGCCTGCCACAATCAGCTTGGAAAGGCCCGAGAACACCTTCTTGAATGCTTGCCCGCTCATCAGTTTGCCTCCTGGTTGGATGAATCGACGCAACGGTCAACTTGAAATTCAGAAACGAATCGCTTGTCGATCCATGTTTTAAGCTGCCAACACCAACGACGATGGGCCGTGATGCAGCCGTACTGCAGAAGTGCTTTGCCGTCACCGGTGTTCAGCAACTTCAAGAAGTCACTTTGGGGGTCAAATGCATCCATCGAACCGCCCGACAAGAATGCTTGAAGGTTGTGCGATAACACTGGACACTGCCTGACGGCATAAACCCCTGCTTTGGGCACCGGGGATTCCAGGATCGTTCCCGAGTCGCCAACAGCGAAAACGCGCGGGTCGGTCAGCGACTGAAGCGTTTTCGATGTCGCGATGAAACCTCGATCGTCAGTCTGCAACCCCAACTTCGACAGCACCGGTGGCGCCGCGGCACCGGTGGCCCAAATCACGACCTCACTCTCGTGCCGGTCGCCATTTTCGGTTTCCAAGAACGTGTCCCCAACGTGGGTGACTCGTTGCCCGGCAATCACCTGGATCCCCCGTGACGCCAGGATCTGCTCAATGCGGCGGACACTGCGTGGTGTCATGCCCTCGGCAACGGTCTCACTGCTGGTGAAGATCTCAATCGAAACCTGGCGACTCAGCTTTTGTCGCTCACAATGCTGCAACAGACACAAGGCGATTTCGACACTGGCAACCCCACCACCAACAATCGCGACTTTCGACGGCCGCTTCCTATCCGCTTGCGCCGTTGCGAGGTGTTGATTCAACCGCGGCAAAAATGTCTGCATCGGTTTGATCGGAACCAGCGATGCTGCCTCCGCATGCGTTTCCCACCCGGCGGGCATCGATCCAACGCCAATCGACAACGCGTCAAAGGCAACGGCTTCATGGTCGGCAAACAACACCTTCCCCGTTTTCAAATCGAGGCCGCTTGTTTCTGCCAAAATCAACCGGGCACCGGCCCGTTTGCACAAGGCTTTCAAATCAATTCGCATCTCCCCGTCGGTGAACTGGTCACCCAGAGTTCCCGGCAACATCCCTGAGTAGGTCGCGGTTGCGAACTTGCTGATGCACGTCAGTTCACAGCCTTCGATGGGATTGGTTTCCCATTGCTGAACGATGTGAGCGTTCGTGTGACCGACACCCAATAGAACGAGGTTCTTGGCCATCATCACTCCGTCACTTGCTCATACTTCGACGGAATCTTGTACCGATCGCTGTAAGTGTGCACACGATTGGTCGACTCACCTTCGAGTGTGACCAGCGGCAATCCCGCATCCACCCATTTCAGAATGCTGCCTTTGTAGTTCTTGACCTTCACGCCCTTTCCCACCAACTGCTTGGCATACGCACCACTGCGACCGCCCACCGTGCAGTAGGGAATCACCAGTCGGCCACGGTACTTGGCAGCATCTTTCTCATACATCGCTTTCGTGATCGCACCGGGAATCACAGACACCTGGGTTTCCTTCTCCGAACGCACATCCACCACCACGAATCCCGGATCGGAAACCTCCGAACCGTTTTGTTTCGCTTGGTCGTCTTGCTTCTTCTGGTTGGCCAGTAACTGCCGCACCGTCTGCGTGTCGATGGTTTCCACTTTGGGGCCACCAAAGAGTCCGCCGAACTGAGCGGAGACCGTCTGACATTGAATCGACGTCGACACCAACACAGCCACGAAACCGAAGAGCAGTCGAAAGGGTGCAATCATCATGTGGAACCTTGTTTGAACGAGAACGGAATGGATCATCAAATGGCAGGCGTTTCGACCCAAAACCAACCTCGCAATTCACCTTCGCGAAATCCGGTGGCTTGGTCGTTGGGATAGAGTTTGGTGAGTTGGTCGCTGATCACAGGAGCAATCTGTTCCGTGGGTCCATGACACATCAAACATTGCGATTGCAATTGAATCGGCAACAACGCCGCCGCGTGGCCGTTGGTCAGCGACACAAACTGAGGCGTGCTGACCTTCGCTTCGGTCATTGATTTCGCCCACGATGGCGGCAGATTCTTGGTATTCCTCAGCCGGACCCCGGTTCGTCCAATCATCACCCCGTGTTGGTCACCGACATCCGTCGCGATTTGGTTGGCTTCCTTTTGGCACACAGCGATGGCACCCGCCGGCCCTTGGGAGCCCATGGCTTCCATCAATCGACCTGACAGTTTCTGAAACAACGCGTCCTTGGCCTGCAGCATCGCTTGCTTCTGTTCCTCGGAAGGTGTTTCGCCTTCCACGATCGACACAGCGGAAGCGTCTTGTTCGGAGACATCCTCTGTCACCGGTGGCGCACTCTTTTGACACCCCAGGTTCACCAGCAGAAACGTTCCTGCGATCGCCAGGATCCCGGCTGATGCGGTCCATTGAATTCTCATCTCAATTCCCCAGTGGTAGATAGGCGTGGCCGTCGGCTTGCAAATTGACAACAGCGGTCAGGGCAGAAACGGCCGTCTCAACGAACACCACCACGTCCTCGGGATCGCCTCCCAGGGAAGTCAGTGACTGGCCGCAGACGTACATTTCCACGTCCGCTTCATGCAGTTGCTTCAGCAGATTCAGATTTGGATTCTCCGATGTCCCGAACCGTTTTGCATAGGCCTCGGGATTCAGCACTGCGAGCGTCGCACCTCCGTGAAAGACAATCGCAATCTTCGCGTCCGCGGGCTTGGCACCGCCGCCAGCGTAGATGTTCAAGTACTTGGCAACGTTTTCGATTGCAGTGTTCAGTTTCGCGGGGTCACCACCACGAGTGACATCGACCAACAACTTCGTGCCGCTTCGAGGCTGCATCGCAGCATTCGGCAACTGCACCACCGACCCATGCCCCGCGATCACAGGAGAGGTTGGCGTGAGCTTCTTGGCTGGAGCATCCATTGGCACCGCGTGGTTCTTCATCGCTTCCGCAAAGCCATGCTCGACAAATCCCGACACCGTTTTCGCGTGAGCCTGGATCAACTTCGCAACATAGGGGTCGTCCGACGTTTCGGTCACTTTCACTCCCTTTTCAGTGTCCTCGTGGACCATTTTGATCTTGTCGGTGTGTCGGAAGATCTCAGCAAACAACGGGTCCCGCATGCGAATCGGATTCGTGTTTTCGATCCGGTACTCCATCCACTCCACGTGTTCTTTGATTTTGTCCGCGATCTCCGGCACATTCGACTCCGTCAGCGTCTCCACACCGTTGGGCAGTTCCTTGACCGTCCGTGTGATCTGTTCATGGTTTTGCAACAGAAACTGAAAGACTTCACGATCCGCATCGTGGCGATCATCGTGCCCGTGCTGACCCCCGGCTTGTTCATCGTGCCCAGAAGCCGGCCCGTTTTCGCTCGCTTGCCGACCAGCCCCCAAGCCGCGGCCCATCCCGCGACCGCGCCCCATTCCTTGGCCTTGACCTTGGCCGCGGCCCATCCCAGGACCGTTTCCGTTGCCGGGATCGTTTTGTGACCACACGGGCCCCGCCAACATGGCCCCCAGGCAACCAACGACGAACAGATGGATGAAGCGTTTCATAGGAGCACCGGGGCGAAAGGATTGGTATTCGTCGAGAAATTCAATGACACAAAACGTTTGCGTCCTTCAAGTCATCTCAGTTTTGATGAGGTTCGTTGTCTGGCGTGGGAATTGGATCAATCACCGATTCGCCGGAGCGGGAAGGAAGTCTCGGCAGCGTGATTTCGGGGAACCGACCTTCCAAGGTGGACAGGAATGCGATCAGTTCAGAAACCTCTTCATCT
Organism: Rhodopirellula islandica; assembly: GCF_001027925.1. Taxonomy (NCBI): domain Bacteria; kingdom Pseudomonadati; phylum Planctomycetota; class Planctomycetia; order Pirellulales; family Pirellulaceae; genus Rhodopirellula; species Rhodopirellula islandica. Next base: position 273,638 of record NZ_LECT01000006.1, on the reverse strand, counting down.
GCCAGGTCTTCATCCAGTTGGGTGCTCGCCATCACTCGGCAAGCTTCCGCCAGCGAGGGCACCTTTCCATTGTGCATGTAAGGAGCCGTCAACGTGATGTTTCGCAGCACTGGTACTTTGAAGAGATGAGCGTCGCTTTCATCGCCCGTCACCTGTTGTCGTCCCAGGTCGCTCACAAGATCATAACGATCCACGAGTGGCGAATCGGCATCGCGAGGAAAATCGACGAACTCGGCAACATCGTCGGGTCCCGTCCAGTTGTTCAGCGCCGGTCCCGAATGGCACTCCGTGCAACCAATGGACTCAAACAATTCCATGCCGCGGATCGCTTTGGCACTGATCGCGGACTGATCTCCTGCCAGAAAGCGATCGAAATCGGAATCCGGCGTGATCAACGTGCGTTCAAACGCGGCGATGGCATCCACCGCATTTTCGATCGTGATTGCTCCGGTCTGGCCAAAGATTCTTTCGAACTCGTCGGCATAGTCAGGAATGTTCTTGATCCGACGGATCACTTGATCGTGACCCGTCATCCCCATTTCAACATCCGCGACCATCGGCCCCATGGCTTGTTCAGCCAGCGTTGCGGCGCGACCGTCCCAGAACTGGGACGATTGAAACACAGAGTTCCATACGGTCGGAGCGTTTCGCGGTCCGGTCAATCCATCGACGCCCATGGAAGTGGGACGCCCATCGTCGCCCCCCTCCATCAAGTTGTGGCAACTGTTGCACGACACGGTTCCCGTCGCGGATAGCCGCGGATCGAAGAACAACTTCTTTCCCAACTCGATTTTCTCAGGTGTGTCACCCGCTTGGGCAGTGGTCGTGGGCAGGGGAACAAAGTCCTGGGCATCCACCCGCGAGTTGCAGAGCAACAACGAGACGAGGATGCAGTGCCATAGTTTGGATCTTTGAGAGACGTTCATTGTTTGAGGCCGCACGTCACACGAGCGGATCGTTGACAAGAGGAAAACGGGTTGGGATTTAGACGCGGCCACGCAACATGCCGTGCCAGTAGAGTGCCGGCAGCCCAAACTTCTTGAGCATGAACATGCTGAATCTTTCTTTGGCCTGGTCAAACGGAAACGTTTCGGCAGGTTGCCCGCTGTAGTCAAACTCAGCCAGCACCAACGAGTCGTAGCCAGTCACCACGGGGCACGAGGTGTAGCCGTCATAGCTCGCCGGTGCTGGCTGATGTTTCATCGCTGCCAGCAGATTGGCAACCAAGACCGGTGCCTGCTTGCGAATCGCCGCACCGGTTTTGGACGTTGGCAGACTGGACGCATCGCCCAACGCATAAACATTCGCGAAACGAGTGTGCTGAAGCGTGTGCTTGTCGACATCAACCCATCCGCCTTCGCCGGCCAGTTCGCTGCTGGAGACAAAATCCGGTGCGCTCATCGGGGGCGTCACATGGATCATGTCGTACTTGATGACAATTTCCTCGTCGGTATCCATGTGCCGATAGATGGCCTCCTTGGAAGCGGAGCGGATCTCGACCAAGTTATGACGAAAACGTGGTTCGACGCCTTTCCGCTGGGCAACCTTCTCAAGCACCTCGCGGTAGCGATCGACCGCAAACAGACGCGGTCCCGCCAAGGTGAAGATGACTTCGATCTGATCGCGGACACCGCTGCGGCGAAAATGATCTTCGGCCAAGTAACAGATCTTTTGCGGTGCGCCGCCACACTTGACCGCGCCGGCGGGCTGCGTGAACAGAGCCACGCCTTGTTTCAGTTCGCGGACGAATTTCCAAGTGCTGGCAACCGTGTCGATGGAATAGTTGCTGCAAACTCCATCTTTGCCAACCGACTCTTTCAACCCTTTCACTTGGTCCCAGTTGATTTGGATGCCCGGTGCAACAATCAGGTAATCGTAGGTGATCGTCCCGCTCTCACGCGTCGTCAAGCTGTTTGTGTTTGGATCGAACGAATCGACGCGGTCCTTGATCCACTGAACCCCGTACGGGATCAAATCCGCTTCCTCCCGGCCTGATTCTTCCGGCTCAAAAACCCCGCCACCCACCAAAGTCCAAAGCGGTTGATAGTAGTGTTTGTCAGACGGTTCAATGATGGCGATGTCGAGCGATGAATCGGCGTTCCGCAATCGAGCGGCGACGGTGATACCAGCGGTTCCCCCGCCGACGATAAGAACTTGATGATGTGCCATTTCAATGACCTCTGTTTTGAGTGTTGGAAGTGATCTCAGGGGAAGTCGTTTCCTTGGCTTGGCTTGTTTCATCCAAGACACCGCCGAAGCACTTGGCAAATTGCAAACCGAACGACAATGCTCGCTGGGTATTGGGATCGCGAATCGAGTTCAGCAATCCAAACAGCCCGACTCGTTTGGGAACGGGATGCTCGCAACTTCCGCGTCGACAGCTCGACAGGGCAGAACCAGCCATGCCGACGGTTTCGACCGAATGTTCGTTCAAGACATCGGACTTGAGCAAGAAACCGATTCGATCGAGTTCCTCTTCGTTGATCCGACTCCCCAAGTACAGTGCGGCGTGCAATCCCTGCCGAACGCTCTGTTCCAAATCGATGCCTTCGGACTTCAAATCGCTGGCGTATTCATCGAACACGTCCATGGCGGTCGCAATCAAATTCGGCACTTCATCCAGAAGAGCACTCCCCTCTTCCAACTTCGGTAAGCGGGCAACCAGTCGCTCGATCGCCCGCATGTTGCTCGGTTCAGTCACCTGAACGACCAACTTCACTAGCTGAGTCGCTCGGTGTTCGATGTCGATGCCTTCCTGCGACGCCTTGCGGCTGATCGCGTCGAAGAAATCCACCGCGATGGCCAGCAAGTTTGGAAGATCGCCCGCGACCTGCAGAACTTGATCCAACGATTCCGCGTGGTCGAGCAAACGGTGCAAAACTTCAGCGGTCGCAGGATCGTTCAGTCGATCGACCAGAGAGGGGTGTTGAAGAGTTGTGTTCATTGGATGAAGTGGGGTGTTTCGGGGAACGTTTTCGGAAACTGGGATGGCTCGCTTACCCGGTCACCATTTCCTCCGATTTCACGCTCGGAAGATCAGCCGATTTCCAAGCCATGTAGCCGCCCGTCATGTTGACCACGTTTTTGATTCCGGCGGCCTGCAAGACACTGACGCCGATGGCCGACCGAGCACCACTGCGGCACTGCACCACAATCTTTTGGTCCCCAGAAAGGTCACTGAGGTTGTCGGGCAACCGCCCAAGGAAACGATGCTCTGCTTGCTCAATATGCCCCTCGTTCCACTCGTCGTTGGAGCGAACGTCAATCAGTTTCACCTCGCCAGCCTCAATGTCCGTCGACAAATCCGCGGGAGTCCCCGTGGCATAAACTTCACTGGCCATTCCAGCGGCACGCACCTCATTCGCGCCAAAGCCACCGACGATCTCCTCGACACCGATCTTGTGCAGAACTCGAGCGGCTTCTTCGAGTTGATCAGGTTTGCAAATCAAATGAGTTGGCTTGTCGTAGTCGACCAACCACCCAGCCCATGCCGCTAACATGCCGAGTGGGATGTTGATCGAACCGGGAACGTGCCCCCGAGCAAAGTCGGCGGAGGGTGTCAGGTCGACAACGGTTCCGTCCTTGATCGCCGACGACAACTTGGCCACATCCAGCATCGCATGATGATGCCCGGCGCCCAAAACCCTGGGCCCTTCCTTGTTGACTCGTTTCATGACCGCGAAGTACTTCGGGGCCTCCGGTTGATCCGCCAAGATGTACCGGACAAATTCTTCCTCCTCCGTGAACTGCAATGCTGGATTGAACCGTTTTTCATAACCAACAGTCGATGACGGGATCGCCCCCAGGCCCTTGCCGCAGGCACTTCCCGCACCGTGAGCGGGCCAGACTTGCAAGTAGTCGGGCATGGATTTGAAACGCTCTGCCGAACGGAACAAATCACGAGCCCCTGGTTCGGCGGTGCCCGCGATTCCGGCGGCTTCTTCCAGCAAATCCGGACGCCCGATGGAACCAACGAAGACAAAGTCACCGGTGAAGATGCCCATGGGTTCGTCTGCCCCACCGCCTTCATCCGTCAGCACAAACGAAATGCTCTCAGGCGTGTGTCCCGGCGTGTGCAAGACATCGAATTTGATCTTGCCAAGCATGAAGTGATCACCGTCATGAAGGAGTTGGTGATCGTATGGTTCAAGATACAGGTACTTCCAATCGGCTGGTCCCTCATCCGAGACATACAGCTTGGCACCCACGCGGTCGGCCAGTTCCCGTGCCCCGGAAACATAGTCCGCATGAATGTGCGTCTCCGCGACGCCGGTGATTTTCAGCCCTTCGCGATCCGCCATTTCGAGGTACTGGTCAATGTCGCGTCCCGGATCGACGACGAGAGCTTCCTGGGCTCTCTGACACCCAACCAAGTAGGAAGCGTGGGCCAGCTTTTGATCGTAAAAGTATTTGAGCAACATGATTCGATTCCCCTGTGAAAGTGAACGAGCTTTATAAAACCAGTGACTTAAAAATGACAAACGTGGCGACCAGGACGACGGCCACAGCAAACGTTTTTTGTAGTGTGGGCCCCTTCAATCGCTTGGCGACAATCCCGCCCAACCACATCCCTGCAAAACCTCCCACCAGGAATTGCAGCGTTGTTTCCAAAGACAATTCATTTCCGTTGGCCAGATGCGACGCCACGCCACTGACACTGACCAACACGATCACAAACAAAGACGTCGCAACCGCTTGATGAATGGCCATCCCACTGAACAACACCAGTGCGGGAACGATGACGAAGCCACCTCCGACGCCGAACATGCCTGACAACACACCCGTCATCAGCCCGACCAAAATCAGCAACCTTGCACACTTGGAAGTCAAACGCAGCTTCCCGTCTTCGTCCCGCTGACAGGCGCTGCGATCACGGCCCGGCAGCGTCTCCGTGTTGCAAACACCACTCGGCAACCTGGGGTTCTTGGTCTTGGCCCACATCCGCTGAGCGACGACCAACATCAACACCGCAAACATCACCAGCAGCACTTGCTCGGGGATCAGCGTCGAGAGATAGGACCCCAACGGTGCGCCGATCATGCCAGCCACCGCGAAGAGCAACCCCGTTCGCAATTCCACTTCCCCTCGCACCAACCGCGGCACCGCACCGAACAAAGCCGTCCCGCCCACGGAAGCCAGGGAAATCCCGACGGCCTCTCGCGGGGCAACTGCCAATCCGTAGACCAGCAAGGGCACTGCAAAGACTCCGCCGCCCCCACCGGTCAACCCCAGTGCAAAGCCAACGATGCAGCCGAAAAGAATGGCTAGACCGAACATGACCCCGATACTCCACAACGATTCCAGGGCATCTTGGAAAGCATCATGCCCATGCCGCATGTGTCAGTGATCCCAGCAAACATCAGCCCTGCACCGATGAAGGCAGAAATCCCAACGAAGTACGGGTGCACGAAGTAGCCGAGCACCGCACCCAGCAGCGCCAGGAACCCGGCCAAGATACGGACTTGACGGTCCAGCGAGATCGCCTTTTTGCCACGCACCGCTGGCAATCCAGCTTGCACCCAAGCCGTCGTCCCGCCTTCCACGTTCACGATGTTTTCGATGCCAGCGTCCAAGAACTTCTGGACCGCTTTGCTGGATCGATTGCCACTGCGGCAAATGACATAGATCGCTTTTTCCGAGTCGCTTCTGAGTGACTCAGACACCGCCTTGGGGTCGAGTGAATCGAGCGGCACGTTGACCGCGCCTTCGACATGGACCTCGCGGTATTCGGTCGGCATCCGAACGTCGATCAGCTCAATGGCGCCGTTGGCCTGTTTGTCGGCGAGTTGTTTCACATCAATGGTTTGCATCAGAAACTCCTTCTGCTCGTTGCGTTGAAATGCTTGAAAGTTCTTTAGTTCGTAATGTCTCTATTCGACGATGTATCGTCGCAAAAAAACGGTCTGGGACCGTGAATGGTTCACTGATCGGTCTCATCAGAAGGCAGGAAACGTCCCTCAATGCAAGCCATCAATTGCTCCAGGTGAGGCTCGGCGACGCTGTAGTAAACCCGTCGCCCTTCGCGTTGGCTGGTTAAAAAGCCACAGCGTTGCAACAACCGGAGATGCTCCGATCCCACGTTGTCTTGAATGCCACAATCCGCGGCCAATTCACCCACGGTGTAGCGACCGTGCTGCAAAAGCTGCACGATCCGCAGTCGGACAGGGTGAGCCAACGTCCTCAAGCATTCCGCCGCGTCCGCAAAATCCCCGACTTGGCCGGGCGGCTTGCTCAGCGTTTCGGAAGTCTTCGGCTTGGTTGTTTTGATTGCCATGGTTTCTCCATCAGGTGTTCAATCATCATATCGTCACCTCACGATGTGTCAACACATGTTTTCTTCCGATTTTCGCTGAAAGCGTTCGGCAGTCTCGTCATCAATGCCGGTCCAAGATCGCCTCTTCGGCCGCCGTTCCTGGGCAACGGGGAGTGGACAGAATCTGTCCACCGACGTGGTGAATGTCTTTCCGTTGCCAAGGTGTCGTCTCACCCACTCACCTCCAAAAATGGCTGCAACACTGGAAAAACGGCTCTTTTCAAGCGTTGGCACGGACCGTGCTAACCACTCGTACGAATCAGGATGGACGCCCATCGCTCCCCACCAACTTCCAATTGCAAACCGATGACAGTCACCAACACTTCGACGTCCCCTTCCTCGGCCGGAGAACCCGCTGCGGATCTCACCGGTACCAAGACAGGCATGGTCGCGTCGGCACTGAAGGGCCTGCCAACCCTGTTGGTTCTGGTGGTGATGGGTGGCGGTTGGATGGTGATGCACCAAATCAACTCGGGTGGCAGCAGCACCGAAGCGATGGTGGAGACCGCCCAAGAACCCGTGTCCAGTGACACCCTGAACTTGCCCGAGGGCAAACTCAAGGTCGCAAAGATCAAGAGCATCCCTGCACAGCCTCAGAACATCCAACATGTTCACACCGTGCCGGGTCGACTGCGGTACGACCAAACCAAGCATGTCGATGTGAAGGCACCGATGGACGGCATCTTGGCCGAGCTGGTCGTGACCCCCGGAGATCACGTGAATGCCGGCGATCTGATCGCGGTGCTTCGCAGCCCCGAAATCGGTCAGGCACGTGCCGAAATCTTGAAGCGGAAGAAAGAGCGTGACATCGCCGAGCAGATCCTGCAGCGTGAACTGACGCTGGCAAAGAATCTGCAACAAGTCTCCAACATGCTCGATCAAGGCCAGTCCGTCGATGCGATCGAGACGGCGTTCTCCAATCGTGCCCTCGGGGTGTATCGCCAAGACATCTTGTCGGCCTATTCCAAAATGTTGCTGGCCGACGAACTGCTCGCTAAACTTCGCCCGTTGGTCGCCTCGGGTTCTGTTTCCGGTCGGACGGTTCGAGAACGAGAGGGTGAACGCCAGCTTGCCGAGACCGCATTCCGAACCGCTCGCGATCAAGCCTCGTTCGAGATCGAGCAATCCCAAATGAAAGCGGAGGCCAATGTGGCCGAAGCGAATCGACAACTCAACCTGGCTTGGCAATCGTTGGAAACGCTGCTGGGATACAAGGAAGACAAAAACACAGTCAACCTCAGCAACGAGGAAGCCCTTTCGCGATTGGAAGTCCGAGCGCCATTCGGCGGCAGCGTCGAGTCACAAGGCTTTGCCAACAACGAACGCGTGATGCGAGGTGATGCCCTGATTGTGCTTGCCAACACCGACTCACTTTCCGTTGAAGCCAGCATCCGAGAAAGCGATTGGTCGGTTGTGAATTTGCAACCTGGTGCGGAAGTGTCGGTCATGGTGCCCGCGCTGGATCAACGCGTCTTCCCTGCCAAGGTGAGGTACTTCGGACGCGAAGTCCAAGCCGACACCAATTCCGTCCCACTGATCGCACGCATTGAAAACAACGAAGGCTTGTTGCGTCCGGGCATGTTCGTTCGAGTCACCGTCCCAATCGGCGAACTGCGTCAAGCGTTGTCAATCAAACCGGAATCGCTTCTCCAACACGAGAACGAACAGTTCGTCTTCCTTGATCTGGGCAACGGATCTTTCCAACGAGTGAACGTTTCCACGGGACAAGCTTCCGATGATTGGGTGGAGGTCACAGCAGGATTGTCGCGAGGCCAGTCGGTGGTCACCAAAGGCGCCTTTCTGTTGAAGTCGGAGTTGCTACTCCAAGGGGAAGGCGAATAGCGATTTTGCTCGCCCGCTCCTTTCCCTCACTCCCCGTCCTCTCACTCCACGGCGCTAAAAGTCCATTCAGCGTCTCAGCAACTCGAACGACTTCATCATGCTCACGAAGATCATTGAACTCTCGCTCCTCAATCGTGGGCTCGTCATCATCCTGACGATGCTGATGGCGGCCGCGGGTTTGTACTCGGCTTTGCATCTGCCAATCGATGCCGTCCCGGACATGACCAACGTGCAAGTTCAAGTCGTGACCGACGCAGGTTCCTTGTCTCCCGTCGAAGTGGAACGCTACGTCACTTATTCGGTTGAGAACACGATGGGCGGGCTGCCCGACGTGGAAGAACTCCGCAGCGTTTCCAAATTCGGAATTTCCGTCGTCACGATTGTGTTCCAAGAAGGGACCGATATCTACCACGCTCGCCAACTCGTGACAGAACGACTCGGCGATGCCGCCGCCGACATTCCGCCCGGGTACGGCACACCAACGGTTGGTCCCCTGACGACGGCGCTCGGCGAAATCTTGCAGTTTGAAGTTCGCAGCGACCGCCACTCACCGATGGAACTGCGGACGATGTTGGAATGGGAGATTTCCCCCAAACTGCGTCAGGTTCCCGGTGTCACGGAGATCAACACACACGGGGGTTACTACAAAACATTCGAAGTCCAGCCTGATCCCGATCGAATGACCAGCTATGGGATCCCGATGGAGTTGCTCTTCCAACGATTGCAAGCCAACAACAACACCTCCGGCGGTGGCTACGTCATCCATCACGGCGAACAACGCTTCATTCGCGGTGTCTCGCTGCTGGAAAACGAAGCTGACATTGAAAGCGTGGTCATTCGTCGGGAACCGGACGGGAACCCCATTCTGCTCGGTGACATCGCGAAAGTCAGCATCGAGCCGATGACGCGGCAAGGTGCCGTGACTCGCGACGGACGTGGCGAAGTGGTGACGGGTTTGGTGATGATGTTGATTGGCGAAAACTCACGCGAAGTGGTGGAACTCGCCAAAGAACGCCTGCAAGAGATCGAAGTCACATTGCCCCAGGGAGTGCGTCTCGAGGTCACCTATGACCGTGCCGCTCTGATCGGCCGCACGCTCAAAACGGTGCTGACCAACCTGACCGAAGGCGGCATGTTGGTGATTGTCGTGCTGCTGTTGATGCTCGGCAACCTGAGAGCCGGGATCATCGTGGCGCTCGCGATCCCCTTGTCCATGCTGTTTGCCACCAACGTCATGGCCTACACCGGCGTCACGGCCAGTTTGATGAGCCTGGGTGCGATCGACTTTGGACTGATCGTCGACAGCAGCGTGATCATGGTCGAGAACTGCATCCGCAAGCTCTCCCACGACAACGGCGATGCCAAACACGAAGACGTGATTCGCGACGCAGCCGTCGAAGTTCGCAAGCCGACGATGTTTGGCGAACTGATCATTGCCGTGGTGTTCCTGCCGATCCTGTTGCTGGAGGGCACCGAGGGCAAACTGTTTCGCCCGATGGCTCTGACAGTGCTGTTCGCACTGGGCGGTTCGATGATCCTGTCTCTGTCATTCATGCCCGCCATGGCCTCCATCTTTTTGCCCAAGAAGATGAAGGAAGAAGATGTGCTGTTGGTGCGAATCGTCAAATTCTTTTACGAACCGTTGGTCACCCGCGCGATCAAGCATCCCTTTGTCACGGTTGCCATCGCACTGACCGTGTTCGCACTCAGTCTGCCAATGGGTCGACACTTGGGGGCAGAATTCATGCCTCGATTGGAAGAGGGAGACCTGTTGGTGGAGGCTTTGAGGCTACCCAGCGCGACACTGGAAGGTTCGATCGAAATGTCGACCCAAATTGAGAACATCCTCAAAGAGTATCCCGAAGTGGAAACGGTGTTTTCCAAAACGGGACGCCCCGAGATCGCCAACGATGTGATGGGTGTTCACCAAACCGATGTTTGGGTCCTGTTGAAACCGGTGCATGATTGGCCGGAACAAAAGACACGCGACGAACTGATTGAACAGATGTCCGAAGAACTCAATGCGAACGTTCCCGGCGTCGCGTTTGGGTTCACGCAACCGATCGAAATGCGAGTCGACGAACTGGTCGCTGGCGTCAAAGCCGATGTGGCCGTTTTGCTCTACGGCGACGACATGGAAGTGCTCGGCGAGAAAGGCAAGGAAATCGAAGCGGTGTTGCGTTCCATTCCTGGTGCAGTGGATGTCAAAGCAGACTACCAAGCCAACCTTTCCACCCTGACGATCAAAACCAAACCTCAGGCCCTGGCCCAATACGGCATTGATGCCCAAACCGTGTTGGACGTCGTCTCATCACTGGGGGGACATCAAGTTGGTCAAGTCTTCGAAGGACGTGCGCGGTACCCGATCATGGTTCGTGTTCCGCAGCAGTGGCGAGAAAACCTCGACTTGCTCGAGCAAGTTCCCGTTGCGGACTCCAACGGAAAATCGGTCCCTCTGAAGGAACTGACCGACATTCGATTGGAAGAAACCCCGCCCACCATTGAACACGAAGGCAACCGTCGACGAACGTTCATCTCGGCCAATGTTCGGGGACGCGATGTCGCCACCTTCGTCACCGAAGCCCAAACCGCGGTTGCGGAACAAGTTGAATTCGCTCCAGGATACGAAGTGCGGTGGGGCGGTGACTTTGAAAACCTACAATCCGCCAGCAAACGACTGGCGATCATCACGCCGATCGTGCTGATGATCATCATGCTGTTGTTGCACACCAGCCTTGGTTCGATGCGATTGGCGCTGCTGATCTTCCTGGCGGTTCCCATGGCGGCTTCCGGCGGAATCATTGCGTTGTATCTTCGCGAAATGCCGTTCAGCATTTCCGCCGGCGTCGGGTTCATCGCCTTGTTTGGCGTCGCGGTGCTCAATGGTTTGGTGTGGGTGAGTGCGGCGGAGCATTCCCGCCAATCAGGGATGCCACTGCAAGACGTCAGTCACGACACCGCTCTGGTTCGCTTGCGTCCGGTCTTGATGACGGCACTCGTGGCCAGCCTTGGGTTCTTGCCGATGGCCCTTTCGACCAGTGATGGTGCCGAGATGCAGCGTCCTCTGGCGACCGTTGTGATCGGTGGTCTGATCACCTCAACGCTCCTGACCTCGCTCGTGATCCCCACGATCTACCCTTGGTTTGCCCGAGGCCTCGATGACAACAAGGTGGGCAGCGATCCCTGACTTCATTGATCGACGAACCTGTTTGTGAATGCCTTCTCAACAAGGTTCGTGGGCGAAAGCCCCTGCCCGCCACCTTGCACACCGGTGACGTCCGCCGGCCCCCGCCCCGCTCAGACGGCGGCGGAGCTCAGTTGGCGAAGTCCGCGGCTTCGATCCCCAGCGACTTCAGCTTGCTCCGCAGGGTCACGCGGCTGATCCCGAGCAGAGTCGCCGCTTTGAGCTGGTTGCCGGCCGTGTGCGTGAGCACTTGACGAAACAGTTGACGCTCGGCGATGGAAATGGCTTCGGCGTACAAGTTGTCGGTGCCAGCCTCGAGCCGCTCAACAACAAATTTCTCCGAGAGAAACTCGGGCCCCGAGGAATCCCCGGCGTGTCCGCGTACGTCCCCCAGGGGCGGCAAGAAATCGGGCAACAGAACATTGCCGCGAGCGGTCAGCAACGATTGCTTCATCACGCTTTCGAGTTCACGCACATTCCCAGGCCAGTGATAGGCCCCCAGCACTTCCAGTGTCTCTGGCGCGATCGTGCGAATGTCTTTTCCGAATTCATTGCTGTAGCGGCGCAGAAAGTACTCGGCCAACACTCGCAGGTCATCCTCGCGTTCTCGCAGCGGTGGTAACTGAATCGTGACCACACTCAGTCGAAAGTACAGATCCGATCGAAACAGCCCTTCGGAAACCAACTGCTTCAAATCATGATTGGTGGCGGCAATGATCCGGACATCGACCTGGATGGGTGTGTTGCCGCCAACACGTTCAAACGTTTGATCCTGCAGCACTCGCAGCAACTTGGCCTGAGTCATCGGCGACATATCGCCGACCTCATCCAAGAACAAGGTGCCCCCATCTGCCTGCTGAAGTTTCCCGATGCGTTGCCGGTGTGCGTCGGTGAACGCGCCTTTTTCATGCCCGAAGATCTCGCTTTCCAGCAATGCGTCTGGGATCGCCGCACAATTGATCGCTTGAAACGGTCCGGTGGACCGAGCGCTGTGATGGTAGATCGCTTGGGCAACAACCTCTTTGCCGGTCCCGCTTTCGCCCAGCAACAACACCGTCAAGTTCTGCGACGCCACCCGGCCGATGGCCTTGTAGACCTCCTTCATCGCGTTGCAGCGACCGACGATCGCATCGCCCGTCGACTCTTTTTCAGCGTCCGATTCGGCGAGCACTGGTTGAACGCGGACCATCCGGCTGAGTTTGAACGCTTTGTCGAGCAGCGTCCGAATCTCGTCCAGTTCGAGTGGTTTGAAAAGGTAGTCGTACGCTCCCAACTTGGTCGCTTCGATGGCGGACTGAACCGTTCCGTGCCCCGTGATGAAGATGAACGGAACTCGCGCGTCCAGTTCACGCAGACGCTTGAAGAGTTCCAACCCACTGACATCGGGCAAGCTCAAATCAATTACGACGACGTCCGGTTTTGCATCCGTAAACAATCGCTCGCCTTCGGCACCGTCTTTCGCGGTCAACACCGAAATGGTATCGCTCGAGAAAGCTCGCTCGAACGCTTTGCAGATCGAGGGTTCATCATCAATGACTAAGAGACTTTGCATGAGACCTTGTCAATCGATGAGTCATTCGATCGGTTGGTGGATTGATCGGCCAACGGCAGCGTCAGTCGAAACTCCGCGCCCCCCTGAGCTCGATTTTCCCCTGTCAGCGTTCCATGGTGCGAGTTGGCGATTCGGCGGCAGATCCCCAACCCGAGACCAACGCCGGTCGGTTTGCTGGTCGAGAACGGGGTGAACAATTTATCCAGCATGTCATCCCGGATCCCAGCTCCCGTGTCGACCACCGACACTTCGAGTTCCCCGTTGCTGGCAACGGCACGAATGGTCACTTCGCCTCCGTCGGGCAGGGCATCCAGTGCATTGAGGGAAAGATTGAGCAACAGCTGCTGGAGCTGTGATGCGTCACCTTCGATATGAAGAGGAGTTTCATCGCATTCGACCGTGAGCTTCACACCCTGCTGCCCACAACGGCCTTCGACCAACTGTGTGGTTTTCTGGATCACATTTTGAATTGGAAAGACCGACTGTTCGCCTTGTTCTGGACGTGCGAAATCCAACAGGCCGTTGACGCTGCGCTCCATCCGACGGATTTCCTGCTCCACCAATTCAAGGTCGTCGGTCGGCAACCCTTCCTCAGCAAATTTGCTGCGATTGACCTGGATGAGCATCTTGATCGACGTCAACGGGTTGCGGATCTCATGGGCAACCCCGGTGGCCAATTGAGCCAGCGTGGTCATTTGCTGTGCTCGCAACGCTTCGGTTTCGCGGGCCATCATCAACCGTTCCGATTCAGCCAACTCCGCCGCTGTCAGGTCACGAATGATCGCGATGCGAAGCCGTTTGGATTCCGACGGGTATTCGCTCACCGACACTTCGACTGGGAACGTGCTGCCATCAGGTCGCTTGGCACTGAGTCGGAAGGAGGCGGGCAAGGACTCGAACGACTGGGGCAACTCCTCCAGGAACGCGCTCGTCATCGTGCCCACCACCAGATCCATCTCGGTCGAAAACAACTCCGTTGCCGCACGATTACACGACAGGATCACTCCGTCATGGTCGAACGTCAGAATGCCCTCGCTGGCGTTGGCGACAATCGTTTCGCTGCGACCGTGTTCTTGAACCGCAATTCGCCGCAGTGGACCAATGATGACCCACCACAGGACAGGCGCGCACACCAGCGTCAACAACACGGCGTCCAGGACCGCGGTGCCGGTCTCGCCTAGGAAGTCCGGCATCACATGCGGTAACGCCAACATCACGCCGACCTCGGCAATGAACACCAGCATCAACACAATGCCCAGAATCCTCGCCGGCGAACGCAGGATGGAGGACAAAGCGGAAACACGGTCGGACATACGCCAAAACTGATCGAAGCGAGGAAAGCGGGCAGTCGCGTTGGATGAGTGACTCAGACGGGGCGGATGTTCGCCACAAACATCCGCTGGGATTGTCACCCCGCGGTCCAATGCCTGCTCCAATCGACTCGACGACTGCCATTCTACCAATGATTTCGACACTCAACATCTCGCCGATAGCGGCCAGCCAATCAGGATGCCGGCCGAGGTTGTGACAGCGAGACCCACGCACTCTCGCTTCGATGCCACCCTTCAAGCAAGCGATGTGCCGCTCCATGATGCCAGCCGCCGTTCAGCAGTGGACGGGCCGGCATGGCCCACTCAAACGGGCATCTGGCGCGCCGGCGATGCAAAGGATCACGCCGTTGCCTTGGCTGTGAACCGACGAGCGTTGGAAAGTTTCTGTCCATGGGCGTGAACAGCTTTTGTCTCCCAACACTCCACGTCGGCTGAGCGCGATTCAGCCGACGTTCATGACTTGCCCGCCCCGGGTGACTCGCTGCAGGAGTCCTCCGAACACCGCGAAAGCAGACTTTGGTTTTGCCTACTGCCCGCCGAAGGATGCACCGCGGATGCCATCCCCGTCGGTGTAGTCGGTTGGCGAATCCAGTCCGCCGGTCAGCAACAGACCGTCCATTTTGGAGGCGGCTTGGGCCAGGTTCCCGCGGGCCTGGATCAAACGAATCGAAGACTCGTAATAACTGCGTCGAACAATCAGAACCTGCAAGAACTCCAGCTCGCCAGCACGATAGGCTTCCTCGGACAGTTCCAGACTCTTCTTCGCTTGCGGAATGATTTCATCTTCGTACTTGCGAACCGATTTCATCGCCGAGTCAAATTCCTGTGCCGCACGGGCCAAACGCGAGCGGATGGATTGTTCAATGCGTTGGACTTCTTGAGTCGCTCGAACATAGTCAGCGTACGCCGCGGAAATGTTCCCGGAGTTCTTGTTCCAAACCGGAATTGGAGCCGACAACTGCAGGTTGAGCATCCCGTGTTCGGTCGCCTCGTCGTAGCCTGCTCCCAGTTGAGCGGTCACATTGGAGATCGGCTGCGCCTTTTGACGCCGCACGAGGGCTTGCTTCTCGCACACGATCGCTTGGGCGGCGGTGAGCTCTGGACTCTGCGCCAAGATTTCCTGGTAGGTGGTTTCCCAGTCCGGAGTCGTCAGTGGAGTGTCCAGTTCGGCCACCAATCTGGCGGGCGTCGACACTTGCAGCCCAGCGATGGCGGCCAAGTCTTTCCATGCACCCTGGTATGCCACCTCAGCTTGTTCTGCCGCCAACGTGACTTCGCTCAGCAGCGTTCGTGCTTGCAGCGTTTCAATCAACGTGCCTTCTTCCGCATTCTGACGGTCTTCGGCGACCTGCACACCACGAAGTGCCACACCAGCAAACTGCCGCGTCGCGTCGACTTGTTGTTGGGCGGCGATCGCTTCGAAAAAACGCACGCGAACATCCGTCAAAACACGGTACCGCTGCGTCTCACCCTCAGCCGCCTGAGCTCGTTGGGTGTGACCGAGCACTTCTCGGTTGAGCCCCAACTTGTTGCCTCGCACAAATTCCTGTTCGACATAGATGCCGTGTTGGTCGGTGCCCCGGTCAGCAATCTGCTGCCCAAAGTATCCCAGCGTCGGGTTGGGGCGAGTCCCAACCTGCGAACGCAAACCAGCCGCTTTGCTGGTGGTTGCGTGGGCCGATTGAATGGCAGGGTTGTTGCCCAAGGCCATCGCTTCGATGTCAGCGAGTGTGTAGACCGCCGCATCGGAGACCTCGCCCTCGTTGGACATGCCCTCGGCTTCCCATGGCTCAGCCCGCTCAATGACAAATGTCGGGAACGATGGCGGATCGCCAGTGTGCGAGTCCGCATCACCTTCGCCGCTCACATCAACCTGTTCGTCGTCGAAGTACGCGACCGTTTCGACCGAGGGTGGTGCGGCATCATCCACCGACACAACCTGCGAAGGCAGAGGCTCGATGTTCGCCTGACGGACCACATGCTTGGACGGGACGTTCACTCCCGCACAACCAGAAATCGCCAGCAGGCATGAGAGCGTGATTGGAAAGGTGAGCTTGGTCATGGCATCCGTGCACAGCAAGAGAGTGATTGAGAACCAGCGAAACGCCCCCGCTTCCATGCTGGTTGGATTTTCGTTGTGTTTGTTGTGAATGCCTTGTTGGGATCAATCGGTTGAACCGCTGCGAACCTTTGCAACAGGACGATCGAAACGATTGAAACACCCCTGAGAGGCCCGGCGAACCCATGCAGCTGAAGCAGCTGTTCCAGCTAGAAAAACCCTTGCAGCTAGAAAATTTTGCCAAGAGCTGCGTGAACACGGCCTCCTAAGCCTGCCCTGGCTGCTTCCACATGTGGTTCCAGTGCGTTCCACCCGGCTGAGATGAGCGATCACCAGCGAGCAGAATTCCGTTCCAGTAAGATGTGCAACCTGCCTTTGACGCCCTCCAGTCATTCCTCCCTCCTGCCCCCACCTTGTCGATGCCCCCAATCATTCGCCTCCTCGGTCTCCTGACGTTTCTCTCTGTCCCCGCGGTCCAGGCCCACGGGGACTTCCCTCTTCGCGAAGCAGTCGAATGTCATCCACGGGCTGGGCTGCCAAACTTCATCGCCAAAGTCGAGGCAGGCGAGACCGTTCGCGTGGCCTACCTCGGTGGCAGCATCACAGCCGCTCCCGGTTGGCGGATTCAATCGCGTGAGTGGCTCCAAGAACAATTCCCCAACGCCACCGTGAATGAGATCCATGCCGCGATTGGTGGAACGGGATCGGACCTGGGTGTGTTTCGTCTGCAGCGGGATGCGTTGCAACACGACCCGGATTTGCTGTTCGTGGAGTTCGCCGTCAACGATGGCGGAGCTGCGCCGGAGCGAATCCACCGTTCCATGGAAGGCATCATCCGGCAAACCTGGGCTGCCAACCCTTCGACGGACATCTGTTTTGTTTACACGCTCACGCAGCCCATGCTGCCTGATTTGAAAGCTGGCAAGATGCCTCGCGCCGCCAGTGCCATGGAAGATTTGGCCGATCACTATTCGATCCCATCCATTCACTTCGGCGTCGAAGTCGCGCGTTTGGAATCAGCGGGCAAACTCATTTTCAAAGCTCCGAAGCCTGCCGACATGGCCACGGAACCGATGGTCTTCTCGACCGATGGCGTCCACCCCCATGTCGAAACGGGGCATCGTCTCTACACCGAGGCAATCGCCCGCTGTTGGCCACAGATCACCGCAGCAAGCCAAGACGCAAAGCCTCATGCGATCGAAAACCCACTCCGCGAGGACAACTGGGAACAAGCCAAGATGGTGGCGATCCAACCCCAGATGTTGACCGGGAACTGGACCAAGCTCCCCTCCGATCACTCCTTGGCCCAACGCTTTCAACGAAACATGCCCGAGCTCTATCAAGCCAACGAACCCGGTGCCCGTTTGGAATTTGTGTTTGAGGGAACCAACGCGGGAGTGTTCGACCTCCTTGGTCCGGACGGCGGCGAAGTCCGCGTCTTTCTCGATGGCAAGGAAGTCACCCGCAATCGAATCGATGGCTATTGCACCTACCACCGCATGGCAACCCTGAACGTTGGCTCAGAATTGGAACCAGGCCAGCACACCGTCAAAATCGAACTGACACCGAAGCAACTCGACAAACGCGAAATCCTCTTTGAACGCAACCGAGGCGATTTCGATGCCAAGCCCGACAAGTACCAGGACCACACCTGGTATGCCTCCTCGGTGATGTTGATCGGCGACTTGAAGTGAGCCGCGATCGGCAGCTCAACCAGCCTGCCAAGGAAGCTGAAGCAAACTTTAACTTCGCTTCAGCCACACTTCATTCAGCTTGCATACCATTTTCTTCCGTCGACTGGAGAACCGGAATCCCCTGTTCTCGCAGTCGCTGGAATTCACTTCCCATTCAAGGAGTCAGAAAATGAAATTGCTACTGCTGAGTTCTCTCGTCGCCACAATGCTCGTCCCGCTCGGCTTGACCACCACCAACGTTGTCAACGGACAATTCGCTGGCAGCACGCGGCTCTCGGTGATCGAAATTGTCCAGAATCTAGAAAAAGATGGATACGGTCCGTTCACGGAACTCTCGAGGGATGACGGCAATTGGGAAGTCGAAACGCACAAGGGTAACGAGTCCGTTGAATTGATGGTCGATCCCTACAGCGGCAAAGTGCTTTCTGAACATCACGACGATCCCGACACACCGCCACCCGCGGGCGCGATGCCGCTGTCGAAGTTGCTCAAAACGGTAAGAAAGAACAGCAACACTCAACCGATCCACGAAGTCTCGTTCGAACGCCGCTACTGGGAAATCGAAGCGTTCCGAAATGGGCAAAAGCGAGAATTGCATGTTGATCCGATCACAGCCAAAATCATCGCGGATCGCATCGATGACTGACACGGCCTCTTTCGAAAGAGGCCACACACCTTCTTTCCCGGGAGATATCGATTTCATTGCCAACGTTTTCGACGCGTCCTTCTCTGAGGACGCGAACCGTAGTGGACGAGGCAACGAATCCTTCCCCACGCAAGGGACTCGTTGCCTCGTCCACTACCCAATGCTGTCATTGCGACTTCCCGGAGGGAATGCAGAGGGTAGCCGGCGGTCGAGCGAAGCGAACACCGCCGGGAAGGGATCCATCCCCCAAAAAAACTCCCTCGAAAACAGACATGCCCCGATGAAATCCGAGAGAGAAAAAATGCTCGCCAGCGAGCTGTATGACCCGAACGACCCTGAGTTGGCGGAAGCCCGCATGGTCGCTCGCGAACGTTGCCATCAGCTCAACCACAGCTCGCCTCGCGAAGAAGCACTTCGCCGCAGCATTCTGAAGAAACTGTTCGCCAGCGGTGGCGATTCCGTCTGGTTGGAACCTCCGTTTCACTGCGACTACGGGACGAACATCCATCTCGGCAAGCAGGTCTACTTCAATTTCGATTGCGTGATCCTGGATGTCTGCGAAGTGCGGATCGGAGACTTTGTCTTCATTGCTCCTGGCGTCCACATCTACACGGCAACGCATCCTCTCGAATCACACCTGCGACGAACCCAAGAGTATGGCAAACCAATCACCATCGGGAACGACGTTTGGATCGGCGGGAAAGCAATCTTATGTCCGGGCGTCACCATCGGCGACCGCAGCGTGATCGGTGCCGGCAGCGTGGTGACCCAAGACGTGCCGGTTGGATCCCTGGTCGCTGGCAATCCAGCCAAGCTGATCCGATCAATCACTTAGCACGATCTTCTCTCTGCGTTGAATCGCGACGATCGACCTCCATGCCTCCATCCATCCATCCATCCACCGTTCACTTAAACGATGAATGGATCCACCACCGATCAACCAGTGCGTCACCTATTTGGTCACGTCGTACTTGGCTGGGTTCTGGTTGAACATCTGCTGTTGTTTCTCGCCTGGGAATTGATAACGCATCCCACGATAGAAACTCGTGAAAGCTGGATTCCCTGCCATGTCCTGATTCATTTCCACTTTGCAAACGGAACATTTCCCGTCCAACGCAAGGTCCGCGTTCTCGTACTTGGCCTTGTCG
The DNA here is from genome assembly GCF_001027925.1 of Rhodopirellula islandica. Lineage (NCBI taxonomy): Bacteria > Pseudomonadati > Planctomycetota > Planctomycetia > Pirellulales > Pirellulaceae > Rhodopirellula > Rhodopirellula islandica. The sequence goes on along the minus strand of NZ_LECT01000006.1, from coordinate 253,869 downwards.
GCCTCAAACATCGCCTTCGCTTTTTCATTGGCGAACAAGTAGAGGCGATCATTGTGCATGCTGGAGAACTGCACGTTGCCAGGAACCCGTTTGTGCATTTCGACCAAGGCCACCACACAATCGCCTCCCAGCGCAGGGGTGAACTGAGCTGGGTTGCTCAAGAACATTTTCTTTTGTTCTTCGCTTGGAAAGAGGTAGGTCTTTCCATCATGTTTGACCGAGAACTGCGGATCACCCTTGACCCACTGTTTCATCTTGATCACGCAAACAGGGCAGTAGCCTTGCAAACCAACCGCATTTCCTGCGGCGTGATTCCCGGCGACTTTTGTCCCGCTTCCCGCGGCGCGAGGCGGAGCGGTTCGGGTTCCGGACTGAGCTGCCGCGGTCTGAGCTGCCATCGTGGCTGGCAGCAACGCCAACGCTGCGATCAGGATGCCTCGGATCTGAATTCCGTTGCCGAGCGAGTGACTTGTGTTCATGGCTTTCTTTTTTGACTTGTGAAAGGAAGGGGTTTCTTGCCTGCGTCGATGACGAAGAGCCCGTGGATTCCTTACACGGAAATCCTGTTTTTTTTCGCACTCCGTCCTTCAGGATAGAAAAAGGTAGAAAGCGAGCGTTCAGAGGGGGGGAAGTACGTCGAGTCGTCGGCACATGCTTCCAGGACGCGTGAAAGCCTGCTTCCCCATCTTCTCCGGTGCATCAACGACCCACCCGAAAGAGAGGTTCTTTCGCTGAGAAAAGATTCAAGAACTGTGACATCACTCACATCCTCGCGGCGGATGGCGAACCAGAATCCGCATCAGTTAAGTCACGGGACATGGAGCTGTGTCCCAGAGGAACCCTTGTCGATAAGGAACGAAGATGAAATTTGGATGGAAGTACTCGATGGTCGCTTTGGCGGCTCTGTTGGTTTGTGCCATGAGCAGTGATGTCAGTGCACAAAGCGGGTCCTGTGGAGCCGCCTGTGCCGCGGCACGGACGGTGTCGCCCCAGGTGATGTATTCCACACCTTCGACGACGAGAATGTACACGTCGACTCAAGCAACACCGATTGCGGTTGGATCAGGTTGTGCATCGGGCAACTGCGGTGGCAACGTTGTCACATCCCACTCCATTGCCCAGCCAACGATCCACTACTCGACCCCCGTTTCGACGCCCATCTCGGCGACAGTCAACTCGGTTCACACCAGTTACGCCCCGAGCTATCAGGCCACCCAGGGTGTGCCTGTCTCGTCCGTGCCCGCCACTTCATGGCAAGGTGCCCGATACCAGACCTACTCGGCACCAACTTGTTCCGGTGGCAACTGCTCTGCGAATCGAGTTTATCGCCAACGCCGCTGAGTGCCGCACGCTTGCAATGGCCCCCTAAAACGCGATCGTCAGAGGCGATCGTGTGTTGGGTTGAACAGTGTCCCCGACGGTTTCTGGACCAGCGGGGACCGAGGTGTCCAAGCCTGCTTTGCAAATCCCCGGGACGCTCGAAGTGAGTCAATCAAGAAGCAAACTCCGACTGCGGTTTCAACACCGCCCCCTGACAACTTGAGCCGCAACCCGCTGTGCACCCAAAGCAATGGCGCCCGGTCATGATCGTCCGACTCGTGAGCCGTTCGGCATCGAAATCGTGAATGGTCCCGGGCATCCCCGGTTCCAGTTCAATGTTCAACATCTGATTGAAATCACAATCAAACAGTCGCCCTTGCCAATCCACCGACACCATCGATCGGCACATCACCCCATCGACCGTCAGCGGATTGAATTGATCAATCAACGTCTGCAGATACTCGTCGAGTTTGCCTTGCTTCAACAGGTCATCTAAGAATCGGCTGATGGGCAAATTGGTGATCGTGTGCAACTCTGAAAACACAATGTCGTAGCGAGACTTCAGTTCACGTCGATACGTTGCTTCCAATTCATCTTGCAGCGGTGGCAAGGCGAGCCCAATGGGGTTGTAAACCAGCGACAACTTCCGGCGTGATCCAGGAATGCCATACCCCAGTGAGTTCAGACGGCGCAAGGCATCGATGGATCGTCGAAACACACCGTCGCCACGCTGACTGTCACAGTTCTCTTCCAGGTAACAGGGCAAAGAAGCCACCACCTCCACATCATGATCGGCCAGGAACTCAGGCAAATCTTTGAATCCGTTGGCCATCAAGATCGTCAAGTTACAACGGTCAATCACACGTCGACCGAGCTTGTGAGCCTGCTCAACGATCCAACGGAAATGGGGATTCATTTCTGGAGCGCCGCCGGTGATATCCAGCGTTGGGATGTCATGGCTGGCCAGCACGTCGATGATTTGCTCCGCCGTTTCTCGTGACATGCTCTCGCGACGGTCTGGACCGGCATCCACGTGGCAATGAGTGCAAGTTTGGTTGCACAATTTCCCAACATTGATTTGCAGCACTTCGATGCTGGTGGCGCGAAGCTTCCCCAATCCGCTGGCCTGCATTTTCTGGTTGAAGGTGGGCTGCCGAGGCGTCCCCTCTCCCTCCAGAATTTCTCGCTGCATCGCTGCGTTGGCGAGTTCGCTCTTGCTTCGTAAAAGTGACAGTTGCATGGTATTTTCCTTGGTGAACGAGACGTTTCGCTTGGGACAATCAACGGCGGCAATGAGCCCTGGTTCGAAAACCGGGAGACAGCCATCAGCACGAACTAACAGCAACGGTCTTCCCCACCGCAGTCACCTGTCTCTTCCGTGGTGGCGTGGTATTCCAACCCTTTCGTTTCTCGCGGATGACGGCGTGCGTTGCGTCCGCAGTCGAACGGCGGGGCATCTTCCAAGGCGACCTCTTCACGAGGTGCGATCGCGTCAAACATGTTGACATACGGTTCTTGCTGAAGCAGGCGGTACGTCTTGTCACACACAGCCATCCGCTCCCCGCGAAAGTAGGTGTGACCATCATCATCCTGCACCTTCTTGAAGGGCCCGCGATACGCAACCGCTTGCCCACGCTCCCAACAGGGACCTTGCTTTCCCTTGTAGGCCACGACCGTCACCGAACGGAACTCGATTCCCTCCACCGTTCGCCACGGTTCACTTTGTCGCTTGACGATCTCGATGCCGTGAAAGCCAGCTTCTTCAAACGCTTTCAGAAATTCGTCTTCTCGAAACGCTCCGGTGATGCAACCCGACCAAAGCTCTGGGTCTTGCTGCAATCGTTCGGGCACGGATTCGTCGCTGACGATGTCGCTGATGGCGGCCCGCCCACCGTTCCGCAAAACACGAAAGATCTCGCGGAACAATTCTCGACGATCTTGTTGCCGGACGAGATTCAAAACACAGTTGGAGAGCACACAGTCAACCGATTCATCAGCGACCAGTGGTCGTTCGCGACGCAAGCGTTCTTCCGTGTGACGAAGAGCGAGATAGCCCGCCGGATCGCTGACCGGGTTGCCTGACAATTCGTCGGCCAACAGATCCAAATCCAGTGCCAAGTCCTGAATCAAACCATAACGAAAGTCCACGTTGGCATACCCGATTTTCTCCGCCACAGTTGGTGCATGCTTTCGAGCAAGCCCCAGCATTTCGCGGTTGCAATCCACCCCAATGACTCGTCCCCTAGCGCCCACGGATTGAGCCGCGATGTAGCACAACTTGCCACCCCCGCTGCCCAAATCCAACACCGTTTCTCCTGACCGAACATACGGTGTCGGATCACCGCAACCATAATCTCGTTCGATAATTTCCTCAGGGATCACCTTCAGCAAATCAGCCGAGTAGGTCACCGGGCAGCAGAGCGCTGGCTCGACAGCCTGAGCAGCAGCGGCGTACCGCTCATACACCGATGACTCGGTGCCCTGGGTTGCGTCCAACAATGTCGCTTTCATCGTGCCGACTTCCTTTCGGATGCGAGTTGCAGTTGCCACGCTCAACAAGAGCAGGCCATTCGCCGAGGAAGACGGTGACGCCCGAACTTCCTTACACGATCCAGAAAAAGATTTCCTACGGTCGCTCAGGTTCATCGCAACCCCAGCCCATCGAGGACCTCCCAACTCACCCCGTCTTCGGTGGGTGCATCGTCTGGCCTGACAACAAAAGCCCCATCGGTCTCGGCGACGACATGCCATCCAAAGCATCCCCGACCGTCCTGTTGGATCGAAGTGTGGTGACTCTCACAGACACACGGGGATTCCGATGCCATTGTGGGGCGGACATTGGATTCCAGTCGTCATTCCACGGGACATGGCGATCTTGGAATTCGCCTCAGCCCCCTCAATGAATGGAGTCCTTCCGATGAAAAAGTCAGTGCTGTTGTTCGCCTTCTTCACCATGGCGACGATCTTGTCCACCGAAAACAGCTTGGCTGGAGCCAAGGTGAACGTCGGACAAAACGTTCCGGCACGGCAGCAGATCTCGATGGACGAAATCACTCCCAGCCAATGGGATGCCTTGCTGAAGAAATACGTCAATGAGAAGGGCGAGGTCAACTACGCGGCCTGGAAACAATCTGCGGAGGACATGCAAACCCTGGATGCGTTCCTCTCTCATTTGTCATCCGCCAACCCCAACGCGCAGGCGAGTGTTCCCGCCAAGTTGGCATTCTGGATCAATGCCTACAACGCGGTGACCGTCCGAGGCATTCTCCGAGAATACCCCACCACCAGCATCAAAAATCACACCGCAAAACTGTTTGGTTACAACATTTGGAATGACCTGCTGTTGACGGTTGGAGGCCAGCCGTTTTCGCTGAACCAAATGGAGCACGAGGTGCTACGCAAAATGGGTGAACCGCGGATCCACTTTGCAATCGTCTGTGCATCTCGCGGTTGCCCGCGACTGCTGAACGAAGCGTACACCGCCACTCGCCTGGAAGCACAATTGACTACCAACACCAAAGTCTTCTTCGCCAACCCCAACAACTTTCAGTACGATCCGGCACAGCAACTGTTTCGGTTGTCTTCCATCCTCGACTGGTTCGGCAGCGACTTTGGCAGCGATCAAGCGGCCCAACTGCGCAGGATCTCTCCCTACCTTCCGTCTCAACAGGCAGCCACCGCGGCGGCGGCAGGCGTCGGGACCGTCCGGTACTTGGACTATGACTGGGGACTGAACGACCAAGCCTCCTCATCCAACGCACGCCGTTGACCATTTGGCTCGGGTGAATCCACTGACGCGTGTGGGGTCCGCTCGGGACCACACCGGGCCAAGCATGCCCCACGCCGTCCCACCCCAACTTGGTTTCTCGCCGCCTCGCCAATCCGACGAGGCGGCTCACGGACCTGGCACGGTTCCTCAGCGCAAGAACTCAGAGCACAAAATTGACGGGCGAATCAACACAAACGGAGGAGGCAACATCCAAGCAGGACTTTCGCCTGTTGGTCATCCTCGCAGGGTGGTCGACTTGCCTTTACGGAATCATCGCGATCCTGAGCTGGCAATTCGACTTTGACAGCATCCCGACCGATCGCCCGATCGTGGCCGTGCTTTGCCTGTTCGCGGTTGGGTTTGCGTGCTACCTCGGAGCGATTCGGATTGCGTGGCGCCCCCAGTCGGATCCACGGACCCTCCAACTCATCATCGGCTCCGCGATCGTGTTCCGTGTCGTGATGCTGTTCTCACTGCCAATTCAAGAAGTCGACATCTATCGCTACCTGTGGGACGGTGCGGTCAGCACTGCCGGTGTCAGTCCTTTTCGCTACAGCCCTCAACAAGTCCGGCTTACCGAATCTTCGCCCCAAGAGGAGAACGCTCTCCGGCGACTGGCCGAGATGCGAGAGGAAGATCCAGCAATAGCAGAAATTTTGCACCGAGTGCATTTCTCTGAACTGCCGACGATCTACCCTCCCACCAGTCAAGCGGTGTTTGCCGCGGCCAATCTCACGACGCCTTCCTCCTCGTCGCTGCTGACGCGATTGTTTGTCATGAAGGCATGGTTCATCGGATTCGACCTGGCAACCTTGCTGGTCGTGATAGCACTCCTGCGTCAACTAGCACTCCCCACCGGGCTGTGTGTGATCTATGCCTGGTGCCCGTTGCTTTTGAAGGAGGTGGCCAACAGTGGGCATTTGGATGCCATCGCAGTGTTCCTGACAACACTGAGCGTGTACATGTTCGTCCGCTGCCTCGGCTGCCAAGCGGTCCCTGAATCCGGCCGAAGATTGATCGATCCAGGACGGTTGAGTTACGCCGTGCTCGCGGGCGTTGTGTTGGCATTCGCGGTCGGTGCGAAATTGTACCCCATCGTTCTGGCACCCCTGATCCTGCTTGCCTTGGTCCGTCGACGAGGCTGGCGTTTCACGCTCGTTCCCGCAGCCACCTTCATCATCACAACCCTGGCCTTGCTTTCGCCAATCGTCCCCTCCCAACCAGCGACTGCCGGTGAATCACAAGCTCACGATCCCAGTCTCGGCGTCGTGACGTTTCTTCGGCGATGGGAAATGAACGACTTCCTGTTTTTAATCGTCATCGAGAACCTGAAACCAACGGCACAACGAGGGCCACATGAAACCGCATGGTTCACTGTGATCCCCGAATCGGCTCGCGAATCGATGGTGGACTCAGTCAGCGCACAACTCAACCTGGCTCCTGCTGAGGTTCCGTTCCTCATCTCACGTGCCATCACGGCGACGATTTTCATGATCATCGCCGTCACGTTGGCATGGCGATCGACGCCCCAAAATCCCAAGAGTTTCTGTGAGTCCGCGTTCCTGACCATCGCTTGGTTTTGGTTGCTCTGCCCGACGCTGAACCCCTGGTATTGGACATGGGCTCTGCCCCTGCTGCCGTTCACCCGAAGCCGTGTGTGGCTCGCGCTCAGCGGCCTTGTGTTCCTCTACTACCTGAGATTCTGGCTGGACGCTCACTTCCCAACGACCGCGGTGCTTCGTTCCCCTTACACCGGAGCAGCCTTCTTTGATTTCGTCGTCACCTGGATCGAGTTTGGTCCCTGGTTTGTGGCCTTGGCCATGGGGTTTCTGATTCGGTTCCATCTGAAATCGACACGTGCTTCCATCCTCCCTCGGCGAACGCGCTGTCAATCGCACTGAAGCGACGGTTTCGGTCGGCCAACCCCACGCCCGGAATGCAAATCCTCGCCACCCAGCGAACGATGAGCAGCAGCTCTCCTGGCCATTCAGAAGGTTCCCTCATGACGAACCGCGGTCAGAACCACTTCCACCGCAATGCGGTCAGCAAACCACACACAGTGGAGACTCATTGTCGATGCTACGCAGCCACGCATGAACCAAGTCCCTCGCTCCTGTGAGATTCTGCACAGACGCCTGTTCGATGCGCGGCGAGGATTGCAACAGCCGCTGGAAGAGTGATCGCTCTCAGGAAGGCTCCCTGCCACACCCCACACCATTGAGGAATGAGTTCATGGCCCGCCAAGACAGAGCCCGCCCAAACGCCGAGTCGTCTTCCCAATGGGGCGTATGCGCAACAGGTACGCTCAGCGATTTGCAAAATCAACTCGAAGCCGCACGATGGCGCAAGACCCGAGTTGGCATTGGCATTCCAATCGCCACCGTGCTGCTGCTCGCGATCAGCGTTGGGACCGCCCGTGAATCCGTCCGTTCATTCCGGTCAGAAAAACCAATTCAAGAGTTTCATTTCGAAGGGATTCGATGCAGCGAATTCCAGGCTTCCATGACTCAGTTCGCTGCCAAACAACTTCCACCCGCCCGACACAACCAGCTCAACGCTCATCTCCAACAGTGTTCCGCTTGCCAAGCCGAACTGAATGCAATGCAAGCGACCAGCACGCCCATCGCAAAAAAACAGAATCGAAACAATCCAGCCATCCGTTCCCAAACTCACAGATCCCTGCTTGCTTCCAACTTAGATTGACACTCGCAGACCACAAAGGTCAGTGGTCCAAAGGTTGCACACGTTCCTCGGTTCATGCCATTCAGCATGAGTGTGACGGACCTCACAGAACTCAACTTGCCCGCCTGCGAGGATGAAGCGATCTGCAATCAAACACATCCCCATCGCCTAAGCTGAGAAGATGAACGAGCTCGACCGCTACCTGCGAGAATCGGTTTGGGTCGTCATCCCAGCACTCAATGAAGAAGAATCCATTGGACTGGTCTTGCGTGACTTGCCCTGCGTCGCCGGCGTGATCGTGGTCGACAACGGTTGCACGGACCAAACGGCCGTCATTGCTGAGCAAGCCGGTGCGTTGGTGGTGCGGGAACCGCAACGCGGGTACGGCGCGGCCTGCCTCCAGGGCCTGGCAAAACTGGACGCCATGGTCCGTGAAGGCAAAGCGAACCCCCAATCGGTTGCCTTCGTCGACGCGGACTACAGCGACCACTCCGATCGCTTGCCGGAATTGGTCCGTCCGATCGCAGACGCGGACGCGGACTTCGTTCTTGGATCCCGACTGCTGGGCGAACGCGAACGAGGCGCCATGCCTCCCCAGAGTGTTTTCGGAAACAAACTCGCCTGTTTTTTGATGCGAGTGCTGTTTGGCATTCGGCACACCGATCTTGGCCCCTTTCGCGTGATCGACTACCGCCGTCTCGGTGAACTCCAGATGCAAGACCAAAACTTTGGCTGGACAATCGAAATGCAAATCAAAGCCTCGAGGCTTGGGCTGCGTTCGCTTGAAATCCCAGTGCCATATCGCACTCGAGTTGGGACCAGCAAAATCAGCGGCACTTGGAGCGGCACCTTCAAAGCGGGATACAAAATCCTGTTCACAATCGCGAAACATGGCTTCCTGCAGCGTTCGAGCTTCCCACGGGTGTCGCTCCCGAAATCCGCGATGCCCTGCTCAACCGAACGTTGAGACCGCTCGCATTTCGTCCCCGCGCTCAGCACGCCCCCATGTGCGTTGGCGTTTTGCGGTGCACGGACTCTGCCAATCGATCAGCTTGAATCAACGTGATGCGTTGCCGTCCCAAGTCGACCATCCCCTCCGACTTCAATTGACCGAGCAAGATGGTGACGGTTTCGCGAGTGCTGCCCATCAAATTCGCGATTTCTTGGTGAGCGAGTTTGATGCGAAGGTGAATGCCCTCTGAATTGCGGATCCCAAATTGCTCCGCCAGATCCAGCAACAGATGAACCAAGCGATCTCGATTGGAAAGAAACAACAGGTTCTTCAAACGCCGTTCAACGCGATGCCGACGCAATCCGATCATCTTTGTCAAAGCAATCGAAACATCGTGATTGGCGACCATCAACTCTTGAATCGCGGTGGCAGGGATCATCACCACCGTCGACTTCTCCACCGCTTCGACGTATTCCTCCCGCTGCTCCGCTTCGAAAAGAACCAGCTCACCAAACAGCTCACCCGGCTCAACGAACGCCAGAATGGACTGCTTTCCATCGCTGGTCAGGTTGCAAACCTTGACCAGCCCACTGGCCAGCAAGAATACGCAGTCCGCGGCCTGGCTCGGCAGATAGACAGGACTCCGAGCGGAAAATGCTCGCGACCGACATCGCGATTCGAGTTGCTCCAATTGGCTTGGTTTCAGCTTTGTGAACAGCTCATTCGTTTTCAAATGCCAGATTTGCTGCGGCACGCTGGTCCCCTCTCCACCAAGTTGCTTCGGCCGACCAAGTCACACGCTATGACCTGATGCTCGCGAAGTTCCTCGATAGACGAGCCAACGTGCGTTTCCTTACAGAAAAAAGAAATTCCCCGCTGAGTGCCTAACCTCGCGATTTCATGGCGTCCACGATTCGTTGTTTCGCGGCGGCGGACAACTCCACCGTTTTGGACATCTCTTGATCAGGCGAAGGCTCGGGTTGCTCGGAAAGTCGCTCTCGAAGGACCATCTGGTCACGGCGAAAGGCGGAACAAAGCCGGCACATGCGCAGATGAATCCAAACCGAAATCCGCTGCCCAATGGGCAAGGGACGGTCGAGCGATTCCGACACGAGTTGGGAGACTTCTTTGCACGACAACATGACGGCCCAGTTCGGCTAAACCTTTTCTTGAAGCCAACGCACTTTGATGCAATTGGCGAGACGAAGACGTGCGCGATGCAGCAACACCCATAGATTCGACGCACTGATCTCCAATTCCTTACAAATTTCTTCCGTCTCCAGTCCTTCCAGCTCTCGCAGCTCAAAAACCCGAGACTGACGGTCAGGTAGCGAGTGAAGACACGTTTGAAAAACGGGCCAAAACTCCTGCCGATCAACCGCATCAAGTGGTTCCAGCAAGGTTTCCCGGACATTTGGGTTCCACTTCCCACTGCGGTCAAAAAAGGTGTCCCATTGATCACGTGTGTCCGGTGGATCAGCCTGCCCCTCAGGCTGAGCGGACCGGTTCCGTTGCCGAACGAAGTCGATGACCTTCCGCTTCAGGATCCCCATCAGCCATCCCTGCTGTGATCCCACACCCGAAAACTGGTCCTGATGCTCCAACCCAGCCAGGAATGTTTGCTGCACAACCTCCTCAGCAAATTCCGGATTGCGCAGCCGCGACAGAGCATAGCGAAACAGAGCGTCGCCATACTCGTTCACCCAAGCCGACGGATCGCGACTGAGGTTGGGATCGGGCAATTCAGATTGTTCCATTCGATTCCAAACACGAGAAAAACACTTCGGACGATCCTAGCAGAAACGTCCCATGCTTCTGTGAGCAATTTCACAACTAAGCCTGATCAGGTCAACGCCTTCCCACGTCCGGCCAAGCAGGCCGGCAGACATGAGCGGGCATAACCACGCGAGCCGTTTGGGCGTTCGCCCCGGTTGCACGTGGGAACAACAGCGATTACCAAAACGGTCCAAACGCTGAAAGACTCCTGCCAACCTGCTCAGCACGTTTGAGTTCCAGCGACATCCCTGGACACGGCTGCGTCAAGCCATTCCATTCGGCGAACAACTTCTCATGGGATCATTTCTCGTCCGTCGGAGTCAACGTGACCAACAGTGACGATCGGCAACCGAGCAACCGCGAAACAACGGTGAGAGACACTCCCGTTCGGATTGTCTCCGCCTATCTCGTCGTGCAAGCCATTGGCACGCTGGCGTGGTGGATCTTGTTGCTTGTCTATCCGGCCAGCATCCCGTGGTTTCAGCCCGCCGCTTGGCCGAATGGTGCACTGCTTTCGTTTTGGATGGCGGACTTCGTGTTGATCATCGCTGGCTCACTCTTGGCCGCGATTTGCGTGTGGCGTCAAGCGTCTTCGGCCACCACTTTGGTTTGGATTGTTGCAGCGATCACTTGGTACCCAACCTTGGTGTGCATCGCGACCAGCCTGCAAACCGGAGAAGCTTGGATCGCATCGGCGATGATGGTTTGCATGGCTGGGTTGTCGCTTTCCATGGCAACGATCCATGGAAACACGTCGCAATCTCCCGCCACGATTCGCGTTGCTTCGATGAGTTCCGCTGTGGCAACCGCGTTGACTCTGGTGCAAACCGTGATCTTCTGGGGGACGTTTCTGTGGGTGCTGCCGCTGGGAATCGTTGAACTGCAACTTCGACTCGGATGGCAAGTGTTTCAACATCCGCTGCAGTCACCATTGTCCGGTGGTTTGTTTCTTGTTGCATCGTCGCTTGGGCTATGGAGCGGCATCACGATGGCGATTCGCGGCGATGGCACGCCTCTGCCCACGGCCACCGCACCTCGTTTGGTGATCGCCGGTCCGTACCGCTACGTGCGCAACCCGATGGCACTCGCGGGCATCGTTCAAGGCATCGCGGTGGGATGGTTTCTCGGCAGCCTTCCTGTCATTGTTTACGCCCTGTGCGGGGCAGTGGTCTGGCACGTCTTTGTGCGTCCCGTCGAAGAACGCGATCTTCAGATTCGGTTCGGGGCAGACTATCATCGCTACCAGAAACACGTCCGACTCTGGATCCCCACGGTGCCTTTCTCTTGATCCACCGCATTGCAATCGCCGGCTACCGTTCGATCCGCTCGCTGACCGTGCGACTGGGTGAGTTGACGGTGGTCACCGGACCAAATGGAAGCGGCAAAACGAATCTGTATCGTTCGCTGCGTTTGATCGCCTCCGCAGCCAATGGCAACCTCAACCAATCGTTGGCGGAAGAAGGCGGATTTGAATCGGTCCTTTGGGCTGGCCCAGAGACGATCCCCAACGAAATGAAACGGGGTGAGGTTCCCTTGCAAGGAACCTTGCGTCGAAAACCCATCGCATTGAAACTCGCCTTCTCCGCCGATCCGATGAGCTACTGCATCGACCTTGGGATCCCGGTTCCCTCCCAGTCCATGTTCGATGGTGACCCTGAGATCAAACGCGAATGCATCTGGACGGGGCCGACGCCGGACGCCAGATCGCTGTGCGTTGATCGCAAAGGAGCGAACTTGCGATGCCGATCGGGGAAAGGCAAATGGCAAGACATCGATTTGCATTTGTCTCGCGGGACAAGCCTGATGACCGAGTACGCCGATCCTTTCGCGGCTCCCGAGATCATCGTGATGAAGGAGCAGTTGCGGGGATGGAGGTTTTACGACACGTTCCGATGTGACTCGCACGCGCCCGCTCGACTGCCATCGCCTCAGACGTTCACTCCGGTGATGGCCAACGATGGATCCAACTTGGCCGCGGCACTGCAAACGATCCGTGAAATCGGCGACAGCCACATTGTCGAACAAGCCATCGAAGAAGCCTTCCCTGGATCGCAACTTCACGTGCAATCCGGCGAGAGCGGCATGCAAGTCGTGCTGACTCAGCCTGGCATGCTGCGTGGTCTCACGGCGAGAGAATTGTCCGATGGCACGCTGCGGTATCTGCTATTGCTGGCCGCATTGTTCTCACCGCGACCACCGGAGTTGTTGGTGCTGAACGAACCCGAAACCAGCTTGCACCCGGACCTGATCGGACCGCTGGCAAACATGATCTGCCGAGCCGCCGAGCGAAGCCAAGTCATTGTCGTCAGTCATAATCAACATCTCGTTGCCCAACTGGAACGGGATGACATCTGTGTGCCGGTGCGCCTGAACAAGGAGACGGGTGAAACCATCGTCGAAGGAACCGACTTGCTGAGCCAGCACGGATGGAAGTGGCCGGCGCGGTAGGCGTTGCCTTTGTGGGTGGATGACGCGGCAGAACGCTTTGTTGATTCGGTGAGATCGGGTGCGAATTGACGGGCGTCGTGGAACAATTGGGGACAATTGTTCTACATTTTTGCGGGAACTCGTAGGTCCGACGCTCAACTGAACCCAACATCACTTCGGTTCAAAATCTGCCCGAAAATCATTCTATCCTGAAAAGACCTCCGACACTCGCTCGAAAACACTCTTCGTGCCGGATCGAATGAGGACCAAACCAACCCCCAACTCAAAATCAAGATTCAGCGGGCTTTCAGACAGCCCCTCAGCGACTTGAATTTCCTGTTTCTTCCCCTTCATTGGTGGCCGCGTGGGTTCAACATCCTGATCAACAACCGTGATCGACAAATCATCCACCCAAAGGCGACCAGCCCCAGAGAGAATCGCACCAAACGTCAGCACCGATGCATCCTTGGGAACGTCCAAAACGATTTGCACTTCCTGCCAGTCATTGGTTCCCTCGATTCGGCGAGACTGCATGTTGTCGAACGCGACTGTCCCACGCTCGGCAGAATCGACTCGCAACCACAAGCCGGCAGCCTCCGTCTTGTCTGTCTTGATGAAACCGCTGAAACGGATCCGCTTTCCGGTGTACTCGGAAGCTTGAATCGCTTGGACGATCGTCCCGAAACTTGGCTGCCACGATTGACTGGTGCTTTCCAACGACGCACTGAACTCACCAGAGTGTTTGACTGACTGATCAACTAGCACTTGGTACCCAGCAGGACCGCCTCCCCAGTGCATTGGGAACCGATTCTCGAGTGGGTCGGTTGACTTAACATCGCCGTCATTCTCCGGTTGATTGTGCTCGTTGTCCCGATACAGCTCACTTCGATTTTCCTCAGTCATTTTCGCATCTCCGATTGTCCTCCTTTCGCCTGTTTCTAGATCCTTCAGGTGAAGATCCACCGTGTCCCCAGGAAAGTGATTCATTTCCCAAAGCAACTCGACCAAGTCCTCACTCAATCGCTTTTTCCATTTACGACCGTAAAGTGCTCGCGATTGCAGAACAAGGTTTGCGATGGTGAACTGATCCACACCTGACAGCTGATAGGTCTTGGACTCGAATTCAACCAAGACTTTTCCGTGGTCATATTCCATCCGAGTGAACGGAGAGATCTTGGGCGGTTCTTTGCCTTCCATTCGCCAGTCGCCCGCGCTGGGTCGATCGGAGGCTTCTGATGCAAGCAACGCGATCCTTGCCACCTGTGTCTGTCCACGTTGAATGACGACGGACTGGTCCAACACCTCGAACCCGTCCGCTTCACCGGCGATCTCGATCACGTACTCGCCCGCCTTCACTTCGACGGATGCACCGTCGCTGGTCACGGTCAATTCCTCAACAACCTCGCCTCCTTTGCGAATCACAATCGGCACGTTTGCGTCTGCGGAGCTTTCGATCCGGAGTGTTCCCTGGTCGGTCTGCAGGATGATGACGGTCGCGGCCCAAGCGAAGAAACCAAACATCCCGGCGGCAAGAACCCAAGGCAGCTTGCCATTGAAACGCCCGCCGATGCCGGAACGACTTGCCAGCGTCTTGGCATGCGGTGCGGACTCAGGTGCTCTGGCGTTGGCCGGATCCAGCAAATGAGCTTGCCAAGCTATCAACAACTCAGCGACTTCCGAAGAACTTTGGTAGCGTAGGTCGGGATCTTTGCTCAGCAATCTCGCCACAATCGTATCAAGCCACTCGGGAACATCTGGGTTGATTTGTCGAAGCGATCTTGGTTGGTCGTTGCCAATCCGGTTGAGAACTCCCATCGTCGTTTCCGCTCGAAACGGGCTGCGACCAGACAGCATGAAGTGGATCACGCTACCCAGCGAAAACAGGTCGCTGCGATGATCGATCGAATCCCCGTGGGCTTGTTCGGGAGACATGTACTGCGGCGTTCCCGCGATCACGCCACTGCGAGTCATGCTGGCGTCGTCTACCGCTCGAGCCAAACCGAAGTCCGTGATTTGGACTCGCTCGACGCCATTTTCCAGCAACACGTTGGCGGGTTTGATATCGCGATGCACCAAACCTTGCTCATGTGCAGCGGCCAAGCCATCGGCGATCTGCGACGCGATGCGGACGGTTTCGATCAAGGACAACGGGCCGTCGCGATCGACTCGTTGTTGCAGGCTCGGGCCATCCACAACCGGCATGACCAAGTAGGGCAGTCCCTCGTGTTCGTCGACCGTTTGAATTGGAACCACATGCGGATGAACCACCGCCGCGGCACTTTTGGCTTCCCGCGAAAAACGTTTGCGGGCGGCGGCGGACGTGGCCAACTCAGGTGCGAGAACCTTCACCGCGCAGCGCCGGCCAAGCGAGGTGTCCGTCGCTTCCATGACGATTCCCATCCCGCCGCGGCCAAGGATTTGATGAACCTCGAACCGTGCAAAACGGCCGATGGATCCGGGCGCGTCGGAAGGCTGAAGGAACTGAATCCAACTCGAGCGATCCTTGGCTTCGGGCTCGAATTCAAAGTCGTCCGAGCGGTGTTCGCCGCCGTTCGCAATCGGCTCCCGAAGCAACTCGCCGACTTCCTCCCACGTCACGTCATCGGTGACCAAACGCTCCACGTGAGCCTGACATTGCTCGCAGACCTCGATGTGCTGGGTGACCTCTTGCGTGTCCGCGTCCAAGCGGTCGTGGAGATAATCGTTGAGCGTTTCCCGATCGTAGTGAAGCCCACCGTCGTGCTTCTCATCTCGAATGCGTGCGATCATGCTTCCGTCTCCCACTGACCAGAAATTGCTTGAGCTTCTTGTTGCAAACGAGCCAACACGCGGCACTTTGCCATTCGCACGGATCCCTCGGACTTCCCGAGCGATTCCGCGACACAGGAGATGGATTTGCCCTCGACGGCCGTCATCCAAAAGGATTGCCACGTCGCGGGTGCCACATGCGGTTGCACACGATCAGCGGCGAGTTGGAATTGCTGACGACGCAGTTCGTGGTCGAACAAGGTGGCTGTTTCGTTCTCTCGTTCGGGTTGCTGCATCAACCACTGTTGAACATGACTGTCACCCGATCCGACCGGTCCCTTGGAACGCGTCAGATGATTGAGGGCCAAGTTGCGAGTGATTTGGAACAACCAAGCACGAAACGAACCGCTACCACGCGACTCGAACTTGGTCAGCGACCGTCGCACCGCCGCGAAAACGTCTTGCGTCAAATCTTCCGCATCCGCGTGCTGCAACCCTTTCGCCAAGGCGACCCGAACCACCAGCGGCCGATAGATCGTGACAAACTCCGTCCAAACTTCTTCCGAAGTCGGCTCATTCAGCTTGCCAATCAGCGACGCTCGTGTTTCCGGACCTTGCGACATTCTTTTCTCCTACCAGCCAAACACAGCGTTTCGAGATTTGTCACATGCAAATCCCGAAAGTTGACTCATCGACCAGTGAATGTTCGTGCAGCACATCGAACATTGGACCATCAAATCACTCCTGATTGGCGAGTTTGGATCGTTGAACTCGACGCTTTGCAGGAAGCGTTCCGAAGCGTTTTCTCGGACGAATCGTCGTTCGGTTCTCTCAACCACGGTTGAAATCGATTGGAACCTGCTGCATTTCCATGTTGATAACCAAGGCGTGAACCAGCAGCTTTTGCTTGCACATCGAAAAACGAATTTCGATCAGAAAAAGTTTGACCATCTCGTATCCCAAGCGTACAGTGAGTGGGTAGCAGACCCCTCTGCGGGGTGAACATCCGTCCGCTTCGGTCTTTCGATTGGGACGCGTGTCACTTGTGCCTGGGCTGCCTTTCAATCACGCAAACGGGAACAGGCAAAATGAACGGTGATCAGGGGCAAGCAGCAAGTTTCAAGGACGCTTACGTGGTGCTGAAAAACATGGCACCTCGCGTGGGTGATCCCTTTTCGGTGCCGGCAACAATCTCGGAAGCCTCGTTGGAAGATCGAATCTCGATCGACACGGACGAGATGACGATGCCAGAAGTGGTCCAACGAAGTCAGGAGCGAAACGTCCAAGCGATCGCTCCCGTGATGCCGATGCGGTTGATTGAACCAGTGGCATCGGTCGCCGTGAATGGACTCGATCCCCAAACATCCGCCTCGTCCGGCGGTGCGACCTGGGGCATCGAAGCCGTGCGGGCAACGTCCAGTGCCTTCACTGGTGAAGGAATCACCGTCGCGGTATTGGACACTGGCATCGATGCAGGGCACCCGGCATTCGCCGCCACGTCCATCACTCAACGTGACTTCACCGGAGAGGGCGACGGTGACAACCACGGTCACGGAACCCACTGTGCGGGGACCGTCTGTGGCAATCTTGGCAGCACACGCATTGGCGTTGCCCCGGGCGTGAGTCGGTTGTTGGTTGGCAAAGTGCTTGGGCAATCCGGCGGAGCCACCAACTGGATCGTCAATGGCATCCTGTGGGCAATGGAAGAGGGTGCCAATGTGATCTCCATGTCGCTTGGCACGGACTTCCAACGATATCGCGAGAACCTTGTCGCTCGCGGGATCCCAACCTTGGCAGCGACCAGCATTGCATTGCAGGGATACCGAGCCAACGTTCGGTTGTATGACAGCCTCGCCAACACCATCCGTGCTCAGCAATCATTCCGTCCGTCGGGATGCATCGTTGTGGCGGCGTCCGGGAATGAAAGCGCTCGCGACGGCAATCCCGCCTACGAGATCGCTGCCGCACCACCATCCAACGCGGATGGCTTCCTTTCCGTGGCCGCGATTGGACGCAATTCCAATCACTCGGGATTTGAAGTCGCCAGCTTTTCCAATACGGGAGCGAACGTCGCGGCCCCTGGCGTGGATGTTGTCTCTGCTTGGCCAGGTGGCGGACTTCGATCGCTCAATGGAACCAGCATGGCGACACCGCATGTCGCTGGCGTGGCGGCGCTGTGGGCTCAAAAAGCTCTTCAACAAACCGGTCGCATCCATGCCGGCGATCTGATGGGAAAACTAGTCGGCAATGCCTCGATTCCGACTGGACTGTTGGCAGCTGATGTTGGGACCGGATTGGTTGTCGCCCCCTGAACTCTCCCTTGATCTGCACGAGGGCTTCACGCCATGCCTCGCAATGAAATCTCCCTGGACTCCACCGACTATGTGCTCGATGCGCGCCCCGATCGCATCGATCATCGCGACCGCCCCTATCAGCCACCGCTGATATCGCTGCCGAGTCGTTGGCCAACCGAGCGTGACATTGCGCTGGCGCTGCCCTATTTCTCCGCCTTGGTCGACGACCAGGGAACCGAGGGTGCCTGCACAGGATTCGGGCTCGCCGCCGTCATCAACTTTGTCATCTGGCGAGACACGGTCTTGCGACTGCCACGCAGCGATCGCGGTCTGTTGGCAATCGACCTGGATCAGGCCATCTCGCCAGCGGTCAGCCCTTACCAGCTCTACCACCTGGCACGCACCTACGATGAATGGGAAGGCGAAGACTATGAAGGCAGCAGTTGCCGGGGGGCGGTCAAAGGTTACCACAAACATGGTGCGTGCTTGAAATCGTTGTGGCCGGAGAAGAAGCCACCCACGGGAGAGGCGAGGAGCCTCTGGCAAGCCGACGCGGCTTCGCGGCCCTTGGGGGCTTACTACCGCATTGACCGTCTCTCGATCAATGATTTGCAAGCTGCGATCTACGAAGTCGGTGCGGTCTACGCTTCGGCAAAAGTGCATGGGGGATGGAAGCTCTCCAGTTCGCCAGACAAATTGCCGGTCATCCGTCGAGCCCCAATGGCCCCTCACATCGGCGCTCACTCCTTCGCGATCATCGGCTACGAGTCGCGCGGGTTCATCGTCCAAAATTCCTGGGGCGGAGACTGGGGGTACTACGGCTTCGCGATCTTGCCCTACGACGACTGGGCGCACTCCGCGCTCGATGCTTGGGTCGCAGTCATGGGCGCGCCGACGTCCGTGGCGGCAGACCATGTCGACGATGAAACCACCAACACCGGTGTCATGCAAGCGATGACGCTGCATAGTTATCGCAAGGACTCGCTGTCGCTCGCCACCACTCGAAACCCAGGTTGGTTCTGGGGGCGAAGTGATTCCGGCGAACGCACGGTCTCACCACTCAGCCGGGAAGAAGCCTACGGTCTCACGGTTGTCCTTGAGAACGATGGTCGCCCACTGCGAAGACGGGTGGGTTTTGAATCGGTCGGAGAAGCCCTCGAGGAAATCGTCCACCAACTGCCCAAGCGTTGGTTTCAAAACTTCGGCGAAGAATTTGGGGACACGCTCAAGCTGATGGTCTTCTTTCATGGCGGCCTGAACAGCGAAACCGATTCTCTGCGGCGGATCGAGAAGATGGCACCTTACTTCCTTGCCAATGGAATTTACCCCCTGTTCATCACCTGGCGGACCAGCTTTCGGGATTCCATCACCGGCATCTTGGAAGACAGCCTGCAACGATTCTTTCGTCCGCCCACCCGAGCGGATTCGTTGGGCTGGCGAGAGGCAATTCGCGAACAGGTCAGTGAAGCCACAGACCGCGCGATCGAAGTCGCGTGCCAACAGTTGCTCGTCAAGCCGATCTGGACGCAAATGAAGCAGAATGCCCAAGCGGCGATCGCACGTGATCGAGGAATGTACTTGGTTGCACAGTCCATCGAGAAACTGTTCGGAGAACTGGGCGGAGGAGAACTTCATTTGATCGGGCATTCAGCCGGATCACTTCCGATTGGCCATTTGTTGCGGCGATTGCAAACGCGATCCATGTCGGTTCAATCCTGCCGACTCTTCGCTCCCGCCTGCACAACTGATTTCGCAAACGACCATTTCGGCCGCGCCTTTGAACGAGAGGTGCTGTCACCGGATGACTTCTACTTGCACGTGTTGTCGGACAAACTCGAACGGGACGACAACATCTCTCGCTATGGAAAGTCCTTGCTCTATCTCGTCTCTCGTGCGCTCGAGATCAACCACAAGGAACCATTGCTGGGTTTGGAATACCTCCACCAAACGGATCCCGCCCAGGTGCCAAACGACTTTTGGCACATTCCGATGTCGCGCCGAGAAGGCGATCGAGTCAACCCAGATGTCCAGCGTTGGCAAGAAAACTTCCTGCCATTGATTCCGACCAAGAACATCACCGTGCACACCGAAACCGATGTGGTGACTCGCGTGGGTTCACACGGGACATCAGACACCATCCGACAGACCCACGGTTCCTTCGACAACAACATCGGTCTGCTGACGAAATGCATTTCTCAGATCAGGGGCAAGGAAGCCAATCCGAAGGTGACTGACTTACACGATCAATAACCAAAGATCCCCTGGAAGGTGACGCACATGACACCAATTGCATGCAAGGGTCAACGTGATCGAATGATCGCGACGACTTGGGTTCTGATCGCCTTGGCAAGCCTCACGTTCTCCACCGGATGCTCTCGCGAGGCTCCTCCAGACGAACCGAAACTCGAAGGGTATCCCGCTAACCGTCAAGGCGCACTGGATCGTTTCCCGCTCGCCGAACGCGACTACTTCCACGGCATGGACAAGCAGGAAGATGCTGACGGGAATGTGGTCGACCTCGATCTGTCACCAGAGGAGATCAAAGGACGCAACGCTTGGTTGTTGTGGACCGGTGGCAACGAAGCCTTCTGGGACTGGTTGGCTCGCAACGGCTATGCCACGATTGATTTCCTCAAGGTCATCGACAGCCGTCATCGAAGCGATCGCTTCGCTCGCGCCGGCATGGTCAACGAACCTGGGATGCGTTCCTCCACCGACCGCGAAGCCAAACTCGCTCACGGAATCTACTACGACCGGCATCTTGATCAAGCCATTGGTTACGCTGGCCCGTCCAAGCAGGAAACCGCCTCTGCAAGAACCTCCGACTCACCTGCCTCAACCGACGATCCGAAGCACGGGACCAAGTCGGGCTATGACCCTGCCGATGGACCTGATCCACGAGTCTATGGCTATTCCAGTGGGGTCGTTGGTCTCAGGCTCTTTCCGAACCCCGAGTTCGACGGTGCTGCTCGGCGGCGATGGGATGCGGAACGCTACTACACGGACCTCGAATATGCCGCTCACCCCAAGACGATCCGGCCCTTTCGAGTGGGCATGTCCTGCGCGTTTTGTCACGTCGCGCCGCACCCGTTGAACCCACCCAGCGACTTCGAATCCCCCGCTTGGGAAAACCTCTCCAGCACGATTGGAAACCAGTTCTTGCGGGTGCGCGAGACGTTCGGCAACACACTCGAACCGGACAACTATTTCTACCATGTCTTGGACTCGCAGCTTCCCGGAACGATCGACACCTCCCTGATCGCAGCGGACAACATCAACAACGCCAACACGATGAATGCCATTTACGGGCTGTCATGGCGTGTCCGGCGAGCACTTCACAACCCGTCCGAAACCATCGGCCCCGAGTCGGAGCATTACGCCGGGGTTTGGGGCGAACCGGAGTACCCGCCGTCCATCTTTTCAAAGGAGTTTCGCGACGCCAGCCCGCAATTCGAAGGCAATCCAAGATCGGTTCCAAGGGTCTTGGTGGACGGAAGCGACAGCGTCGGTTCGTGGGTTGCGTTGGCTCGCGTTTATTTCAACATCGGTTCCTACCATCAAAACTGGATTCGACGCCACAACACGATTCTCGGCTTTCGAAAACAAGAACCGTTCAAACTGGCCGACGCGGAAGCCAACTCCGTGAACTGGCATGGCACGTTGCTGCGTGTCGACCCGATGACCGCCTTCTTTCTCAAAAGCAGCGATCCCACCCGACTCCGAGCTGCCAAGGATGCCGAAACCGATGGGAAGGAATTGGTACTCGGCACAGGCGTCCCGAGTGACCCTGCGTTGGAATCCGGACGACAAGTCTTCGCACGAACTTGCATTGCGTGCCACTCCAGCATTCAACCGGGGAATGACCCGAGCCTGGAAGCATTGATCGACCAAGCGATCGCGGAGGCCGGGAACGCACCACTCGTCAGCGAAAGAGAGGTTCTCTCGCTGACCATGAACGATCGCTGGAGACTCACTCGGGGCGATGGAAAACTCCCGGTCCAGTATCAACGCTGGGCAGAACGAGCGGTCGAACAACCTGAGTTCTGGAGAGAAAACTATCTCTCCGCTGACATCCGCCTTCCCGTCACGATGCTTCGCACCAACTCGGCTCGCGCGCTGGCCACCAACGCGATCCACGGCAACATCTGGGAAGACTTCGCATCCGAGACCTACAAAGGTCTCGAGACCGTCGGCTTGGTCGACTACCGCGATCCGTTTGCACAAGTCGACAAGTCCTACCTTGCGCCGTCCGGTGGCCCCGGGTACTACCGAGTCCCCACACTGATTGGGGCATGGGCCACAGCCCCCTTCTTTCACAACAATGGACTGGGCGATTTCAACAACGACCCCTCGGTTGCCGGGAGGGTCGCCGCCTTTGACGATGCGATCGAAAAACTACTTTGGCCGCATCGCAGAGCAGACCACGACCGCAATGCGCTGCGTTCTGATCAGTCGGTTGCCGCCGCGGACTATGCCAATGACCAAGGTTTGATTTGGCGGACGTCAGCGGATTCCTATCTGCACATCCGAAACTTTCAGATTCCAACGACACTGGCGGGTTTCACCGGTTGGCCACCAACTGTGCTGGCGTGGATCCCTTGGGTTCCGGCACTCTTTGCAATCGCCATCGGCGTGCTGCTGATTCTGAATGATTCCATCCGCGCCTTCTTGCA
Organism: Rhodopirellula islandica; assembly: GCF_001027925.1. NCBI lineage: Bacteria > Pseudomonadati > Planctomycetota > Planctomycetia > Pirellulales > Pirellulaceae > Rhodopirellula > Rhodopirellula islandica. The sequence continues at coordinate 231,228 of NZ_LECT01000006.1, read as the reverse complement.
TCGTCTCAAACGAAAAAAGCAGTGGCTACAACCGGCAATCTCCGCGGTGCAGTGGATCGTCGCTGCCGCCTTGGCGTTCGCCTCCATCGGCGTCCTTGTTGGACTTGTCAAGTTCTTCTGGACGATCCGTCGATGGGAGCAGATTCTTGAATGGCGGTTCTACTGGGTCGAAAGCCAAGTGGTTTTGTTCGCAATGCTCTTGGCGTTCGCGTCTTACTGGGTGATACACAGCAAGCTCCCGCTTCGAAATCTACAGCGTCGCCAAGCAAATTACGCAGGTGTCGCCAGCCTTCTGATCGGCGTGGTGTTCATCTTCGGCGTTGGAACGTTTCTCTCCGGACGCGGCGGAGAAATTCGCGTGGGACCCTTCCCGGCGGGGATGCCTGTCAACTTGATCGCAAACACGGATCCGGACGCTCCCCTGAAGAAAAAGCTTGCCGCAGGCAAGAAGCTTCAGAGCTATTTGCGGGAAGCTCGGCGGCGTCGGGATGCCTCAGCAGAGCAGTACGACACGGATCTCTTGACGCTCTTTGAACAAGAGGTCGCCCCAGAACTGATCGCAATCAGCAAGTGCCCCGACTACGTGATGGACCGTGGACATGACTTTGTCTTTCTTCGAGACCTGACGGACCAGGACAAAAACGACCTGATTGAGCTCATCAAAACCTTTTAGCGGAGCAACCAAGAATGAGTTCGATCAACGACCTGTGGCAAGACCCCAACGCGACTCCCTTGGACTTCATCGTCGTCGGAGGAGGCGCCGGTGGCGGTCCACTGGCAGCGAGATTGGCCGAGCGTGGGTACCAGGTCCTCGTGTTGGAAATGGGACCGGTCAAACCACCAATGCCTCCCGATGCCACAGTGGAAAACACCGAGGTTCCGCTGTTGCATCCGGAAACAACCGAGGACCCGCGGCATTCGCTGCGGTACTTCGTCAAACACCATGACCATGATCCGGAACACAGCCTCGACCCCAAGGTTCACCTGGGTGAACAAGCGGACGAACGTGGCATCTATTACCCTCGTGCCCAGGGCATTGGCGGGTGCACGATCCACCACGCCATGATCACCATCTGTGGGCCACCGAAAGACTGGGACGAAATCGCAGAACTCACGGGGGACCCGTCGTGGCGAGGCGAATCCATGCGTGCCTATTTTGAACGCATCGAATGCTGCCACTACGATCAACCAAGATCCTGGTGGGGAAAATTCAAATCCGCACTCGGTTTCCACGGGGGCTGGCGAGACGGACGTCATGGCCACTCCGGTTGGTTGAACACAACCATGGCCAGCACGCGGTTCTTGAAAAAAGAGAAACAGTTCTTTCGATCCGTGCTGTCTGCAGCAGCTCAAAGCGCCGACTCGAGCACCGATCAAATCGCGGAATGGATCCGGCCAGTCCTCAAGGGACGTGCGTTTCCCGGCCTCGACCCCAACCACTGGAAAACAATACGGCACAGCCAAGAGGGTTTGACTCAAATCCCAACCGCGATCGGATTGGACGGTCGACGCAGCGGCGTGCGAGAACGTCTTCTGGATGCCGCCAAGGAGCACCCCGACCGCCTTCACTTGGTAGGTGATGCGATGGTGTCCCGGTTGCTCTTCGATCGCACGGGTGATACCCCGAGAGCCATCGGCGTCGAGGTTGTTCTGAAAGCCCATGCCTACCAAGCGGATCCCAACCACTCCGAGATTCCGACAGACTCTTTCAGCCAGCCCCAAGCCATCTACTGCAACCGGGAAGTGATTCTCTCCGGTGGGACGTTCAACTCCCCGCAACTCCTGATGCTTTCAGGGATCGGCCCCCAGGATCACCTTCAAACGAATCAGATCGAAGTGATCCATGATTTGCCCGGCGTCGGCTGTCATCTTCAGGACCGCTATGAGGTCCCCATCGTCGCGACTCTGACCGATCGCTTCCGCACCTTGGATGAACTCTCGCTGACCTCCTTGGGCGAAGCGGCCAAGAACGACTCGGTGCTTCAAGCATGGAAACGTGGGGACCAACCGATCGAGGATAACTTTTATGCGACCAACGGTGGCGTGATCGGGTTGTTCAAACGGTCGCAGAAAGAAGATCACACCCCTGATCTGTTCATGTTTGCAATCGCGGGACGATTCCCTGGGTACCAGGTTGGTTGGTCAAAGCCCTCGGCGCTCGCACCGGCAATCGGCTCGTCCCGTGTTCCAGAGAAGGCACCCACCGACGCCGCCTCCAAGCACAAACGCTCGCTGACCTGGGTGGTACTGAAAGCCAGAACGCATCATCAGGACGGTTACGTCCGACTCCGCGATGGGAATCCCAGCCGTCGCCCCGACATCAATTTCCGCTCCTTCCCGGGTCTCCATGACGATGCTCTGGACGGCACTGACGCGGACCTCGAAGCGATCGTCGAGGGAGTGCAAACGATTCAGGAAATCTTGCTGCACGGAAAAAAGAGCGGTGCCATCGAGTCCTACGAACTTCCCGGCCTCAGCAGTTTTGATGGCGATATTCGACGATGGATCCGCCACACGGCCTGGGGACACCACGCTGCCGGCACTTGCAAAATGGGCAGCCATGATGAAACCGATGCGGTGGTCGACTCACGCCTGAAAGTCCGAGGGATTCAAGGCCTGCGGATCGTTGACGCCAGCGTGTTCCCCAAAATCCCAGGCTACTTCATTGTCACGAATATCTACATGCTCTCGGAAAAGGCAGCGGACATTTTGACCGAAGATCATCCGCTTCCAGACAAACTCGCCACCGATCCCAACGCTCCGCTGCTGGAATCCTCCACGGCCCATGCGACGCGCCGTGCCTACCCAATTGAATTCGAACGGGAGGAGGCTGAACTGATCCGTCGCAGACGCCAAGTCGCAGGGCTTGATTCCTCCGTTCCTCCAAACGATGGAGCCCAATCATGACTCATGACCACGTCCCAAATGACCTGCCTTGGTTGAAGCAATTGCCGGGCGTGGAACCGACCGGCGACACGTCCGATTCAGCCGCCCCCTCGTCGCTTCCAAGCGACACGCTTGGCGTTGCACTTTCAGGGGGCGGTATCCGCAGCGCCTCCTTGTGCTTGGGGCTCGTTCAATCCATGGCGCGCTGTGGTTGGCTCCGACATGTGGACATCCTTTCAACCGTCTCGGGAGGTGGATATGCAGGGACCTTTCTAGGCCGCTACTTCGATCAGTGCCGACGCTTTGCCGACCACCAGGTTCCCGGCGCAGCCCAACGACGAGTGGCCGCCGGGTTGTCCAATTGCCAATCACCGCCAATCAGTTGGCTACGACGCTACGCAAACTACTTGGCGCCGACGGGCTTCGGTGAAGCGATGTTCAACTTCGCCGCGTTCTGGCGAAATTTCTTGTCCTTGCACGTTGTCTTGGGACTTTTCCTGCTGGCGCTGTTTGGGATCTTCAACGCGATCGGGTACTGGTTTCTCGGCACCGCCCATGACATTGGTCTGCAACACTTCACCGCCCTTGCCACCCCGATCACGGACGTCATTCTGCCGTGGAAGACTTCGCTTTGGTGGGTGAGTGCCGAACTGACATTCTGGCTAGCGACACTGCCACTGGCGCTAGCTTATTGGCTGGTTTCCCAAGACCACCATGAACGTTTTGTCGGAACGGTGTTCGTCGCGTCGATTTTAGTGGGGGTCTCGGCACTGGTTGGAATGAGCCAACCGCTGCCGTTGATCGTTGTGATTGCCGCGATCGCATGGTCCGTTTTCACGTGGTTCGACATTCGTCGAAAAGAAGGTCACGGAGATCCGAACAGTCGCTTTCGACTTGCAATTGCGCGCAATCGATTGACCTATCGACTTGCTTTCTGGACGACGACGCTGGTCGTGATTTTGGTCCTGGCCTTGATTGACTCCTTGGGGTTTTGGCTGGCCCACACCACGCTCCAGTCAGAGCAACCATGGGGTGTGATTCAGCTGCAACTTTCCAGTGTCACGGTCGCGTTGCTAGCCCTGGCGCCCATCCTACGCTGGTTGGCAAGTTTCGTCGTCACGAACAATCCCGACAGTGGCGGTCTCCTGCGGTCATTCCTCCAAATCCCTTACCTCTCCTCCGTTTTGATGATCTTGGTCGGCGTGGTGATTCCGCTGTCGATCATTTCATTGATTTCACACATCAGCTTCGAAGTCGGGTATTCGCTTTGGCAGGGAATCGCGGTGGCAGCCGGGGCTGTCTTTCTCAGTTGGTTGCTTGGCCGGCAAACATCCCTGCCGTTTGTCAATCGAAGTGGTCCGCTCACGATTTACGCTGCCCGGCTGGCCCGAGTCTTTTTGGGTGCGGTGAATCCCGAACGACATCGTCACTCCGCCGGCGGCAGCGTCACCGACGTGATTTCGGGCGATGACGGCCCCTTCATTGAATACGCGCCGCACGAAGCGGGTGGCCCACTGCATCTGATCAACGTGTCCGTCAATGAAACCGTTGACATTGCCAGCCAGCGAGGAATGCGAGATCGCCAAGCTGAGAACATGGCGGTTGGTCCAGCGGGCACCAATCTGTCCCGGCACTGGCATTCACTCTGGACAACCGAAAACGGCTGCCGAACCAGCGAACTGCGACCGATTGGCAACGCCAATGAAATTCATCCGATGCGGAGCAAGGTCACAGAGGCAGCCAAAACAGAATCGCTGAACGTCCGCCAATGGATGGCAATCTCTGGGGCCGCGGTCAGCCCCGGAATGGGACGTCTGACTTCCCCGGCCCAGTCCTTGTTGTTGACCTTGACCAACCTTCGACTGGGGTACTGGTGGGACAGCGGGATCTGGTCGGGACACCGCGTCTTGGTCCCGTTTCCTGCTGGGATCTTCGCCTGGATCAAGAACCTCTTCTTACGAATCTTCGCGACCCAAGCCTTGCTGCTCGGCGAACTTCGGGGACGATTCGCAGGCCCTTGGCGGCGACATTTCTACTTGTCCGATGGGGGACACTTCGAGAACACCGGTGCCTACGAACTCATTCGTCGCCGAGTTCCCCTGATGATCGTTTGCGATGCGGGAAGAGACCATCGGCAAAACGCCAGTGGGCTCGCCGAATTGACCCGAATTGCGAGGATCGATTTCGCGGCAGAGATCGAAGAAATCTCCTCCGATCCCGCCCAACTTCAATCGGAACTGACTCAGGCCTTGGGCTTGCCAATGGAAACGGCCAGCATGCTCGGGACGCTCGACGAATTGCTCTCCGTGGATGGAAATCCATCCGGAAAACATGCTGCCTTGCTGAAGGTTCGGTATGGATCGCCCTCCATCGATCAACGTTCCTCCAAACAAGCAACGGATCGCGAAGCCTGGAATGGGCGAAATTGTTCGTGGATGCTGTACATCAAGTCGACCGTCACAGGCGACGAGCCGACGGATGTCCGCAACTACCGTGGCCAGCATCCGGATTTCCCAAACGAATCGACAGCCGATCAATTCTTTGATGAGCCCCAGTGGGAAAGCTATCGCAAGCTGGGCGAACACATTGGTGACAAACTTTTCCATTCGATGGATGATCGATCATGAGCCAGCACTTCAACCGGTTCATGTTTCTCGCTTTGTTCTGGGTCCTGTTTCCCCAGACGGTAACTGCGAGCGATCACGCCGATCCCATTCGGCTCGCTCACACAGAGGCCGGCATCACGGGGTTGTTCGTATTCCCTGATGAGGCCAATGCCCATTTGGTGATTGTGCTGTGCACTCATCCCAGCCTGGAATCACCCCAGACTCTTCCTCTGGAACCGCTTCGATACATCCTGCATCTCGATCTGGATCCCGCTCTGACGTTCACAGAGCAAGACGCTCTCAACCGATATGGCGGGACCGTCCTGAGCCCGACCGAAATCGAGGCCGACCTCGAAATCCGATATCAACTCTCCGATGACATCGAACTGCAAAATCGCAGATTGGTTGGCCAGCACGCTTCCATTGAACTGCCATCTGCCGAGGTTGGCATTCACGACGACCCCTTCGTTTTCCATCGATTTCGATCCACCAACGTGGTGGCGATCGTCCAACAGATCCCCTTCGATCAACTCCCCGGTGATCCGAAGCATTTTCTCGTCTGGGCGACCACCGAACGATTCGGCAAACAAGTGGATCATGCTGGCAGGGCATTGCGAACGATGTTGCCCCGATTCAATTTCCTCAACACGCTGCACCCCAGCCAACATGTCGCGGCGATTCGTCAACAGCATGAGGCCCCCGGTGTGCTTCAAGATGTCTTGTCGACATTCGCGTCGCCGTTTTTCGCCATTCGACACTACGACTTCGCACCCGATGTCGTGATCTACAGCCGAACGCGACCGGCGGGCTATCCCAACGGTCGCCTGCTCACGGATGACGTGGCCAAACTCTGCTGTGAACAGGGCGACTGCCTGCTGTACGAGGTCTCGTTGGCGGATGCCCATGCCGACCATCTCCCCCGGCCAACAACCAACCCACAAGGATTCCAACCGGACTTCCCTTACTTGGCATCCGCCAATGACCAATCGATGCCACCGGAAGAACCACACCTGCGGACTCGAACCATCGTTCTGCTGGCCTCGATCGGTGCCAGCGTCGCTGTGCTGTTTGTGCTGCCATGGATCCTGCTTTGGAAAAGCCATCGCCGTGGATCAAAGCCACCCCTCCTCTGACAACCTGTTCTCTCCCCATCCATTCTCGCCGACTGATTTCCCGCGGACATGAAATGCTTCCGTTCTGGGTTAGGAGTTTCCAATGAATCGCTCAAACGCGCACAAAGATCCAACAGACGCCGTTGCGTCGTTCAACGAAGAAGTCGCCAAGCCGAAACAATGGCAATTAGAGGAATGGGAATGCATCGCAACTCGCCGGCAAAAGGCTTATGCGTCCTTCTCCAGCAGGCAAGAGGCATCCCTCAAAGAAGAACCGAAGAACCTCACCGGATTGGCTCTTTCGGGCGGTGGGATTCGTTCGGCATTGTTCAACGATGGATTTTTGCAAGCGTTGTCTCATCGTGGATTGCTGAGATACGTCGACTATCTCGCCAGTGTGTCAGGCGGTGGCTACATCGCTGGCCACCTGATGGCTCAAAGTGACAAGACCTCTGAGAAGTGTTTTCACGACGACCCTGATCGAGCTGCCCTCGGACGCGATCCCGTCACCGGTAAAATCGCGAACGATCGACTTCCCGGCATCGGCGGGTACCTGAGTCGTCCCCTGGAATTCATCCCCGCCTACCTCTGGTCATTCTTCTTTTCGCTCGCTTTCTACCTGGGGATTGTCGGCGTCATTTCGACGGTCGCCGCACTCTTTTGGAGATCATTCGACAACATTCAGTTCCGTGAAATCTACTCCAGTTCACTCGGGCTGAACCAGTTTGGTGATGAACTGACGATTGCTTTTCTCCCCACTCTCTTTGTGCTCCTGTTATTGGTGACGAGCGAACTCATCCTGACGGTCTGCCGCTTCTCTTCAAAGCTCAATGGGCAACGATTGATCAAGATCCATCGTTGGTTTCGTGCCACCACGCTACTCGCCGCAGTATTCGCCGCTTTGACATCCATCGCGATTTTCCTTGGCAATGGAAAGTCGTTTGTCGAATCTGGCACCAACACACTCTATCTCAATCGATACGTCCAGTACTTTGCCATCACCGCTGGCGTGATCCAGGTGCTCGTCTTCTTGGGCAGAGACCGTCTGTTTCGGTCCGAACGAGGCGAAGCCAAAGGTTGGCAACGGCATGTCCAGTACGCCGTGACCACGCTCGTGATCATCACCATGGTGTTCTCCATGGTGCACTGGATGGGCCGAGAAAACATCAGCAACTACACCGAGTACCGTGACCCGCATCTTGTTGTCGGTGACGTCCAGGACTGGAAACGACTGCAGGCCATTGGTGCGACCTATCCGAATGAATCAAACATCAATCTGCAGACCTTCGATTCCGAAAAAGTCAACCTGACAAAAGTTCAACGCGAAGTCGATTTTCGATCCGACCAAATTGCGCCCAAAGGTCGATGGCATCTCGCCGTCGCCAAGTCCCGACTCAACCTTTTCGGCAACGACAAGATCAAGGAATCCGATCTATCGGAACCTTCTCCGCCCGCTGTCCAAGGTCTCTTGGAGCTGAGTCAAGATGACAGCGATGAGAACAAGGTTGCGGTCTATCAGGCGGGAACAGAAACTTGGCTGCTTCCCAAACGTTTGCTCGCCGCCGCTTATGGCTATTGGCAGTGTGTTGTGATGGGGCACAAGATCAAAGGCACAGAAAATCCTAACACGGATCGGGCTATTTCGAAGGAGGGTACTCAACCGGCAGGTCCCCCTCCCAATTCGGTTCCCTCCACTGAATCGCAAGACGCTAGTGACACGGACACGAAACCGAAATCGTCTGAGTCAACGTCGGAAGTAAAAAACGAAGCGACGCCAAACATGAGCGTCTACGAAACGGTCGATGACATCATTGCGGCGTACAGGCTTAAACGCGCCCGGCAAGAAAAGTACTTGATTGGCTTCAATCAATTTTTGGACCAGCCCGAATTCACTCAGTTCCTACTGAGCCGAATCAATCTTCGCCTAGCCCCCCAAACCGCACCCCCAACCGGCGAGGCTGCAGCAGCGGAAAATTCGTCCATCAACCTCAACCAGTTCCTGACTTCGAGCGCACTCCAACTCACAGACAGCCAAAGGAAAAGCCTGACAACACATTTCCACAGTTTGAACCTTGACGCTCCCGCCGCACCATCCGAGGAAGGCTCTCCGAACGATGCCTTCCTTGAGCCCGCCGTGGTCAATCGGCTTTTGCTGGAAGGACTCTATCCAGCGGTGATTCAGCGTCATGATGTCGCAAGCACCCTCGTTGTTCCTCCCCACGATCAACGCACACGTCAACGTTGGTTGATCGGATGGACGTTGCTTTTGTTTGTCGGTTTGATCGGCGGACTCGGCCCTCACCGCGTTGCCACGGTGTTCCATTTCTACCGTCGGCAATTGACAGCAAACTTTCTCGTCCCCACCGACAACCCCGATCTTCAGTACGGTGAGAACCCCCTCAAATCAGTGCAGCCCTACGAAGACGGGCTGCCCTACCCACTGATCCTGGCTGGTGCACTCAAGCCTTCGTCACGCAACGGCAGCTACCGGGTTGCGGCACGCCCCTTCGTCTTCAGCCCCCTTTACTCGGGTTCCTTTGAAGACGGTGAGGAGCCCTTTGACAGTGAGCAACTGAGTTTTGGCCGCAATCCCAAAACCCCACCACTCACTCTCGCCGACGCAGTGACCCTCTCGGGCGCTGCCATCACTCCGCTGATGTCTCAAAACCGATGGTTGACCATCATTCTGGATTTTTTCAACACCGGGATTGGGCAACGAGTTTGCCGCACCGATCGGACGAAGGCGAACACCAAACCCTCCTCGGATCGCTGGCCTCTGCAGACACTGTTGGCGTGCTTGCTGATTGGCTTGGTTTACTGGCAATACATCGGATTTGGTTGGTCGCTCGCGTTGGTGTTCGCCACGACCGCCCTGTTCTGTCAGTGCTGGAGTTTCTTCATCGGATCACCGGGATGGATTCGAGCACTCACCTTTCTTCCTGAAACCTATCACGAAGTCCAATTCAACCAGAACCAATCGTTTTACATCGCAGATGGAGGGTACGTCGACTATCTCGGGGTGAGCGAACTGCTGAGACGGCGTTGCGAATTGATCGTCGTCAGCGATGCCGGAGCCAATGTTGGTGGAGATTCCCTGGGGACTCTGGCGCGGATGTGCCAACGTGCTGAGAGCGAGCAGGGCATCCGGTTCCTGGACCTGGATCACGAAGCACCCATCGACTTTGGCCGCCTCGAAATTGATGACCAAAGTCGCTTGGTCCATCAACCATTCATCTGCATGCGAGTTCGGTACCCTGAGCCGAATCGAGAAGAAGGGATGTTGGTCTATTGCCAAATGTCGATCACCGCATCGGACCCCATTGAGATCAAGAACATCCGCAACTTGTTCCCCTCGTTCCCCGACGAACCAACGGTGAACCAGTTCTACAACGACAAACAAGTCGCCGCCTATCGTGCACTGGGTTATCACATCGGCAAACGTTTTTGCAGCGAACTGTACCCGTGGTTCGATGAACGTTCCAAGCTTCCCCCACAGGGAGCAACTGCCAGAAAATCCAGCCCACCGAAACAGGCCACGTCGCATCGCAAAAAAGACAAAGCCTCCAAGTATGAGAGCTTTGTCAAGACTTTGAAGAACGGGTTCCCCGACACGCAATTGGGAACGCAACTTCCATCCCAGCAGCCACTCTTTCGCATCGTTGGCGAACGTCTGCTGACCGCTTATCGCTTGGCCTGTTACCAGGAGATCACTTACAACAAGGACGACATCTTCGGGGAAGCCGTTTGGACGGGTGGAGAAATTGCTTTTCCCTCGTTGCCGTGGGAAATCCAGCAGTTTTCTGCCGAACAAGAATTGGAATACGATCTATCGAATCACTGGTTGAAGCGTTACGAACTCAACCCGGATCTGCGAAGCGCCTACCGGGCCGCCGTCATCGAAGACATCAATTCTCTCGGTGTGGAAGCGGATTCCTACTGCGGGGCACTTTGGACAGCCCTTCGGGAGCGACAAGGAAAAGGAACCGCTCTCGAGGCTCACTTGGCAGCCCACCTGACATGCATCGCGGTTGCCTGCCAGGAAATCCACCGCGGAAGACCCAATGCAGCATTCCAAGTCGGTGGACGAGACAAGCTGATCGACCTGTGTGATCGCATCGCAAATCAAATCGCCAAAGTCGCCCCTGTCCAATTCCGACACACCAGCATTGACCAGATCTTCAAGGACCTGGATGGCACGATCGCGGAACTGATCGAAATGGAGCGGTCCATCTTTCAAGGCGGCGAACACGTCGCGACCATCTCCTTTGCTCAGTGCATGAGTTCCGCGTGGGGGCGAATGGCTCGAGAGTTTGAAATGCAGTCCAAGCAAGCCGAGACGATCAGCGATTTCACCTTTGCACAACGACTCTTTCAAACCGATGGCCTGCTCGGAATGTTCGAGCAACGTGGAAATGAAACCCCACAATCCATTGAGACCTTTGATCTGATCACGGCTGAAATCCGTCACCAACTTGACATCGGCATGAAGGAAATCCGCTTGAAGGCCATCCGCAATGGTCTGGCCAAATCGTGGTACACAGGATTCTTCAACGCCAAACAATTGGAATCGTTCAAGACATCGTGGGGCGATTCTTCGGATGACAAAGCCCCCGAGACAAGCACTGCCAAGTCTCCCTCCCAAACCAAGAAATAGCCGCGACGACGAAGGCTTTCCAGCGATCGCAGCGAACTTTGGCGGAGCGACATTTGTCGCTTCCGCTTCCTCAACTCGTGATTGGAGCAGCCATGACCTACGACGACGATGTCATCGTTCGCTACCACGACGAGATGACGTTCGTCAACGCGACCGTCGAGGGTGAACTTCCCACAGCAACGATCCAATCACTCGCAGCAGATCGACGGTCCAAGTTGGCTCGCGTCGAAAATTGGCAGGACAACGCCTCGGTCATCGACGAGAGCGTCGCAACATTGCCGGCGGCCGACTCCCTGATCGATGCATGCAACCAACTCTATTCGTCCGAGTTCGCTGGCATGTGCTTGGCGATGTAGGATGGTTCCCCCATCCGCTCCAGCAAATCCAACTGCAGTTCCAACCAACCGGCGTGACCTTCTTCATCCACCGCAATTCGTTCGAACAATTGGCGAGTCCCGATGTCACGGTCTTCGCTCGCTTGAATCGACGCCGTGGTGTAGAACTCGATCGCTTCCTTTTCGTCGGCCAAGTCGGATTCAAACATCTCTTTCAATGACTTTGCCTGCACAGGCGTTTTCTGCATCGCCACGTTGGGGCTTCCGTTCAGAAACAAAATCCGGTTCAGGAAGTCTTCCGAGTGCCCCAACTCCTCTTGCAATTCTTCCCGCATCTTGGACGCCAACAGGCCCATTCCCCAATCGTCCAGCACACAAGCATGCAACTGGTATTGGTGGGTCGCGGTCAGTTCCATGCCCAACGCTTTTTGCAGGTTCTCGATCGTTTGTGTTTTACTCATCATTCTTCTCAAATTGTGTTACGAAAAAACAAAATCAAGCGTCGTCGGAGACTCGATCCCCACCCATGTAATATGACCAAACGAGCGTCTCATCAACCAACCCAAACGTCTCGGTCCACCGAGATTCGTTTTTCCAGCAAGATCCCCGTATGGAACCACCGACATCCAAGAACGAACTGCCCGATCATCACTGCCCGGTGTGCGGAAAAAAACAGCGCGTCTTCCTTCGCTACCCGTGGCACATTTGCAACGAATGCCTGAGCCTCGCAGAAGATGGCGATGGGCGTCGCTTGGCATTTGGAAACACAAGTGCTTCTGGAGGCCTCTGTTACAACTACCCCGAAGAACCAGAACTGGCTGCTCAAATTTGTTACTCGGTCATTTGCCTGATTCACCGACGGCCCGTGCTTGTCACGGAAGCTCGCTTTGGCGGCGTGGTGGCACAACCGTTGCCATCATCGCATGTCGTGACCAAGGACAAACACGGCTGCGTCGAATTGACACGCCGCACCATCCATTGAGAAAGGTGGAGGGAATGAGCATCGCGGGAACCCTTCGGGGCGCCGATCAATGAACGAACAAGATGCACGGCCAACGCCATCACTTGCGTTTGCTTGCGGCACGCAACAAAATGCAGAAGTTTCGGTACAAACAACCCGCGGCAATCCATCCAATGCGTACATCCACGCTCGTTCTATGCATTGGCCTCTGCATTGCTACCGTGTCGATCATCAGCTTTTACATGATCTCGGTTGAACAACAGCGTCATGCCGTCAACGAGCTGGCGGCGAAAGTGACTGACACCACCGAACGTCTTGAACATGAGATCGGTTACGGAGGGCTGATCCACAACTTCAAGAACTACGTGCTGCGCCCAGATGAGCCAGAGCACTACGAGAAAGCCCTCCAAAACGCGAGGAATGCAAACCGGCTGATTCGCGAATTGGAACGGATTGATCAAGGCCCGATTCAAGGTGCTCCGCTTCCACAAACCACACGCATGATCGCGCAATACGCGGGGCAGTTGATCGTCGTCCGCACCATGGCGGACAACAATGCCACGGCCCGTGAAATCGATGCTGCTGTTCGTTTCAACGACACTTCGACTCTCAACGAGTTGGAGGCGACCATGCATTCCCTTCATCAATCCTGTCGCGTCGAAGCCGAACGACTTGAAAAGCACACGCAAACGCTGATGCTTCTCAACATCCTTCTCGGAATCGGCACCGCGATCACCTTGTCGGCGGTGAGTATCCGCCAACATTTGAAAGACCTGCAGAATCAGGTGGTCTACATTCAGCTGTTGGGTGAAAGTGGGGGCATTTGGAATTGGAATCGACAAACCGACGAGGTCCAGTACGGACCCAAATTCCGTCAAATGCTCGGTTACGAGGGCACTGACCGGCAATCCTTCGCTGAGAATTTCCATGCAATCCGCGACCGTCTTCATCCAGACGACCTCGCCTTGTTCTTAGAGAATCTCACCACGCAACTCGATTCCCGCGTTCCCTTCAGCATCGATGTGCGGATTCGTCATCGAGACGGGCATTGTCAGTGGTATCGCGTGCATGCTCACACGCTGTTTGACCGATCAGGAAGCCCAATCCGGACCGCGGGTACCATCTTCAATGTGGAAGACAGAAAAAAGTACGAGCAGGAACTGCAAGAGAGCAATCGCGAACTTCAGCGGTTTGCGTCTGCCGCGTCGCATGATTTGCAGGAACCCCTGCGGGCGATCACCGGATTCAGCCAACTGTTGCAACAGCGGCACGCCGCTTCGCTCGATGAAAAAGGCCAGGGCTACCTCAAGCACATCATCGCCGGTGTGGGTCGCATGAAAGCACTGATCGACGATATTTTGAGTCTGTCTCGAGTCGGGCAATCGGAACTGGAATTCGCGGAAATCGAACTCAAACCCTGCGTCGACACCGCCCTTCAAAACCTTTCTCAATTGATCCAAGACACCTCTCCCGAAATCCTGGTCGCGGAACTGGGAACCGTTCACGGCCACGCAGGTTTCTTGGCAGAACTGTTTCAAAACTTGATTGGCAATGCGATCAAATTCCGCAAACCAGGCGAAACAGCAAAGATCGCGATCGACTGCCAGACCGATCAATCGCAGCACCTGATCACAGTCACTGACCAAGGGATCGGGATTGCAGAAAAGCACCACGACCAGGTTTTTGAACTTTTCAAACGCCTTCACCGCCGAGAACAAATTCCGGGCACAGGCATTGGCTTGGCCCTGTGCAAACGAATCGTCGAACGCCACCACGGCACCATCTCGCTGGTCTCCGAAGAGGGCGTAGGAACTTCCTTCCGAATTTCTCTTCCCAACAACATCCAACCCAACAACATCCAAGCAGGTGGGCAGGAATGATTGGGTTGAATCCCGTGAGCCGTTTGGGCGTTCGCCCCGGTTGTGCGTGGGAACCGTGGCGAACGCCAGGCGGCTCACCGACCCGATGACACCTGCGTACCTGCTAGCACTCCACTTCCAATGCAAAACCTCCACATGTTGAATCAAGGAAAGCCCATCGACATCCTCTTGGCCGAAGACAGCGAAACCGATGCGGAACTGACCATCGATGCTCTGCAGCAAGGCGAACTCCGCAGCAACATTCACCACGTTTGGGATGGAGAAGAAGTCCTCCAGTTCCTTCGAAAGGAAGGCAAATACAAAGAGGCAGTGCGCCCTGATCTCATTCTGCTGGATCTCAATATGCCCCGCATGGACGGGAGAGCCGCACTGAAAGAAATCCGTTCCGACGACAAACTCAAATCCATCCCGGTCGTGGTCCTGACAACATCCAGCCATGATTGTGACATCGACGAATCGTACGGCTTGGCCGCCAACAATTACATCGTCAAACCGGTCGATCTGGTTCAGTTCTTTGACGTCATTCAGAGCGTCCAGCACTTCTGGGCGAACGTGGTCAAACTGCCGTCGAAGTAGAACAGGCGGGGTTACTCAGTGTCGGAAGTGCAGGTCAACGGATGACGCATCGAAGAGGATTTGAATGGCCAAGGTCACCTAAAAAGGGGGCCCACTACGCGCCACCGCTCATTTTGCAACAATGGGTCTTCGCCGTTGTCCGATCCTACAAACCCAATTCACAAAGATGAGTGACCTGCCGAACTGCCCTGAATGCGAGGGCACTTTCACCTACGAAGACGGCATTTTGCTGGTCTGCCCAAGCTGCGGCCATGAATGGTCGCAAGCGGATGCCGAGGCCGCTGCGGAAGCAGACATCGTTCGCGATGCCAACGGGAACGCACTCGAAAACGGCGACACCGTGGTTGTGATCAAAGACTTGAAAGTCAAAGGCGCTGGTCAGACCGTCAAAGTGGGCACCAAGGTCAAAAACATTCGCCTGGTCGATGGCGATCACGACATCGACTGCAAAATCGATGGGATCGGTGCCATGGGACTGAAGTCGGAATTTGTCCGCAAGGCCTGAGCGCGCCGCTCGGCATCTGCACCGTTTGAAACTCGGTGGCAGCGTTCCCTCCTTCAGCGAACGTGGGCAAGTCGCCCGCGAAAACCAGTTTGGATCCAAGGTCAGCTCGCAGCGCCGATCACCGTGCCCCCAAAAACACGTTCGCTGGAACGGAAGTCACCGTTCACGTGAGCGTGACTTCCCGGATCGCCGATGGGGTCTCTGCCGTTTCTCGCGGCATGCAAATTTGAATCCTGGTTCCTGACGCCTGAGTGAGCGCGGTGACCGTGCCCCCGTGAGCTTCGATGATGCGTTGGCAGATCGGCATCCCCAATCCAGTCCCGGTGGGTTTCGTTGTGTAGAAAGGTTCGAACAGGTGCGTGGCCTGCTCTTGATTGAGGCCCGGACCATTGTCCGAGACACTCAGGCAGACTTGATCGCTGGTGCACTCACAATGAATTTCAACCCGGACGGGGTCTTCCGTCGCCTCCAATGCGTTGAGAAACAGATTGCGAAAAACCTGCTCCATCCGACAGACATCCACGACCGCGAGGTGCTCGCAATTCGACATCTCCTCCATCAACTCTGCGTCCCGGTGCTCTCGCTTGGATTCCAGATCGCGCCAAGCCCGACGCCAAACATCTCTCAGATCAACACTCTCCAATTCAGTCTGAATGGGTGCCGCATAGGCTCGTACACTTTCCAGCAGTGTTGCGAGATCTGATGCGGCTCGTTGGATCGCGGTCACTTCTTCTTCCGAGTCTGCGTTGCCGTGGACATTCATGGCCAAGACTTCGGAGGCCGCTTTGATCCGCTGAATCGCATTGCGACTTTCGTGAGCCAAAGCCGCGACGGTTTCTCCAATCGCTGCCAAACGCTCCGCACGAACGACTCGCTGATTCGCTTCGCTCAGATCGGAAACATCGATGCCGATCGACAAAATGAACTGAGCCCTTCCATCGTCATCCTGCAGCTTGGAATTCGACCAACGAATTTCACGAGCCTCGCCGTTCTTGCAGTGAATTCGATTGGTGAACCCGCGAGACGCCCCCAGTCTCACCGTCGTTTCAAAGAGTTGTCCGACCCGCTGAATGTCCTCGGGAAAAACACATTTCTCCAACCAGTTCTCGCCAATCAATTCCTCCTGAGACCAGCCCGTCAATTCGGTCAAAAAACGGTTGAAGTGAATCACCTGACCATCAAAATCCAGCACCAAAATGACAGCTTCGGCGGTCGCCTGAAGCCGCTCCGCAAAGGCATGCTCCTTTTGAAATTGTTGCTCCAAAATTCGTCGGTCAAGAATCCGCCGGGCTGTTGCAATGAGGTCCTCCGGAATGATCGGTTTGATCACGTAGTCCGAAATCCCCTGCCGAAAAGCATCGATTGCTGCCTGCAGATCACTGTACCCGGTCACCACAATGACAGGTGTCTTCGCACTCGCCACCAACAACTCCTGCAAACGATCTTCAATCAGCCCGTCGGGCAGTCGTCGGTCCGTCAAGATCAATCCGAACCGCTGTTTGCCAAGAGCCTCCAAGGCCTCGTGGACGGATCCCGTGGTGGTGACGTCAAATCCGCCAACGGACAACACGTCGGACAGCGACTCTGCTGAGTCTGCATCGTCTTCGATAACAAGAATGTGATTGAGAACACGCATGTGAATCCTGGACCACGAATGGCAACGGTTCGCCCAGGAGGCGAAGTGGCTGCTGTTCGCTGATCGGAAGTGAAAAGCGGAAGTGACGAGTGGGAGACTGAAGCAAGCAGCGAGGGTTGCCTGCTTGGGCACGAGCGGCATTTGGCCAAGGCGAAAGCCAACGCCCAGCAAAACGCGAATGACCAAACGCGAACGATGTGCCATGGCGAAGCAGCGATCTGAGCGACCGAAAAAAGCCACGCCTGCAGTGATCGCATCGCCCCATTTTCCATCACCGTATTCGCTGGCGTCCCTCCCTGAACACGTCGCTCGTGCCATACCGCACACCAAGTGCCCCCAGCCGCACACTCGCAACCCCTGGAGGGCTGATTCACCGTGATTCTGACACTGGAACAAAGATCGCAGAAGGAGGTGGTCCAGCCCAGATTCCCGACCAAAACTTGATTGCCTGAACCACGCCATGAGCCAAACCATTCAATTGCTACTCGTCGATGACGAAGATGACTATCGGCGCAGTTGTGGCAAGTTCATGGAGCGGATGGGGCACAGGGTCCGATTGGCGGCGAGCGGTGCCGAAGCGATGGCCTTGCTCGACCGCGAAGATTTTGACGTGGCTGTGTTTGACATCGACATGCCGGGGATGAGCGGATTGGAATTGATGCAGCGCGTCCAAGAGGAAGCCTTGGATGTCGAAGTCCTTTTCTTGACGGGCAAAGGAACCATCGAAGCCTGTGTGCAAGCGATGCAGATGGGCGCCTGCGACTTTTTGACCAAGCCATGCTCACTGGCTGATTTGGAACATCGCGTGCAACTTGCCCGCCAAAGAGGGCAACTCCGAAAAGAGAACCAACAACTCAAAGCCATCGTGACGCGAAGTCGTCCATCCCCCAGGTTGATTGGCAAGTCTGCGGCGATGAAGGAACTCACACGGATGATTTCGAAAGTTGCACCGACTCGCAAACCGGTGCTGATCGAGGGAGAAAGTGGAACAGGCAAAGAAGTGGTGGCTCGCGCCGTCCAACAACAAAGCGATCTATCGGACCAACCTTTTGTGACCGTCAACTGCGCCGCCTTGCCACAGCAGCTGGTCGAAAGTGAACTGTTTGGTCATCAAAAGGGATCCTTTACCGGAGCAACCGCCGACAAACCGGGGCTGTTCGAAATCGCCGATGGCGGGACGCTGTTCATCGACGAGGTCGGCGAATTGCCGCCCGAATTGCAACCCAAATTGCTGCGGGTGCTGGAAGACGGGTCCCTCCGCCGGATCGGCTGCCACCGCGAACGCAAGGTGAAGGTTCGCTTGATCGCCGCGACCAATCGAGACCTGACCGAAGAAGTCAAAGACGGACATTTTCGAGAAGACCTCTTCTACCGAATCAATGTTTTGACGCTGAGATTGCCTCCGCTGCGGGAGCGTGAAGGTGACATCGATCAACTCCTCCAGCACTTCCTACCGCCGGAATGGTCCGTGGACCCAGAAGCTCACAAAACGCTGATTCAGTACCACTGGCCTGGAAACGTTCGCCAGCTGATCAATGTCATTGAACGTGCGACGATTTTGGGCAACGATCAAAGGATCACGATGGAGGACTTGCCGCGGGAACTCCTTCACCCAATCGCCCGATCGACTGCCGCACACACCTCACCCAACCGGATCGTTCGAGAAACGAACCAATCGGGCGCGACTGCCAACGAGGCTTTCGCCAATGGCTTGCCAACCAAAACGGCCCCCCATCTCGCGCTCGGCGACAGCAACCTCAAAGTGGACGACCTTGTCAAAGCCCACGTGCTCAAGGTTCTCGAACAACTCGGTGGAAACAAAGCGAAAGCGGCTCGGCACTTAGGAATTCATCGCCGTAAACTGTATCGTTTGCTCGAACGCTTCGAACAAAACTTGCCCTCGGAAGAAATCATATGAGCGAACCCAAACAGGCTCCCTTGAATACGCTGGTCGGAATGGATTCTTCGCCGCCGGCCCGCAACGCATTGGAAGCTTTGGCACTGTCGCGAGTTTCGAAAGCATGCGAGGTTTCGCTGGCCACCGTTCTCCCAGAACCCTCGCTGTACCAAGTCGATGAAGCCGACCTGTCTTGGATCCCCCAAGAAGTCATCGATTCTCAAATCAAAGCCGAGCAGGCGCACCTGAACAAACTGATTCAAGAATTTGGCTCCCACTTCGCCTCTTGCCAGTCACTGGTCACGCAAGGAAACGCCGGCCGCGGATTGCTGGAATTGGCGGAACAGATTTCGGCGGACTGGATCGTGCTGGGGTCGGTTGGGCACTCCGCGATTGCAAGAATCATGCTGGGAAGCACTTCCGACTATGTGGCCAACCGCGCCCCGTGCACGTGCCTGATTCATCGCCCCGTTGATCCGCCGCTGGACACAACCGAAGGCATGTTTTCGCGCGTGGTGGTCGCCATCAGCAATGCCGCCCCCGACTCCAGTTTGCCTGGCTGGATCGAGTCGCTGCAATTGCAGCCTGGATGCGAGGTTCACCTGTTGCACGTGATGGAAACGCACCCGGAATACGAACTTCATTTGCTGAAGAAGGTCTCTGCCTACATGGAAGAGGTTCGCTCGGCCGCGTGGAAGCTGATGGAATCCACACGACCTCATTTGGAATCCTTGGGCATGAAAGTTCAACCGATGCTGGTGGAGTCCGCTCACGTGGGGCAAACCATCGTCGACTACGCCGACTCACACCAATGCGATTTGATCATCGTCGGCGACCAAGACGAATCCCTGATCGAGCGTGTCATGCTGGGAAGCGTCAGTCGCTTCGTCCTCCGACACGCCTCTCAATCAGTCCTCGTTGCTCGCTAAGGAACGGTCGGAAAACAACGGTTCACTTGCGAGAAGCTCCTTGCCACGCCCGCGGCATCCTTCCTTTGTCATGCCGTTTTGATCCCGGAAGGGGTTCAAGAGAGTCGGCGTCGGGAATCGATTGCTCCACTTCCCAACCCAACGGCGCCGCGCCAGCAAGCCGACGCCCCCTCTCCCCCGAAACGCGTTTCGGGGGAGAGGGCAAGGGTGAGGGGGCTTCCCCTGCGGATGGCCCCACGCTGATCTTCGTTCCGATCCACACCACTGCCGAGTCCGTCCGACCAACCGCGAAGCCAGCCTGGCTCACTGGCTTGTTCTCCCCAAGCGAATCCGCTGAATTGGATTGCATCCCCCCGGCGAATCCGACAAACTGGACGCATCCCAACGGGGGGAGCCCCCGCTGAGAACAAGTCTCCGCGGAGTCAAAGCACCCGACTTGTTCTCACCGAAGAACCTGCGAAAACACTCCTGAAACACCTATTCTCAGTCGGTCCGACGGCTGAGAAACAAGTTACCCGACTAAACCATGAGTGACACGTCGATTTTCATCTGGTTGATTGCAGTCGCCGTGGGCGTCCTCGGGTGTATCCCCTGGTTGATCGTCTCTGCTGCAAAAAAACGCTGGCGTAGTCTGGGCATTCAGATTGCCGCTCCGGTCTTGCTTTTCGCGGCGCTCCTGTTGGTCACACGATTGATCGACCACGCAGGATACCGCTCGTACCTGAACAACGTTTACGATGCCTCGGTCGTTCTCGGGCCTCCAGTCTTCGAGTACAATTCCGAACGTTCGTTCAATGGCGATGGCTACTCATTTGAAGTGTATAAACTTCCGGATTCCGTACGTTCGCGACTTCAGGCTCCCGACGGTCGCCTGTTTGCCGATTTTCCCAAAAGGCCAACATACCGCGATCATTGGGAAACCAAACATTGGCGTGAGGCTCCGCTGGACCCGGCATTCTCTGAGGATCTCTCTTTCGCGCTCTCGTCCTACGACGAAAGCAAGGCAACAGGTCTTACGGAACACTTCGACAATATTCGTTCTTCGATAACTCGGAACGGAACATTTTACTCATGCTTCAAATATGATCCGGGAGATTATCCGGGCAATATTGATTTGTTCATTGTAGACCTTCACGCCGGACGCATTTACCATATCAATCACAATACATGACGTCCAACCTCCAAACTTGATACTCGACGGATAACAAAACATTGAACCGGAGTGGCGAACATGCCGGTTTTTGAAATCAACGTCAACCGTCGCCACCCGGTTAATGTAACCGTTCGTCGACGAGGAAAGTGTCCCGATGTTTCACGTTCCGACCGACGACAGATGGGACGCGCAGTCGATTGCGGAATTGCTCCGCCACCGCGACCTTGATGCCGGTACTGTCGACGACACTGTGCGGATCACATTGCCCCTAACGCAACCGCGTTCATTCGTCGGCAACCTGGTTTGGAAGCTGTTTCGCCCCAGCCCACTGAAAATCACGATCTTTTATTCCCCCGAGAAATTCGTTCGCAACGTCGACCTAGAGTACGACGTATTAAAGATATCGATGGATTGCCCGTGCTTTGACGACATAGCGGAAGCAATGCGTCAACGTGGCTATCTAGCTGACGATGATCGCGAAATCGCCGCCCGATACATCCCAGGTTCTATCGAACTGGCCAAGCTATTTGACGCGATAGATGAATTGCAGATTCAGAAGGAAGACCTTGTCGCAGAGCAAGATTTGGAGAACGCCGTGATCGTACTGGACAAAGAAGAGGAGATTCGCAGCAAGATCGATTCTATGCTATTCAATTCAGTGAGCCGATCAAGAGCCTCAGAAAACCGCGACGAACCATGAGATGCGAGGGAGGACGGCGTGCGGCGCTTGCTAGAATGGAACATCAACTCTCCGTGCCCCGTGATGTCCGACGTTCGTTGGACGGAAGATTTTGCTAGACCTCAGAAATGAATGCACGATTTTCCATAATCGCGTGGCTTGCTCTCGTGCTTTTGAGCTCGATCGCGATGTACCTGATGCGAGGCCCGAATCTACGGATTCAGTACCACGACAACGTCAGCGGTTGGGCAAGCGAACAGATTGATGGCGTGGCCACATGGCGACGAGACTGGACGACGCTCGATCAAGGTCCGATTCAGTATTCAGATCGCAACGCAGACGGTAGAATTGACACACGATTCGAACAGAAACGCGAGTATGCAATCGTCTCGTTTGACCGCGACCACGATGGATTGTTTGAGGAACAGTGGGTTCAGAGGCTCAGCAACGTTCGAGTCTACGCTGCAAATGTGTCACCGATTCAACGTCCCGTCCCTGATGCAATCGCCAATGAACCACCCGAGTCGCCGAGCCAAGCGTTTTAACAATGGAAGATCTCCCGCGGCGACCGGTGATGTTCGTCGGACGAAGATTCCGTTGCATGACCATTCTCAAACGGCCATGGTTGATCGTTGGGATGGCGGTCCTTCTGGTCGCTTCCTCGTTCGTTGGGCGTGTCGTCTACGTCTGGTGGCACATCCCAGAGGCTTACGCTGCATGGGACGCCGGAGATACGCTGCTTTGGTACATGCAACGCTGAGGGACAGAGCACCTTTTCGCGGGTTGACTTTCGGGATGGACACACAAATAACGATTGGATGGAGTTTGACGCTGGTTTCTTCTTTGTGAGGTTGCGTCGATGGTTCGTCTTGCCCGCTGTGAAGTGTTTGATCCCGATGAGGTGGCGGTGGCCCATGTTTGGAACCGCACCTGTCGCCGCTGTTTCCTGTTGGGCGATGATTCCGTCTCCGGCAAGAACTTCGATCATCGAAAGGTTTGGATCGAAGACTTGCTGCACCAATTCGCGGCTGAGTTTGGGATCGACTTGCTGGGCTTCGCGATCCTCTCAAATCACTTTCACCTGATTCTTCGTACGCGTCCCGATGTCGTGGCGTCCTGGAGTGACGAGGAAGTGGCCGCTCGCTGGTGCCGAATCTGTCCCCACAACCGCAAGCCCGACGGCAGCCCGGCTGAGCCGACCAAGCCAGAAATTCGTGCCATTGCTGGCTGCCCAGTGAAGCTGGCCGAGATTCGCCAACGGCTGTCCAGCCTGAGTTGGTGGATGCGGTTGCTGTGCCAGCGGGTCTCGATGCGGGCCAACGCCGAGGAAGACGAGAGCGGCCGGTTCTTTCAAGATCGCTACAAAGCGACACGGTTGGTGGATGAAGCCAGTTTGCTGGCGTGCTCAGCCTACGTGGATTTGAACTTGATTCGGGCAGCCATGGCCCAGACGCTCGAAACCAGCGATCACACGTCGGTGCAGCGTCGGATCGAAGCAGCTCAGCAGGACGTTGCCCAGGCGCAGGACGCCACCCAAGCACTGAAGGAAGGGCCGGATCGGCAAACCAACCGTCCCGATGCGTTCCTGTCTCCGCTCACCATCGACGAAGCGTCCGATCCAATCGGCCCTGACCCGTCGCCGCTTCGTGATCGCTGTAGCGAAAAGGGGTTCCTGGCAATGTCGTTGGTGGATTACCTGGAACTGCTGGACTGGACGGCCCGTCAGTCGATCCCAGGCAAAGGGGGCACGACGCCGGCTTCCGTTGCGGCGGTGTTGAAGCGTTTGGGTCTGGACGGGACGGTTTGGTGTGAACTGGCGGGCAACTTTGGCCAGCTGTTCGGCAATGTTGCCGGGCGTCCCGAGAGCGTTGATTCGATACGCAGTCACCGGACGCAGCGACGGTATCACTTGCGACGTCGCGCACGCGAGTTGATGACGACCGCTTAGCCGCCCCTCACGCTCGACTTTTGCCGTTCGGCCACCGATTGGCCTGATGGTCTAGTGGCGCTGCAGCCGAAACGGATCAGAGCGAACGGGCTCAACAGCTGGCGACGCTCCGGAACCGCTCTCCATGCAGGCAACCACAAGCCAACTTGAAACACGATCTCTTCGAGGCACCCCGGAAAAGTGCTCTGTCCCCAGTTGGCTCGCAGTTGGCTCAACTGTCCCTGCCCGGCCTTGCCGCGTCCCGGGCATTCCAAGAATCGTATCTGGTAGACTCTTTCTAGCGAACCAGACGTCCTGATTCGCGTCCCCGACCAACCCAGTGCGGCGACAAAGTTCAACGCACGATCTATCCATGCACCTCCTGTGCCTCCATCGATCGCAATTCGTTATCCGTCAGGCAGACGGATGAATTCTTCGACTGACCTAATACGCCGCACCGAAGAGATGTTTGACCGCACCTCTCTTCTTGAAGGCGGGATATCTCTTCGTGAGGCCATCGTCATGGACAACTATGGCACCATGACCGAACGCAAGGAAGCGCGAACCCAGGACGAACTCACCGATTGGCGTCGTCTTGTCGGTACGGACCATCTGAAGCGTCACGTCGATGCTGGCGCACTGTGCTTTGTGGATGCATTGGGAATGCGGTTCTATTTGCCTCCGTGCTTTGTCACAATCTTGCCATTGGATAATCCTGACGACTGTCCCGAGATCTCTCGTGCCGTGCTTTTCCATCTGTCGGGAGCAGACGAGCAGTTTGCACTACTGAACCAACGGCAAACGGTGTTGATTCGCGACATCCTGCTACACTGGGAGCAGAAAACGGACCGGTGGCATCGACGAAGTGTTGCAGAGGCAATTCGGTCGGTCGCTCGAAGACTAAGCACACAATACTGATGAACCAGCGGATGCACGTGAGTCGCCGAGCTGAGTTTATTGAAGTGGTCAGTCGTTCGCGGCGACGACGTGATCCATATCGTTCGATCCAAAAACCAAGACTCAGGCAACGATCGCCAGGCACAGGCATGGACATCACTCTGGAGGATTTGACCCGAGATCCCCTCTCAAATTACGTCATCGAGCACTATCACGGACTGCTAACGGAGGTCGAGCAGAACGCTGTCTCTGCGCTGAACCTGAAATTCAAATCCGATCATAGTTCGAGTCCAGGTCTTCGACTTCAATTGATTGAACGCAGAGGATTGCCGGCGGATCCTGAGGCGGAAAGAATTTTTGACTTAGGTTTCGTCAGGGGCAGGCAGGAGGTGCGTGAAAATGCATTGAAGCGTGAGCTGGATCAAATCTTCCTGAACTACTGTAGGAATTGCCAACGACTATGCCGTACGCCGTTGGCCCGGATGTGCGTTCATTGCGGCCACTCCTGGCACGACACTACGGTCGAATAGCCGATGGATTGCTCGGAAGTCGGGCATCACGCGTTTTGACAGATCAAACTTTTTACGGCCCGACCCCGTGAATCCAAACGTGGAGCCTTTTTCACGTCTGACCAGCGGATAGATCACAATTCGTCATCCGACTGGCATCTTCCAATATTCAAGACGACGTCATCGATCGGCTCTTGGGAAAGACCTCCGAGGTGCAACTGACCTCGTTCACTCGCAATCGTTTCTGCATCCGATCACGATGGTTGAGGCAGCCGTCCGTGGCGGAGCACGAGCTCTCGAGGTTGTGTGCGTTTGGACAGCCCGGGGACACAGCGATCGCCTGGCAAGCGTGCCATCCTGTCACACATTTCGTTCCGTTTCCTTGATTTTCCCGATGGCCTGAAGGTTGCAACTCTGACCCGAACATTGCGAGCCGGATCGTCCTGAACCCTCGCGATGTCATACCAACTGGACACTCTCTTTCTGGGAACTGAACGATGCGAATTCTACTGGCTGTTGATTCTTCGACTTACGCACAGCGGGCTGTCGAATTTGCATCTCACCTGCCGTTTCGAAAACCCGTTGATTTCGATTTGGTTTCGGTCGTCGCTCCGCCCATGATGGTTGACACTGGATCGATGGCGATGCCCTTGGACTTCGGCGCGTTCTTGGACATTGAAACCGACCGCAACCGAGAAGCGATTTCAATTCTGGCAAAGGACTTGGAGTCCCAAGATCACGTCCATTCGGTGCACACCCACGTGCCAATTGGGCCCCCGACCTCTTCCTTGCTGGACGTCGCCGAACAGTCCAACGCCGACCTGATCGTGCTGGGTGCCATTGGTCACTCGGCCATCGAACGAGTCTTGCTGGGCAGTGTTTCGGATTACGTGGCAACTCACGCCGACACCAGTGCCCTGGTCGTGCGTTCCCCCAAAGAAGCCAGCGTGGAACCAGGATTGCAGAAAATCATGCTGGCGCTTTCGGGACACCCGGAAGACGAACGCATGCTGTTGTGGCTGAAAGAACTCAAAGTCCGTCCCAACGTTGAGATCCACCTGGTTCGCATCTTGGATCGGTTCACGTTTTATCGACAGGACCTGCGTCGGCACGCTTCGGAAATTTGGGAGTCGCAGTACGAACAAGCTCAAACTCAGATCTTGAATTTTGAAACCAAACTGCAGGCCCTGAGCCTGAACACGGAGACACACTTGGTCGAAGCCGACCACGTTGGCGAAGCCTTGGTTGAATATTCGCGGCGGCATGGTTGCGACTTGGCCGTGACGGGCGACAGCGACAGTGGGTTGCTCACCCGCGTGTTTTTGGGCAGCACCTCACGTTACGTGCTTCGCCATGCAGACTGCAGCGTGCTGATCGTTCGCGACAAAGAAGATCGCGTCCAAGCTCACCGTCAGATTGCTGAGCAATCCATGACCGGCACCTGAGCCCGTCACTCAGCGAGATCCAACCATCGCCTGTTCGGTGTGCCATGCCTGGCCGCTGAGCAGGCTCGTTCACCGAGCCTGCAAAGGCCCATTTTCAGTCCACAAAGTTCAAACAAAAAGTGCCCGTCGAGTGAACGACAGGCACTTTCGTAGGAACGCTTCGTCCATCCTCCGCCATTCAGCTGAGTGCTGTTTTGGAACTGGATTCCACACGTTTGTGCTTCAGACCTTCGATCATTCGATTCCGAGTGATCCACACACTGCAGGGCACATGACGCAGCACGTACTGCGAAGTGCTTCCTAACAAGAATCGGCTGAACTGCGAACGAGGCGTTTCACCTAAGACAACCAGATTGATCCCGTGTGTTTCCACGAATCGAGTGATGGCTTCGCCGTAGTGAACGTCTTCCAGGAAGTGGGTGGTCACATGATCCGACACCTCTTCCAGCTGCTCTTTCGCGCCGGCCAATTCCTTTTTGTAGTGCTCAACGCAGTTCGAGTCGGCGTACACTTCATTCAGACAAGCCGCCACCAGAACCACGTTCAATTCGGTCTGACCTCGCCAAGGGCTTTCCATCAGCTCTTCGAGCGCAGCTTGGCAGGGACCGGTGCCCTCGTATCCCAGGCAAACCTTCAGCGGCTCCCCATTCGCTGGCAACCCTTCTGGACGAACCACCAACACACTGCAAGGTGCGTGGGTTGCCACGAAGTCGCTGATACTTCCCAGCAACATGCGGCTGATCTGGGAGTGCCCCGTCGCTCCCACCACCACCAAATCGGCTTTGATCTCCTTGGCCTTTTCAACAATTGACTCACCGACCACCCCTTCGAGCAGTTCCGTCTTCACCTGCACGTTGGCACCCTCAAACAGGAGCGCCACTCGCTCCAGGCTCTTCATGGCGTTCGCACGGTCCTGTTCGTAGGCCTTTTCAATCAACTCGTTGGTTGAATAGCTGGCGTGAACAAACCGCCGGTGCACCACCGAAACCACGGTCAGATCAACAGGATCAAAATGGGGAAGGCGAGCAACAAATTTCGCCGTTTCTTCCGATGGCTTCGACCCATCAATGGCTAGCAAAACATTGCGCATGACTTCGACTCCTAGAAATGAAATGCGATCCCAATTGACCAATGGCATCGCCCGATCGCTGGTAGCGGTGACCCAGCCACCAAAATCGCAATCTTGGTGCCAAAGCGTTCAAACTGGAATTTCGCGAAACAATCGCCCCGATGTGCGCTGATGGTCACACAAGTGAGACAGCAAAAAGCACAGTCTCTCCATCACGCTCTGGCCCCGTTTCCCGCGGCCAAAGCTCATTCACCACGCATCCGAGGGCCTTTTCACGGCCGGATCTGGAATGCCAGTTGCGTCGACTCCAGGCAGAATCCGCGGCTCGTTTTTCGAGCTTGCACCCCACCCAATCCCCGCACAAGGAATCAACCATGTCGAATCGAATGAAATTCAACGATCAACTCACCGTTGGAGCCCAGCCCAGCGAAAACGAATTGAAGCAATTGCCGGAGGAGGGCTTTCAATCCGTCATCAACTTCCGCACCGCCGGAGAAGAGGAACAGCCTTTGGCCCCGGACGCGGAAGGTGAAGTCGTACGATCGGCCGGATTGAAGTACCTGCACGTCCCAGTCTCGATGGATGGAATGGACGAACAGACGGTGGACCAATTCCGAGAGCAGTACCAGTCGCTTCCCAAGCCGGTCTTGGCCCACTGCAAAAGCGGCAAGCGGGCCGGGGCGATGATGATGATGCACACCGCGGTGGAGCAGGGTATCTCGGGCGACCAAGCACTCGAGCAAGCGAAGGAAATGGGGTTCGAGTGTGACAAGCCCGAACTGGAGCAGTTCGTGAAGCAATACGTCGACTCCCGAACCCAAGCAACCGCGAACTGACCCTCTCGGAACTCCAGCGGTGGTTCATTCGCTACTGCCGAGTCCAGCGACGTTCAGAGACGAACCTCGCTGGGCCGCCTCCTCCGACAACCTTTCCCTGACATTCAGGTGTGTCTGATGACCATGATCTTTGAGACGATTCAAACCGAGGGAATTGCACAACTGTCCTACCTGGTCGGTGACGACAGCACGGGAATCGCCGCGGTCATCGACCCTCAACCCAACGTGGAATCCTACATCCGTCTCAGCCGCCAGCACGGCGTCGCGATCACGCATATCTACGAGACTCACATTCACGCGGACTTCATGAGTGGATCGCGTGAGCTTCAGTCCAGACTCGGCAACGCGAAAATTTTCGCGAGCGGTGAAGGCGATGCCAGCTATGAATTCGATGTTCAGAAAGTTCATGACGGAGATTCGTTTGGCTTTGAATCCACCACGCTCACGGCTCGGCATACCCCGGGGCACACTCCAGAACACCTCTCCTATGAGCTGGCTGATTCGGATTCACCGAGTGATCCATGGGGCGTGCTCAGCGGTGACTCGTTGTTTGTCGGATCCGCCGGTCGCCCCGATTTGTTGGGATCCGAGGAAACCGACAAACTCACCCAGCAACTGTTCTCGACGCTCCGCGACTACTACCTGAGTCTCGCCGATCACGTCATCGTTTACCCGTGCCATGGTGCGGGCTCCGCGTGTGGAGCCAACATCGGTGAGCGGCCGATGACGACCATCGGCCAGGAACGCAAACACAATGCGTTCTTGCAGCATCAGGACTTCGATGAATTCGCAGAGTTTGTCAGCGAGGGCGCCCCTCCGGTTCCTCATCACTATCCGATCCTCAAAAAGATCAATGCGAAGGGGCCCCAATTGATTGGCAGTGCCCCCGTTGTTCCAGGCCTGCCTCCCAAACAATTTCAACAGGCGATCCAGTCCGGTGAAGCACAACTGGTCGACACACGTCAAATGCTTGCGTTCGGAGGAGGCCACATTGACGGTGCGATGAACTTAGGTGATCGACCTGAATTGTCGGTCTGGGCCGGCGACATGCTCGACTACGATCGGCCGATCTTGCTGGTTGTTGAGGATGACACTCGATTGGACTGGGTCTCTTGGCACTTCGCAATCGTTGGGTTGCGTCGTTTCGCAGGCTATCTCGTCGGCGGCATGAAGGCCTGGGACAATGCTGGCCTCCCACTTTCGATGACTCCCCAGCTCACCGTTCACGATCTGAAGAAACGTCCGAGCGAATTTCAGATCCTGGACGTTCGTTCGCCTTCTGAATTCCAATCCAACCGAATCCCAGGAGCGAAGCACCACTACGTCGCCGAGATGAGAGACGGTGTCAACGGCGAGTTGGATTTGAACCGCGATGATCCAGTCGCGGTCTACTGCGGCAGTGGGTATCGGGCGAGCATTGCCGCGAGTGTTTTGGAACGGAACGGATTTCAGCGTGTCCACAACGTTCCCGGCAGCATGAGTGCCTGGAAAAACGCGGGCTACTCGATCGAGAACTAGCCTGCAACGTCGACCGTCCATGCTGCCCCCCCAAACCCCTGCGACGCGCACGTCATTCGCGAGCGAGCAGCACCAAGATGCAACTGCCGTCGTCGATCACGGTGAGCCCGGCTTCGCGAGCCGCATGGCTGGCTTCGTCGTCCTCCGCACCGGGCTGCATCCACAGGTGACGCACCCCCGCTTCGATCGCGTCAGCGACCACTTTGCGAGTCACCTCCGGCGGAGTGATGATCGAAACGGCCTCCGGCACCGTCGGCAAATCCTGGATCCGCGGGTACGCCTGATGCCCCTCGATTTCCTCCGTGATCGGATTGAGAGGGTACGCGATCCGCCCCGATCCAATCAGAGCTCGGAAGACCTTGTTTCCGTACTTGTGCTGGCGAGCGGAAGCTCCCGCAACAGCAAAGGTTGGTACGGAGAGAAACGCAGCGATGGCATCGTTCATGGTTGGTCTTCGGGTGATAGGTCAGTGAGCTGATCGGACATCCATCAAGCGCCGCTCGAGATCAGGAACACAATCTCGGTGAGGTACTTCTTCGGATTCCCTTTGAAAATCATGCCGGGCCCTTTGTGATAGATCTCTCGCGTGGGAACGTGATAGTCCAACGACTGCGTTTTCGCGTGCTTCATGATCTTTTCGTAGGACCGACCGATCTCCTCATACGGTCCTAGATGCATCAACGACAGGGCTCGTCCGCCAGGCAGTTCTCGGACGATGATCTCGTCGCTTGATTCACCTTTCTTCACCGGCATGCAAGCCTCGAAGTCGGCGTCATCTTCTTTGTATTCGGTGTCGTGGTGCAACAACATGGGTTTGCCATGGATGAAACGTCCCATTCGACGTCCAATTTTCGCGAATCCTTTGCCGCATTCGCGGTAGGCCCCCTGCATGCGAATGCTCGCGATCAAACACGGGTCGACGTTCTTCTCCTCGACGGCGTAGCTGGTCTGGTTCATCGTTCGGGTTGCCTCGGTTTCATGGACAATGATTTGATCGAGCAACCCTGCAATGTCGCGATCCTTCTTGATCCGCTCTTTGATTGCATTTCGCTGCAATCTCAAACGTTCGACCATGTCGGCATCGTCACTGTGGTTGCTCAGTATTTCACGAACGTCAGCGACAGAGAATCCCAGTTCACGAAGCTGCGCAATCACCCGTGCCGTGTCGACCTGCGTTTCCGAGTAGTAGCGGTACCCGCTTCCCACTTCGACGCGACATGGCGTCAAAACGCCTTGCTCGTGATAAAACCGGAGGGACTTGATCGTCAGTCCGGTCATCTTCGAAAATTCGCCTATGCTGAACATTCCCGCCATCCTACGGCCTCCTCCAAAGGGAGAGTCAAACGCCAAACTCAGAGATTTTCTGGTTTTTCCAGATCCTCGATCAACCGACAATGTATCCCCTTGCCCACTCCCGTTTGGTTGGCGATTCGCCTCGTTAGGAATCATGCATGATTTGGTTGTCGCAACAGTTTGTCCTCTGGCTCAACCGGATCGCACCCGTCCTCGGTTGGAATCGCGTGGAAGACATTTCAACAGAGGAGCTAGCGAGACGATTGGAACAGAACGATCCAACGATCGTGCTCGTCGACGTTCGATCGGAACCCGAGAGGAGTGTGTCTCATATTCCTGGCTCCATCTCCGACGACGAATTCCGGTCACGGGAGAAAGAGTTCGAAAATCGAACCGTGGTTGCCTCGTGCACCATCGGCGGCCGCAGCTGGATCTTCGCTCAGCGTTGTTTGCGACGCGGGATGAAGGCACGCAACTACCGCTCGGGGATCTTGGGATGGTGCGAATCCGGCGGCGAACTCGTCGCAGCCGATGGCACGCCGACGCAACGTGTTCACACACACAATCGGTTCCTCAGTGCACCGTCTGGTTATGAAAGTGCGACGAGTCAGCACACCCCAGCATCCAAAGCGAGCGAATGAGCACACCAGGTGAACATCGCTCGAGAGGCTTGGTTCAAGTTGCGCGTTTGCACGCAAATATTGACTCATGAGCTGTTTCCCGCTCCCGCGAAACTGCTACATTTCGGCTCACCAAGCGAGTCAGCATCCGCCCTGCTTGGATCACGCAAAAGGAATGGATCATCATGCGATCTGCCACCGGCGATCCATCGGAACCGACGCCAAGCACGAATGTTGGAAAGAAACGGTTCCCCAGAATCGCGATGCTCTTCTGCGTCGCCCTGGGACTGCTCGCCGGTATCGGCACGTTCACTTTCGGTTACGGCAAAGGCGCCAGTTACCTGAGCAACAATCCTGAAACCTGCGTCAATTGTCACGTGATGCAATCGCACTTTGATTCCTGGCAGCAGAGTTCTCACCACCATGTTGCCGTTTGCAATGACTGCCACCTGCCGCATGACAAAATCGGCAAATGGATCGTCAAAGGTGACAACGGATTTTTCCACTCGTTGGCATTCACCATGGGTGGCTACTCCGATCCGATTGAAATCAAACCACGCAACCGCCGAGTCACTCAGAGCACCTGTGTGGACTGTCACCGTGATTTTGTGCATGCGTTGCTGCCAGCGACCCCGCAGGGTGACATGCAGAACTGCGTCCACTGTCATGCCGACGTCGGCCACGCCGCCCACGGCAAAGTGGACTGGATGCATCCGCGTTGACACCGCTTTCGGTATCAACCTCGTTCTTTGACGTTCTTTCTATTCGACCTCTTCTTTCAATCTTCGTTCGCAAAGGTTTGTCATGTCCGATCAGCAACCACGCAGCTTCGGATGGCTGATTCTATTGACCGCACTGACCGCTTTCGCAACGTTTGGCGTTGTCGCGTTGCTGGTCAACATTTTCGAACGCAAACAGGAAGCCCGGGTGCCCTTCACCCGAGTGGTGGAGGTCACAGAAATCAGCACGGACCCAGAACCTTGGGGTCTGAACTTCCCGCAGCAATACGAGGACTACCTGAAAACCGTTGACGACGACTACACCGACTTCGGCGGCAACCACGCTCTCCCACCCAGCAAACTGGAAGAGTCCCCCTGGCTGAAACGATTGTTCGCCGGCTATGCCTTCAGCATCGATTATCGCGAAGCACGCGGTCACGCTCACATGTTGGCCGACCAAGAAGTCACCAAGCGAGTGACCGACGTTCAGCAATCCGGTGCTTGCTTGCATTGCCACGCGTCCATCGCCGCCACGTACCGACGCATTGGACTGGAAGAACAGGGCAAACCGACGGACGCGAAATCCCTGGCCGATGGTTTTCAACAGGAAGCGGTCTTGGCCGGTTTCCGTGCGGTCAGCACCAAGAAGTACGAAGAAGTGCACGCTGAAATTGACCAAACACCTGATGGATTTGACGCCAGCGGCGATCCTCACATCGGCGGTGCCCATCCTGTTTCTTGCGTGGACTGCCACGAACCTGAAACCATGGCGATACGAGTCACTCGCCCCGGATTCATCTTGGGCATCGACAAACTCGCCAAAAGCGACGCCGAGGTCCCACACCTCCCCAGCGTCCAGGCCTGGCGAGATGGCGGCAAGCAAGGCGTCTACGATCCGAACACCATGGCGACTCGCCAAGAGATGCGATCATTCGTCTGCGGCCAGTGCCACGTGGAGTACTACTGTGCGAACAAGATGACGTTGACCTACCCCTGGAGCAACGGCCTGAAGATGGAGAACCTCGAGGCGGAATGGGACGCCACCACGTTCCCTGATGGCGGCGAGTTCTACGACTACGTCCACAAAACGACCGGCACAAAAGTCTACAAAGCCCAACACCCGGAGTTCGAACTCTGGAGCCAAGGCATTCACGCCCGAGCCGGTGTCAGCTGCAGTGATTGCCACATGCCCTACGAAAAGGTCGGCGCCACCAAGGTCAGCAGCCACTGGGTTCGCAGCCCCATGATGAACATCAACAAGGCTTGCCAAACCTGCCACAAGGTTCCCGAGGCTGAGATCAAAGCTCGTGTCGATGTGATCCAAGACCGAACACGAGCCCTCATCGACCGCGCGGCCAGTGCGATGACAGAAATGCTGGACGCGATCATCGAAATCCAAGAAGCCGGCGCGACCGAAGAACAACTCAAACCCATTCGCGATTTGCAACGCAAAGCGATGTGGCGTCTGGACTACATCGCCAGCGAAAACAGCAAGGGATTCCACGCCAGCCAAGAGTCCGCACGAATCCTGGGCGAATCGATCGACTACAGCCGGCAAGCGATTGTGAAAGCGTATCGGCTCGGTTTGCCAGCTTCCGAGTCCTCCGATCCAGAACCGGAAGATTCAGAAACCCCTGATGGCGATTGATGCTCTTGGCGAGGCTTTCGCCCCTTGATGAGCCTGCCCTGCGTGGTAGATCATGGTCTTTCTTGATGCCCGCCGACCATTGATCTCCCTCCGGAAGCAGAGCGTAATCCTCGCCCATGAAGCCCTCCACGCTGTTCGTTTTGATTGGGATCGTGGCTGCGATCACAGGGGACATCCATGAATGTGCAGGCCAGTCGCCTGCCATCGTTCGGATGCAGGCCTCGGCACCGTCAATCACCATGGCTCGCAAACGGATCGGTCAGGCGGTCAAAGCGGATCCAATTGATTCGCCCGGCCGCGTTGTCGTCGTGTACTTCACCCCTCGCGACCGTCCTCCCGCGGCCAATCACAGCTCTCGCATCCGCCGAATCGTGGAGGAAACCGCCGGGTTCTACGAGCGTGAACTGAAACGGCATGGCTTTGCCAATCGGTCGATGCATGTGCTGCGGAACCAACGTGGACAAGTCGACATCATTGATGTGGTGGGCGAAGAGACCGACTACGACAAACCCGATGGTCGACGAATTCGAGAGGAAGTGATCCCGGTGTTGCGCCAACGCGGGATCGATGCCGACGCCTCGGTGTTGCTGCTGTTTTGCAACTTGATGGATTACGATCCGGTCGCCAGCAAGATCTCACATCACAGCCCTTACTACGGCGGTGGAAATCACTTGTCGGGAACTGCCTGGCAATGCGATTCTGAGATTCTCGATCCTCGTCGTTTTCGTGACCCAACCCCGATCCGAGATGGTGAGTACGGACGCATCACCATCGGTCGCCACAACTCCATCTTCATTGGAGGCGTGATCCATGAACTGGGTCACGCTCTTTCGCTGCCGCATTGTCGCCAACGTCCCGATGAAGCCGAACGCGGGACGGCACTGATGGGAGCGGGCAATCGAACCTATGCCCAACAATTGCGTGGCGAAGGCAAGGGGACGTTTCTAACGCAAACTCATGCGCTGCGATTGGCTGCTCATCCAGTCTTCAACCGACAGGTCCCCCGGTCCATCCACGACCGCCCAGCGACTGACTTCAAACACTTGCTCGTTTCGGCTGGACCTCGACGTTCGGTTCAAGTCGCCGGACAGGTCAGCGGCACCCTCCCAGCCCATGCAGTGGTTGCTTACTTCGATCCCGATGGAGGCGGTGACTACGACGCCACCACCGCGTCCGCGGTTCCCGATCCGAACGGAAAATTCGCACTGCACAGCGGCCCCCTTCGTCCCAAAACGTCCGGCGAACTGCGGCTTGTGTCGTGCCACATCAACGGGACGACAAGCACACGTTCCCTTCGGTACAGCGTCAACGCCGATGGCAGCCCCGATCTGTCCGTCGCAAGACTGGAGTTGGAACTGAAACCAGTGATGGATGAGTTGCAAACCGGAACGGTCGACAACGCCAAGGCGAGACTCAGTGAGATCGCTAGCTCGGATCCTGACCTCATGGAAATTGGCCAACGTGTGCTGGATCGTTTTCAGACGCTTGAACCAGCGATTTCAATCGATGCAAATCAGGTTCCTTCGGACACAAACTCCGTTTGGCTCTCAACGATTCGCCCACAAACCGCCGAGGTGGGTTGGCTGCGGCCAACTTACAATTCCGTCCCAGACAAACAGCGTTTGCTGTCGCTGGGTGGCGACTACTTTGCGCATGGAATCTACGCCCATGCACCCGCGAAACATGCCTATCCGATCGAAAAGAAGTGGAAACGCTTTCGCGGTCGCTGTGGTATTCAAGGCAACCTGTTTGGGCAAGTCGACTTTGAGATCCTTGGTGATGGAAAATCACTTTGGAAAGCCACTCGCGTGACCGCGGGCGAAGGCAAGACGTTTGACCTGGATGTAAGCCAAATCCAAACTCTCACGCTGAAAGTGACCGATGGAGGCAACGGCACCGGTGGCGATTGGGGCGTCTGGATCGAACCGCTGCTCACTCGATGATTCCCATTCGCGATTGTGAATTCTGTATGTCTGACAGTTCCCACAAGAGCTTGTGATCTCAAAAGCAGTGGTTGCCGGTGGGACTTGTGGCCAGGCAGAAGAAAGCCAGTGCTCGCCAACCGGGATTGAACGATCTCAACTCAGCGTTTCTGATATTCCTCCAGCTCGTTTCGATTTCACTGGCATCGCTTTCCACTCCTCTCTCGTCCACCGCATGACCACGATCTACCACAACCCACGTTGCACCAAGTCTCGTCAAGCTCTGCAGCTACTCGAAGAACACGGCATCGAACCGGAAGTCATCCAATACTTGGACACACCGCCGAGCAAGAAGAAACTCATCGAGATCGTGAAGCTGCTGGGCATCCCAGCGGAAGCCTTGGTTCGCAAAAAGGAACCCCTCTTCAAAGAATTGAACCTGGGTGAACAAACGCTGACCGACCAACAATGGATCGCGACCATGGTGGAGCATCCCAAATTGATCGAGCGTCCGATCGTGATCCACAACGGCCAAGCAGCGATCGGTCGTCCCACTGAAAACATTGTTGAGATTCTCGACGCCTGATCGGGGTCCGATTGCAAACGAGTTGTCCGGTCAATCTCCACCGTGATCCGATGAACTTCTTCAGCGTGCCTCACTCGGTCGCGATAGGATGGTTGGCCCCCGCGTCCATTCCCATCTGCGAGTCGCTCCGATGAATCCTCTTTTCCGCGTTGCTGCGTTGGGTGTGTTGCTTGGGGCTGGTGGTGCGATCCAGAACGGCCAGTCTGCATACTCGCAAGACACGCCCCCCTTTCCGGACACCACGCGAACGATCCAAAAGGGATTGCAGCATGTCGAACAGGCCGGTGAACGCTGGATCGAAAGACGTGGCTGTGTTTCCTGCCACCAAGTCCCCACGCTGATCTGGAGTCACCAAGCTGCCCGACAATCAGGCGTCCCCGTTCGTCTCAGCAACCTTGCCCATTGGGGACGATGGTCGACCGATGTGGTCAACTTCGTCAAACCGGCACAGAAAGCCGACGTGGATCACTCCGCGACCATGGCGTCCAACATCGACACGATGACGCAGCTCTTGTTGGCGATGCCCCGGGCATCTGCCCCCCCAGGCCAATCAGCCCTCGGTGAGAAAGACTGGCGAGCACGCTTTGCCCAAAAGTTACTCAAGGAACAATCGGAAGACGGATCGTGGCGAGCCTGCGGGCAACTCCCCGCCCAGCGGCGACCGACCGATGAGACCACCGCGACAACGACCGCTTGGACCGCTCTCGCCTTGATGCGTGAACCGGTCGAGTTTGATCCTGCCACGGCGGTTCATTTCATCGATTCCATCGAACAGCCGAAGTCAGCGGAGTACTTGGCCACTCGACTGTTGCTCGCTCATCAGATGGAACCTCATTTGACCGATCAGCCCCCGACTCAAACCGCGACGCAGCGATGGCAAGCGAAATTGCTGAAGCACCAAAACGACGATGGTGGCTGGGGCTGGAAGTTAAACGAGGGCAGTGATGCTCTGGGCACCGGATACGCCCTGCATGCCCTGGCAATCTCGGGCGCGGACTCAAACGCTCTGGAGCACGCCGCCAAGTACCTGGTCACGACACAGGAAGCCAACGGACGCTGGAAAGTGCCGGGCACCAAGGCTTCCGCGAAGGGTGCGACCACCCCAACGGCAGACGACTGGGGAAGTGCCTGGGCGGTGATCGCCTTGTCGACCGTCGTGAAACAGGACAAATGAGGCTGGAGGCCTGTAACAAGACCTGGATTGGCCTGGATTTCGGAGCACCGAATCCGGTAGTTCCACTTTCATGTCTATGGTTCGATTAGCGAGGTTCCTACCCGCCCGGTGGCTGATTGCGTTGCTGCTGGTCGGTGCGGGCTGCGCCAACCCAGACAACACCTGGACGTTTCAATCTCAAACGCCGCCTCCGTTTTCCGCAGAAGGTGAAGTGGTTCAACCAGACCGCTGGTGGACCAGTTTCAACGACCCGACACTCAACGCCGAAATCGAAGTCGCGTTGCAAGGCAACTTCACTCTCGCGGCGGCACTGCAACGATTGCATGCGGCACGGGCTGTGACACGACGCGAAGCCTCGGATCTGTGGCCCGACTTGAATGGCATTGCGGACTATGGCAGCACCATGGGTCCGGGCAGTGATCGCTCCAGTTTCATCTGGGGATTGGACGCGGGGTACCAAGTCGACTTGTGGGGCGAAATCGAATCTCGTGTCGACGCGGAACGCTTGCGGACGTCTGCCACGCGAGAAGACTACCAGGCAATCGCGCTGACACTGTCGGCTGAGATCGCTCGGACGTGGTTCTCGCTGATCGAAGGCCACGCTCAGATCGAATTGCTCAACGAACAACTCGACAACAACGAAATGGGACTGGCACTGCAGGAAGCTCGTTTCGCCTCGGGACTGATTCGCAGCCCCGATGTGCTGCGGCAACGCCAACTGGTCGAAGCCACGCTGGAACAAACGGTAGTGGAAAAGGTCCGGATCGAAGTCCTGGAACATCAACTCGCTGTCCTGCTCGGCGAAATGCCTCAAGCCGCGGAATACGACCCCGGGTCCGATCTGCCGGCCCTGCCACCACTACCGTCCACGGGCCTGCCGTCGGAATTGCTGAAACGCCGTCCGGATGTTCGACGCGATTACCTGGCTTTCCGTGCCGCCGATCGAGACCTCGCATCCGCGATCAGTGCCCAGTACCCGCGGATCAACCTCACCGGCTCTCTGCTGAATGTGTCGGAATCCCCCGAGACTGTGTTCCGCGATTGGTTTGTTTCGATTGGTGCACAAATGATCGCCCCTCTGTTCGACGGTGGGCAACGTCGAGCCGAAGTCGACCGAAATGCGGCGGTGAAACGCGAACTATTCAATATTTATGGGCAAACCATGCTGAACGCTTTCAGCGAGGTGGAAGACGCACTGGCCCAGGAACGGTACCAACTCGAACGCATTGAACACCTGGTAAATCAGGTCGAACTGGCTCGCCAATCATCCGAGCAATTGCGTGAGCAGTACTTGATCAGCGACGCGACTTACCTGGATGTGCTCAGTGCGATCACCGCCCAGCAAAGATTGCAGCGCGAACTGCTTTCCGCTCAACTAGACTTGGTGCTCATTCGCGTCTCGCTGTACTTGGCGTTGGCCGGCGATTTTGACACCCGTTCGCAAGACTTTGAATTATTGGAATCCACCGTGGAAATCATTCCGGAGACCGTTGTCGATGAATGATGCGTCGAAACAGCGACCTCAGTGGCGCTGGCTTCGCATCCTAGGAACCATCATCACCTGCTTGGCCATTTTGGGAGCGTCCGCCGCTGCGGTGTTCGTGATCAACCGAACCGAACCCACCGCCCAGCAGATCAATGCCACCCGAAAATCGGCGGCTTTGGTGGAAACCATCCCAGCGGAACGAGGCAATTATTCACCTCAAGTGGTGGTGCTTGGAACGGTCGAACCCGCCCAGGACATCACCGTCAGCCCGCGCGTCAGCGGACAAGTCATCGAACTTTCCCCGGAATTCATTCCCGGCGGCATGGTTCGTCAAGGCGAGCGCCTGCTGCGGATCGATCCAGCCGATTTCGAAAATGCAATCTCGATCAGCAACAGTGAATTGCTGCAGAAAGATGCCTTGTGGGAAATCGAACAGGCTCGCCAGCGGTTGGCCGTGAAAGAGCTGGAAATGCTCGAGGGCACCATTGACGACACCAACCGAGGCTTGGTGTTGCGTGAGCCACAAATCGCTTCCATCAAAGCGGAGATGGCCGCAGCCAAGGCCGCGATGGAACGCGCCCAATTGGATCTTGATCGGACGGAGGTCACCGCTCCCTTCGACGCTCATGTTCTTTCCCGTTCGGTCAACATCGGTTCACAAGTTGGTCCCGGGGACGAACTCGGCCGCCTGATTGGTCTGGACGAATACTGGATCATGGCCGCTGTTCCGGTGCGGACTCTGCGTTGGGTTCAATTCCCCGAGACAGCGGAGGATGACGTTTCGATCGAAGGTTCCAAAGTCATCCTTCGACACCCAGATGCCTGGGGTCCAGGCGTCGAGCGAGAAGGGCGGGTCGCCCGGCTGATTGGCACTCTCGATCAACAAACACGCCTGGCCCGCGTTCTGATCACCGTGCCGGATCCACTCGGTCGTGAATCCAAGGCGCCGCCATTGATTCTCGACACGTTGATCGAAACCCAAATCGAAGGCCGCGAAATCCAAGACGTCGTGCGATTGCCACGCGACTACGTTCGCAATCAAGACACCGTCTGGGTCATGAAAGACGAACAACTCGAGATTCGGGAAACGCAGGTTGTCTTTCGGGATGCAGAGTACGCCTACATTCGCGACGGGATCGAAGCGGGCGAAGACATCGTGATCACGACCCTGGCAACCGTGGCCAATGGAGTTGGACTGCGGAAGATCACGACTGAGGAAGCCGACCCGAACGTGGACTCTGACGAAACTGAGAGGGCAACCGAGTGACCTCGTTGTCGAAAATGGTTCCGGAGGGTGGCCCGATCGCCTGGATGGCTCGCAATGCGATTGCAGCCAACCTGCTGATGCTGCTGTTGCTCGGTGGTGGGATCTGGTCTGCCTTCGCGATCCAGAAGGAGGTCTTCCCGCAGTTCCAACTCGACATCGTCGAAGTGACCGTCGGCTACCCAGGGGCCGCTCCCGAGGAAGTCGAGCAGGGGATTCTGCGTCCAATCGAAGAAGCCGTTCGCGGCGTCGAAGGGATTCGTGAACTCACCAGCGAAGCTCGGGAGGGACGGGGGGAAGTCCTGATCGAATTGGTCGCCGGCGAGAACCGCATGAAGGTTCTGCAGGATGTCGACCAAGCGGTCAGTCGAATCCGCACCTTCCCGGATCAAATCGAACAACCCGAGGTCCGCCTGCAATCACGCCAACAAGAAGTGATGCAGGTGGCGATCTATGGCCCCATCGATATTTGGGCCCTTCGAAAGCTGGCCGAACAACTTCGCGATCAACTGCAATCCAAAGAACAAATCACGCAAGTCGAACTGCGCCGCGTTCCGGCGTATGTGACCCATGTCGAAATCCCGCGGCAACGCCTGCGCGAATACGGACTGACGCTGCCTGACGTGGCTCAGGTCATTCGCGAATCCAGCCAAGACGTGGCGGCGGGATCAGTGCAGACCACCGCGGGTGAAATCCTGCTCCGCGTCAAAGCTCGCAAGCAATGGGCGGAAGAGTTCGCTGGCATTGAAATCGTCTCCGGACGCGATGGCCCGATGGTGACTCTGGGCGACATTGCCACAATTCGCGACGGATTCGAAGACGTTGGATTCCACTCTCAGTTCAGCCAAACGCCGTCGGTTGAACTCGATATCTTTCGTGTCGGTTCGCAGTCTCCCATCGATGTGGCGGAAGCGGTCCACGAGACGATGGCAGAATTTGAATCCGCGCTTCCACCTGGTGTGAAGTGGCGAATCGACAGCAACAACGCCGAAGAGTTCCGTCGGCGATTGATGCTGGTCGCAGAGAACGCTGCGATGGCGGTTGTGATTGTGCTGGTGATTCTGTCGCTGTTCCTAGAATTCCGCTTGGCATTCTGGGTGATGACAGGCATGGCCATCTCATTCATCGGCGGCGTGCTGCTACTGCCGGCCGCCGGTGTCAGCATCAACATGATTTCGCTGTTCGGTTTCCTGGTCGTCTTGGGCATCGTCGTCGATGATGCCGTGGTGGTGGGAGAAAACGTTTACGAAAAACGACAGACACTCCAGGATCACGAGGCGGCCGCCGTTCAAGGCACCCAAGAGGTCGCCGGCCCGGTCACTTTCAGCATCCTGACGAACATCGTCGCATTTGTCCCGCTGCTATTCATCCCCGGCGAGACGGGCAAGTTCTGGGGCCCACTGCCGGTCGTCGTGATCATCGTGCTGTCGCTGTCGTTGGTTGAATCCCTGTTCATTCTTCCTGCTCACTTGGCCCACGCTCGCGACGCAGATCGCAAACGCAACGGAATTGGCGGCCGATTGCATCATGCCCAACAGCGATTCAGCCAAGCGTTCAACCGGTTGGTTGAATTCTTTTATCGTCCCATCCTGGTCGTCAGCCTTCGGCATCGATACGTCACCGCTTCGCTTGCCTTGGCATTGTTTGTGGTCATCGGTGGCTATGCGACCAGCGCACACATGGGGTTGATTCTGATGCCCGAGGTGTCGGCCGATGAAATCGAAGCCGGCGTGCGAATGCCGGTTGGCACGACTCAGGCCCAGGCCGCGAAAATCGCTGACACGGTGACCCAGGCCAGCATCCGAATGTTTGATGAACACAACCTGTATGAGGTCGCCGAAGGCATCAAAACCAATGTCCGCGGGCAAAGTTTCATCGACGTGGAAATCGTGTTGAAGCCACCAGACCAGCGTGACATGACCGCCAACCAAGTCATCGAACTGTGGCGAGAACACATCGGTGATTTGCCCGGTGTGAACCAAGTCACGTTCGAAGCGGAGAGTGGCCCAGGTGGTCACCGCCGTGACATCAGCATTGACCTCAGTCACAGCGACATCGAAGTGCTGGAAAAAGCGGCCACGGCGTTCGTCGATCGAGTCCAACTGTACGCCAACGCCAAGGATGTCAGCGACAACTACAACAAGGGCAAAACCCAATACGATTTCCACTTGCGCCCTGAGGGGCGTTCACTCGGTCTGACCGACGAAGAACTTGGCGAACAATTGCGAGGTGCCTTCTTCGGATCATTGGCACTGCGCCTGATCCGAGGGACCAACGAAACCGAAGTTCGCGTCAAACTTCCCGAAGAACAACGCGAGGACGTTCACAACCTTGAAGATCTGATCATCCGCACTCCAAGCGGCGCTGAAGTTCCCTTGCTCGATGTGGCTGATGTCGAAGAGACACTCGCCTTTCGATCCATCAATCGTCGCGATGGGCGACGCGCCATCAATGTCTCGATGGATGTCGAACCCAAGCGTGCTGCCACCCAAGTCATCGAAGCCCTGCGAGCCTCAGAACTCCCCCGGCTCCGTGAAGACTTCCCTGGCATCACGTGGAGCTTCGAAGGCAGCGACGCCGAAATGCGGCAAGCCACGGCGTCACTGTGGGGATCGTTCGGATTGGCTCTCGCCGTGATCTATTCGTTGCTTGCGATTGCTTTCCGAGGTTATGTGCAACCGCTCATCGTCTTGGTCGCGATCCCGTTTGGTGTGGTGGGGGCGATCATCGGTCACATCATGCTGGGATATGACTTGTCACTGGTCAGTTTGATGGGCGTGATTGCCCTGTCGGGTGTGGTGATCAATGACTCACTGATCATGATCGACTACGCCAATCGACACCGAAAAGGCCAGTCCGCCTTCGACGCGATCTCACAAGCCGGACTGCGTCGTTTCCGCCCAATCATGCTGACCACGTTGACGACCTTCGGCGGACTGATGCCGTTGATCTTCGAGGACTCCCTGCAGGCCCAGTACATCATTCCCATGGCAATCTCTCTGGGCTTCGGAATCCTCTTCGCCACCGGGATCATTCTCGTGCTGGTACCGTGCCTGTATTTGATCCTGGAAGACATCCAGGAGATGTTCGTGTCGGAAACGGAATGACCGCCGTGATGTCCAGCAGGTAGGCCGGATCAAGCCGCTTCGGCGCTGCTCCGGCAGATCAAGCTGGACTTTCGAGGAAAAGTCATTGCCAGAGCGCGCCACAAAGCCACCTTCACTCGGCGAATGCCAAATGCCGCCCGGGGTTCCACCCAAATTTCCGGCTCATTCCGCGTTGCAGGCTGTCGGTACTTTGACAGCGTCCTCAGGCGCGGCAGCTTCATAGGTTGGGAAGTCCGTGTAGCCATGCGCGTCGTGCGAATACCAAACCGACATGTCGGCTGTTTCAGCCAAAGGCCAACCGTTGGCGAAACGTTCGACGAGGTCAGGATTGCTGATGAACGGCCGGCCGAACGCAATCAGATCCGCTGCTCCGTCCACGATGGCCTCTTCCGCGGACTCTCGGGTGTAGCCCACGTTGCCCATCAACGTACCGCTGAAGACCTTTCGAAAATCAGCCAGCGT
Organism: Rhodopirellula islandica; assembly: GCF_001027925.1. Classification (NCBI taxonomy): domain Bacteria; kingdom Pseudomonadati; phylum Planctomycetota; class Planctomycetia; order Pirellulales; family Pirellulaceae; genus Rhodopirellula; species Rhodopirellula islandica. Next base: position 186,937 of record NZ_LECT01000006.1, on the reverse strand, counting down.
CATCGCGGGACCAAGTTCATGGAAACCAAATCCGGTGCCATCCATCACGTGCAAGTAGGCCAGCCCATACCCGTCGAGTTGACGAGCCACATAGGTGAACTGCTCGACGTACTCTGGCGATCCCATGTCGTTGAATGACCCATTGGGTGCCAAGCGAACACCCACTCGATCGCTGGGCCATACACTGGTGACGGCATCAACCACTTCGCCAAGCAACCGATATCGATTCTCAATGCTTCCGCCGTACTGGTCGTCGCGTCGATTGGATTTTGACTGCAAAAACTCGTCCAACAGGTACCCATTGGCAGAGTGGACTTCGACGCCATCGAACCCAGCTGACTTCGCACGTTCGGCCGCTTGGCGATAGTCCTCCACAATGCCCGGCAATTCGCTGGTTTCGAGAGCACGCGGGACCTCGTACGGTTTCTTCCCTGAGGGAGTGTGCACGCCGTCGCCTTCGATCGCGATCGCCGAGGGTGCCACCGGCAACTCACCGTCATGGAAATCACTGTGCGAAGCGCGTCCAGTGTGCCACAACTGCAAGAAGATTCGGCCACCCGCACGATGAACCGAATCGACCACGAGCTTCCATCGTTCCGCCATTTCATCGGTGTAGATGCCCGGTGACTGAGGCCATCCAATGCCTTGCTCCGAAACCACGGTGGCTTCGCTGATGATCAAACCAGCCGACGCTCGCTGGGTGTAGTACTCAGCCATCATCTCGTTGGCCATCCGTTCCACCCCGGCGCGAGCTCGCGTCAGGGGTGCCATCACGATGCGATTGGGTAGAGTCAGCCCGCCCATTTCAAGGGGCTGAAACAAGGCGGACTGGGATGCGTTGGAACTGGGGGTGTTCATCTTCTGCGAGCCGTTGGGGTTGGTTTCAATCGAGCGGTTCGGTCCATCTGAATGGGTCGCCACCTCTCGGGGCGTCGCACTGTAGATGTCCGGCTACGGTGATGCCCCGCAAACCACATGCCTCCACCGACGCCACGCCAGCATCCCAAAGAACGACCGACACCAAGATCGGACGGTGCAACGACTCAAATCAACGACATGGCGTAAAGCATTTCCCGGGCGATCTGCTGAGAGCGTCCGTCGTAAATTTCAGCTTCTTCCGGCGTGTCATCGGAGACCTTGGGATCCTCGTAGCGGATCGGCAACCTCAGGTCGCATCCCGGGACGTACGGGCAAGCCTGATCCGCGCTCGAACACGTCATCACCGCCGCAAATTGAGCGGTCGGATTGGGCGACTCGTTGTAAACCTTCGAAAAGCACAGCAACGGTTCGCTGTGGTCTGCATAGCGAACGGCGTAAGTCGGATTGCTCTCATCCTCGGTTTGGACGTCCACCTGAAACCCCGTCCGTTTTAAAGACTCCACCACACGAGGATTCATCGCCGTCGCTTCGGTGCCGCCAGAGAACGTTTGAACGTTCTCCAGCCCGAACAGATCAGCGGCCACCTTGGCCCAAATTTGGGTCAAATGACTGCGGCGTGAATTGTGGGTGCAAATGAAGGTCAATTGCACCCGTTCCAACTTCTGAACTTCGTCGCGAATGTACCCAGCCAATTGCTTCAGATCGCCCTTGCGATCCTCGGGGATCTGGTCCGTCTCAGTGCGACGTTGTTGAACAAAGGCATCCAAGGATGGGAACAAACCAATGGTGCGCAGCTCACTCATGGACACTCTCAAGGGCAGGCGAAAACCGGTACACATTCAAAGGACGGTCGCCACAACCAAATCGTGACAGATGGCAATCGTCCAACGACGATCAACGATATTGCGTCCCAATCCTGACGTCAACCAGACCGTCGCCTCCCAGTTATCAGGCCCAGTTATCAAGCCCAGCCATTGCCTGCGAATGCTGCCTCAGGCCAAGGCCTTCTCGAACAACGCGAGCATCCGGCTCCAAGCTTTCTCAGCTTGCTCTGGATTGTGAACTCGCGTGTCGGGAGGGCACCAACCGTGCCCCGCAGGGTAGACTTCGATCTCAGCTGCGAGATTGGCCTCTTCAAACGATTCCTTCAGCACGGTTTTCGCTTCCGGATCGCGTTGGTCATCGTTCTCCGCAACCGCGATCAGAAAGTCCGCTTTCATCTTTGGAATCAACCGATGCGGGCTGTCGTCCCCGTCGGACACCAATCCGCCACCATGGAACGTCGCTGCCGCACCGATGCGATCGGGAACCGCAGCGGCGGTTCGAAAGACGATTGGCCCACCCATGCAATAGCCCGTTGTGCCAATCGGTTTGCCCGTGTCGACCTGGGCTTGCTTGTCCAACCAAGCCACAAACGCTTGCGCATCGGTGGTGTGCGTTTCCGGGGTCAGAGAGCGAGCCAAAGGCCGCACCTCTGCGATCGACGTGTTGGCCCCATTGGCGGCCGTCGGAGCTTTTTGTTGGCGATAAAACGGATTGACCACCAACACGCTGTACCCCGATTCGGCCAAGCGTTTTCCCATTTGACGAAAGGCAGGACGCAAACCAAAGATGTCCGGCCAGATCAAAACAGCCGCATGCGATCCCGAGGAAGGAGCCACGAAGTAAGCGTCACACTTGCCGTCCGGCGTTTCGATCTCAACGTCGCGTCCGCTGACTTCCGCCGCGTCGGCGACTTTGGGAAGCATCATGGCAGCACCAATTCCAGCCGCGGCCAAGGTTCCGATATCACGACGCGAATACTTCTTCAGATCTTCTTCGAAATGATCCTGGTCACACATTCTGAACTCAACCTTTTGAGGGGGTACGTGGAAGGGGCTTGAGAAACAAATCCGGAGTGACACTATCGTTCGCCAGCCACATCCAGACGACTCACGAACTGTGACACGTCAACTGCTACTCGCCAATGCAGTACAAATGTGACTTGCCACGCAGAAAGATCTGGTCGCCGACGATCGCTGCCGACGCATCGATTTCGTCATCCAACTTGTTGGTGGCAATGGCTTCCAACTCATTGCCATGGCGCAATACCAGAGTGGTTCCATCACGACCGGTGAAGTACACGCGATCCGCCGCGGCAACCGGCGAGGCATAAACCGATGCGATGTCTGGCAGACGAGTTTGGTCGATCACCAATTCTCCCGTCTTCGCCTGGCGAGAAACCAAAACACCGTTGTTGGCCTTCACGAAGTACAGCTGACCTTTGTAAAGCACCGGCGAAGGCACATAGGGAGCCGCATCTTCTTCGATCCAAGTGATCACGTCGCTGTCGGTGATGTCGCCCTTGGCACTCAGTGGAATCGAATAAATCGCGTAACCACGAAAGCCGGTCATCACGATGACATTGTCTTCAAAACGAACGGGGGAGGGGATCGGGTTACCAGCCTGCCCGCCACATTCCCAAATCAGTTCTCCGGTCGCCAAGTCATAGCTGCGGACTCGCTTGGAACCATTGGTGATGACCTGTGTGCGGCCTTCGTACTCGGTGATCAGTGGCGTCGACCAAGTCGTTTGTTCATCGCGACTTTGACGCCATTTTTCGTCTCCGGTCGCGGCGTCCAAGGCGACGATGAAGGATTCGCCTTCATGATCCCAGGGCACAACCAAGGTGCTGTTGTGGACGGCAGGCGAACTGCCTTCGCCAAATTGATTGCGAGTTTGCATCTGGCCCAAGTCGACACTCCACAACTGCTTGCCATCGAGGTCCAAACAGAAAACACCTCGCGACCCAAACGACATGTACAATTTTTCGCCATCCGTGATGGGCGAAGCCGATGCCAGCGTGTTGGTGTTGTGACCGGCTTCGTGAGGCACCTCTTGCGTCAACGATGTCCGCCAGATTTCTTTGCCGTCGGTGCGGTCGTAAGCAATCACCATGAAATCGTGATAGTTCGTCGGCTTCGCCTCACCACCTCGGCCGCCGCGACCTCGCCCGCCGCGTTCCGGTCCCCCGCGTCCACCTTCCGGACGTCCGCCTCCAGCGCGTCGGTTCCCGCGTGGCGGAGCGGCTTCCTGCGACGCCTCGGCGGGTGCTTCGCTGGAACCAGCACCTTCCACCATCCGCTCGGTTTTCACGGCCGTGCTGACGTACACCCGATCACCGAGAACGATTGGCGTGCTGCTTCCGACGCCAGGAACGTCAATTTTCCAGAGAATGTTTTCCGACTCACTCCAAGTCGTCGGCGGATTGGATTCCAGAGCGGCGCCCGACGAATCAGGACCTCGCCACTGAGGCCAATCGCGGTTCACATCATTGCCCGTCGCGGACGAAATGGCGTTTGGAGTACAGCATGCCAACAGTGCCAAACCACAAAAAAAGGTCGAGTGTCGCAAAATTCCAGCTCCAAAATGCCGGTGGGGAATCGCAGGGAACGTCCAGAACGCGCCCAATCAAGCATTCAACCCAGAAAGTCTGCCTGGGTTCCGTGCTCCCCCAAGATACACGACGACCACCACTCCCGGTCGCCACGTCACCATTCCTTAACGGCTGGTCAGCAACATTTCATCTCGGCGACGACGAGCATTCAACGCCAGAGCCCCCGCGACGATCGCCGCTCCTGGATACGCCAACCCAGACAAACGAAGCGGCCGAGAATCGAGTGCAGGCTGAGCCAAGACGTCGGTTTCAAACGCGATTGCCGCCAAGACCGCGTCCCGAACTTCGTCCACCGCGACTGGCCTGGACACCGTTTCGGACGACGCCATCAACCCCACGGTTCGATGGACTCCGACCGTTGCGTCCAACGCAATGTCCACCATTCCCGGCGACAGCGTCGGAACGACGGTTGGCAACGTGCCTTGGAATCGAATTCCATCGACCAACCCGGTCGGTGAACCAAACCAAGTTGCCAGAGCATCATCGACGGAGTGACCTTCGAGCAGCGACGATTCACCGGCATCACGAGCCGCAGTCGCTTCAACGTCGTCTGCATCCTTATCCGATGCAGCCCGAGCCACCTCACGCAGATGCTCGAGTGTTTCTTCGTCCAATTCCCACGAATCATCTGCTTGAGACGAATCCAACGACACATCGTCGCTGGACACTCGCGGCAACCAATCGATCGTGCCGCCATCCACATCGCTCGCAGCACTTGAGGCAGAGGAGTCGGCAAGATCGATTCGCGAACCTTCTGTGGTTGAGTTCGTCCGTTCATACGTCGTCGTTGCGGCAGCGACTGCGGTCGCGTCGACGGCGCCTTCCACGGTCGATTGATCTTGTTGCACTGGCCCACTGTCTGCCGTGACAGCATCCGATGCAGCCGCCTTCAACCCATCGCTTCCACCGGCAACGCTTTGCTCGGAAGGTGCTGCACTGGAGTTCGCGCGCACCAACACGGTCCCTTGACCGACCGATGACCGCCCGCTTCCTCCACTCAGCACACTGTCAACACTCACACTGTTGTCAGGTCGTGGCGAAGTGGTCACGAACTGAACCACCACCACAACGGTGCTGGACTGAATCGGCTGAACACTATCACTGGCCAGCGAACGATCCGCGGAGGTCAGGGAACTCGACTGCAACGAACCGCTCCGGTTCAAATCACTCCGTGATTGGTTGTTTCGCGATTCATTCCCAAGACTTTGCAGTCCTGAATTGCTTTGTCGAGCATCACGCTGGCCCAAACCGCCACGTTGATCCGACGATGACCCGGGATGAGAGTTGGACGAAAAGCCTTCGATCGGTCGGACGGAACCCGAACCTTGTCCACGTGCATCGAGTGTCTGAATCCCCGAACCGTCACGTGAGCCGCTGGCCTGGATCGATGCAACCGTTCGTTGCAATGCCGGAATGGCTCGATCGATTTGCGAGCGATCGAGTTCCTGCGAGCCACCCCCTGCATCTGAATGAGCAAGAATCCCACCCGCCAACAAAGAACGTGATTCCAGTTGTTCAAGCAGTAAAATTCGTGAGTCTTCAGTTGGCTTCATGGGTCAATCCTTGTGGCTCTTCTTGACGCCGCGAATTTCCATTGGATGCCATCACTTTTTGATGATTGGCCTGATGCTTTCGCAGGTAGTCATTGTAACGCGCAACTTCGGGAGCAACCGAAACGGCGACGGATTGAAGCTTGATTGCTTGAGAATACGCTCGGGCGGCGGATTCCGTCTCCCCCAGTTGCTGCTGCAAGAAACCGTAGTTATTCCAAACCCCGCCGAGCATGCTCTGAGTCTCAGCATCCTCCGGGAATTGGACCGCCAGCGACTGGCCTGTTTCCAATGCCTTTTCAAACGCCTTGCGAGCCTCTTGCAGAGCCCCCCTCTTCGACTGAGTCAAACCCAGGTGATTGAAACTCAAGGCGAGATCCCGTCGATAATTGGGATGATTCGGCCAACGAACAACCACTTGGCTGCCAATCTCAATCGCTTGTTCAAACGTCTTGATTGCCTGGGTGTGGCGTCCCGTTGCTGACTGTGCGGCACCGAGCGTGTTCAGTGTCACGATCGTCTGCCCAGCAACCTTCGCATCACCGGGGTCTGACTGCAAAAATTTCAATTGCGAATCGAGTGCCTGGCCCGCATGCTGAATTGCTCTTTCAGGATCCGATTCGGTTAACAAGCCGGCCAAGTTGGACTGCACCGCCGCAAGCTTCTGTGGAACGGGATCAGCCTTCGATCCCGGCAAACGTTCAGCTTCCGAGACCGACTCATTCAACAAAGGCTGAAGTCGCTCGATCGCTCTGACAAAATGCTTTTCGGCCTCGGACGTCGCGTCCGTTCGCATCAACAACAAACCCATGTTGTTCAAAGTGGTCGCGAGCGACACCTCCGCCTCTCGTTGCGAAGGAAACGAATCGCCTCGATCAGTCAGCGTCTGCTGGGTCGTCATCGCTCGCACGAAGTAGCGAGCAGCGTCTTCGAGTTTTCCTGCCCGAACCAAGGCCTGTGCCAAGTTGTTCTGACAAGTCGACCAGTGCAACCGCACGGGATCATTGAGCCTAGCGTCCTCCGCCAACGCCGCGTAAATCGATTCACTGCGTTTGAGCTCTTTGATCGCCTGCTCGCTGTCGCCAAGTTCCGACTGCAACGCCCCCGCTTTCGCGAGTGTCATCGCAAAATCCTCTCGAAGCGTTGGATCGTCTTTGACTTCCGCGGCGAACCGTTCGTAGTAGTCCAACATTTCCAACAACAACAAACGGCGTACCGAGTCCGCTGCGGGAATATCAACCAGCAACTCGGCGATGCGCGTCCCCATCCGATCCAAGGCCCCTCGCGCCAGCAACTCGCCCCGAGTGGCCCGCAATGCATTTTCGTCCGACGCCTGCTTTGCAGTCGCCAACTTGGCATTGGCAATGGCGGAACCGACCAAACCCAGCGTCACAATCAAAGCGGCTGCCAACGCAACACGACGATGTTTGGAGGCCAGCCGAACCAACCGATCCGCGATGGACGGTGGTCGGGCGATCGTGGGTTCGCCTCGCAGCACCCGCTTCATGTCATCGGCAAACTCATTCGCAGTTTCATATCGATCTTCGCGATTCTTCGACATGGCTTTCGCGATGACCGTCCCCAAATCACGAGGCAAATCGGGCCGCAACAGATGCAAGGGGATCACCTCCTCATTGTCGATTCGCTTCAGAATCGTTGCCGCGTCGTCTCCTTCATGAGCGTACCGCAGCGTCAGACATTCGTACAACGTCGCAGCCAAGGAATACTCATCGGCTCGTCCATCAATCAAAGCCGATTGCCCACGAGCCTGTTCGGGACTCATGTACCGCATCGTCCCAATCACATCACCGGATCGGGTTAGCGACATCTCCGTCTGGCAACGGGCCAATCCAAAATCGGTGACCCAAATTTTGCCAGATCGATCGAGCATCAAATTGGAAGGCTTCACGTCGCGATGCACCACGCCGTTCTCATGTGCAACATGCAACGCATCGGCGATGTCGATCCCCCACTGGATCACTTGTTTCCAAGCGTCTCGCTTCTGCTCCGCCGACTCAGTGCGAGTTTCACCGGACGACGCTACCGATCCATTGCCGATCTCTTCAGCCATCTTCTCTTCACGGCGTTCTCGCACCCATGCATCCAAAGCAATTCCGTCAATGAACTGCATCGCGTAGTAATGGACGCCTTGATGACTACCGACACTGTGAATCGGAACAATGTGCGGGTGCTGCAACAGACCAGCCGCATGAGCTTCGTTCTTGAACCTTGCGATCTGGTGAGAGTCCAACATGGAAGCCAGCGGCAGCAACTTGATCGCGACGCGTCGATCAAGCGACTGCTGGCTGGCCTCGTAGACAACTCCCATCCCACCGCGACCAATTTCTTGGTGCAAAAGGAAGTCGCCAAGTTGCTTGTTCGTGGGAAGAGGAACAGACGGCGCATCGAGCGTGGCCTGCATGCCCGCCGCGACACCGTAGAGCGCACGCAGTTTTTCAAGGTACGCGTGAAAGACCGATCCTAAGTCGGGATTTTGCTGGACAATTTCATCCGCATCCAAACTCTCGCCGTTTTCCAACGCAACCAAATACTCATCCAGCAACTTGGTCAGCCGTGATTGTTGCTCTTCGTTCAACCCGCGCAGCAGCGAAGGATCCGCCGAAAGTGAATCCGCCTCCGAATGCTGGAAAGCGACCATCAAAGCTGCCCCTCGGACGCCTTGAAACTTTCCAATGCACGCAGCCAAAGCATCCGAACAGCCCCGCACTTGCGATCCATCCGCTCCGCAATCTCATCAAACGAAAGCCCTTGCAGCACGCGCAGAACGATCACTTCGCGGTAATGCGGTTTGAGCTTGCTGAGCTGATTGGACAATTCCACGGCTCCTTCTCGAGCACGCATGGGTGCACTCGGCGAGGGTTCATTGCCTGCTAAAATCCCCGCCCAATTGCAGGCGGATTCCTCCAATCGATTGCTGACCGCTTCCAAAGAGACTTCGCGACGAATGTCTCGCTTCTGAACTTGAACGTGACGCTTGAAACTGCGATGCAACGTGTGAATCAAGATCGTTCGCAACCAACACAGCAACTCGCCTTGGCTGGTCCCACGAAAATCGCCGAAGTCTTGGTGCGCTTCCAACATCGCCTCTTGAACGATATCCGACGGATTGACGCGTTTGCGCAACCGGCGATCCAACTGGGTGCTGGCTAGAATCGTCAGGTAATTCGCGTACCACTGAAGCAATCGCCCGAGAGCATCCCGGTCACCAGCCCGCGCATGATCCAGCAACTCAATGAACCCGAGGTCATTGCCCCAGCCTTCTCGGTCACTGGATTCATTTTCGCGTGCCGTCCAAGAGGAGTCTGTGGCGACCATCGCATTGCCTTCTGAAGAGTAGTCTGACTTCGCATCATCGTTCGCAAGGAACTAGTTGCGGGGCAAACAGAAAACCGCCAGTCCGTTTTGCAATTTCTTTGAGAATCACTGATTCAGCGACGAAAACCAGTAAAACGGGCACGAGGGGTAGACCTCCCCACCTCCCTGAATGCGGCGTCGACACGAGCGAACTGCGACAGCCCGGATTCGTCCTCTGCGATCGCGGATTCCTCTGCGATCGCGGATTCCTCTCGATAGGCTTCCCACTCAGCGAACGAAACACCCCCATCCGCGTCCCCGTCGGCCACGGACAGTTTCGCCCAGAGTTGATCGCGAACCTCGGTCTCGGTGATCAAGCCATCGCCATCGGCGTCTTTGGACAGAAATCTTTCTTCTCGAACAGTCAAGAATGTTGCGGCGAGCTCTTCCGTCGTGAGCAAACCATCCGCATCCGCATCGGTGTCCAACTCGGCCCACTTTTCCCACAGTCGCTCAGGAACCTCTGCTTCCGACAACAACTGGTCACCGTCCGTGTCCCATCGCTCCATCAACGCCTCCACGTCTCCGTCAACCAAACCGACTGGGAACGAACCGTGCGGTCCATGCTGAAATTCATGCGAACCATGATTGCAATCTTCCTCCTCCATGGATGTCGGCTCGTCGACCAAACCACCCTCATCAATGGTCGAATCATCTTCTTCATCCACGATGACTTCCGTGTCATCCGAGGTATCCGATTCCACGTCGCTCTCTGATTCTTCCGCTTCCCCCGCCTCTGTTTCGGAGACCAAACTTTCAACGTCGGCGTCGTTCATCGCATTGATGACCAACAAAGCGTCCAAGGAAGTCACCGTTCCGTCGCCGTTGACATCACACAACCCGTCGGTCGCCACCTCGCTGGATTCGCCATCGGAAGTTTGATTGAGCTGGTTGATCACCATCAAAGCATCCAACGCAGTGGTGCTGTTGTCCTCGTTGACGTCCGTCGGATTGACGTAGTTGTAAGAATTCAGCTCCACCTCCAAACGTCCACTGAACCGTTGCCGAAAACTGTTTCGGTACCAACGATTCCAAGCAAACCACCGGCTCCGATGCTCATCGGCCTCCGTCTCCGTTTCGCCGTTGTCATTGCTTCCAGGATCCTCCGTCGTGGGATCCTCCGAGACCGGATCGTCGTCGGCATCCATCGTTTCGGTGTCAGCGGGCACTTCAACATCGTCCGCCGTTTCCGATTCCTCTTCGGTCTCGTCCGCCGCGGTATCCGCCGCCGCGTACAACTGCGTGATCGCAATCGCGTCATCCTCATCCAGTTGGGTGAACGATTGATTGGCGGAAACGAACGGTGCCAAAACACTTCCAGAGGCATCGGTGTGATCCAGCCCCAACGAATGACCAATTTCGTGCACCGCCACCCAAACCAAATCAAACGCGGCGTTTCCAAGTGAATTGCCAACTTCCCAGTTTTCCGACAGATCAAATTGGATGTCACCTGCCAACCGAGCCGGGTTCACGTCGTCGGGAAAATACGCCTGGGCGAGCGTGCCGGCTCCTCCGTCCAAGTTCTCGAACGAGATATCAATCGAATCACTCAGTCCCAGTTGGTCGACTTCCGTGAACTCGATGTCCGCCACGCTGGCCCAAGCATCGAATGCCGTTTCGATCGCTGCGTCGGTTTCTTCCTGCGTCAGGGAACTCGGCGATCCCGAAATCGTGTAGGTCAGGGCGGCACTGCCCAGTCCCGGACCATCCCAGCCCAAACTGGCGGCAAGCACTCGGCGTGTTTCCAGAGACTGGATCGCGAGACGACGTGTTTGTTTCTTCCGCTGAATCATATCGGACAAGCACTGCAAATAGAAAAGGGACAGGGGAGGCACCTGCGATCGTTCCAATCGCCAGCCCAACCCATCACGAACCGGGCTCCGACCACGCGTTCATCTGATGGGCCACAAAGAAAGGGCACCATCCTGCCCGCCACGTCACATCCCCACGCCATTTTTATGGAAACACCCGTTTTCCGCGGCCAATCCCACCACTCCGACATGTCCCAAATCAGCGTGACAAAAGTCGCAGAGCGACGGCAAGTGGTGCGTCGCTTTGCTCACCCGTCGCCGCTCAGCGGCATTTCCAGTGCCGAACTCTCAGGCGAGGACGATAAAATCCAGACCGCGAATTCTTTCGGCACCGTGAGCGACGAGAACATCGATCGCGTCGCTGGAATCCGACAAACGAACCTGGTAATCACCTGTCTCGTCCAACGCTCGAAAGCGATAATTCCCGTATCGATCTGACACCGTGGAATCAACGAGTTCGCCGCTCGCGCCAATCAACTCGATCGCCACTCCCGGCACACCTCGAATCTCGTCCTCACGCAAATCGCCCGGCATGGTCGTCGGCGGAATGGAGCTGGCCAAAATGACTCGCCCGCGAAGTTCCACTTGCATGAAGAAGACGTTTTCTTGCAGCCCCTCCACACTCGTGTTGCGTTCGATCAGGTCTGCCAAAGTGGAACGCTCAATCGACTCAATCTCTGAGTCAGTCAACACGCTTTGATAGAAGAATCGATCGCCGTCGCGAGCCCGCTGGAATTGATCGGCAATGACCTTGCCAGTCAGCTCGCCAACCGAGGCATCGCGTTGGTGATCTTCGGCCATCAAGCCAACCCAAAGATCGATGTTGTCAACATTGCCGTACAGCGAAGCCAACTTTTGCTGCAGTTCCACATCGCTGGTGATTTGCCCAAACGATTCCACTCGACTCAAACCGTATGCTTCCCGGGTCGCGTTGTAATCGCTCAAGCCATGGTCGCGGCCACGCTGGATGTTCATGGCAATGAGATCCAACCCGCCCGCACCCGGAGGCCCGAACAAGAAGTTCCGCAACGAATCGACCACGACCAAATCCACTTCCTGAGCCTGCACGGACGCGTCGAACTTCAACAGGGAATCGATTCCGGTCTCTTCCAACATCGACGCGTGAAAGAACGCGTCTTTCAAATCCATCTCGTCTTGGCTCTCACGTCCGTCATTGGACATGAATCCCACTTGATCACGGAGCGTGCTGTGACCGAGCCGAAACGCGGCGGTCGAAAACTCATTCGCGATCCCAGGATTCACCGACGCATCGTAGCCCTGATAAGCCGCAATCGCGTGCTCGCCCAAAAGTGCCGGCAGGAACTCGTTGTAAGTGATCGATTGAATCAAGCTGGTCACGACCAACCGGGCTCGCTGGTAAATTTCTTCATCGGCTGCTTCGGGGTCCGTGGCGAAGATTTCGTCGGCCAAGCGATTGTGTTCCCGGACAAACAGCGTCTGGATCGCCGTCAAGCCGACATTTTCACTGGCCCGAACATCGCCGGCGATCACCATTCCGCTCTCGTCCAAAGGAAGCAGTCCGTCGTCGGAGATCGCCATTCGACCACCCACAAACGTCCTCAGACCTTCTGCGGTTGCCGCATCACTCCCGTAAACCATCGAGCCATCGATGAAGGCCGTGATTTGATTGAACTGTTGAGCTGGATTGTCGATCGATGTTCCCGTTCCTTCCGCAATCGGCGTTCGCCTCATCGGAATCACCGCTTCACCAGAACCCGTCGGATCGAACCAGAGATCTCCTTCTGGCACAGCGATGTCGATGGCCTCTCCGTGCTCGTCGCTTTCGCTCAACCCTAAATCATGATCGATGAATTGCCCCCACACGTAAACAAAAGCAGAGAGCCCACGATCATTGAGCACCTGACTGGTGTTCATTGCCGACAACACATTGCTGACTTCGCGTGCGCTGGGTCGGTCCGCTCCCGCCAGCTTTGAAATCCCATCGCTATAAGCAGCCGGCGCCATGCGTATCAAACGTTGCCCAACGCTGCCCCAAAAGTGATCGTTAGGATTGTTTCCGGTACCATCGATCGAACGAACCTCAGACGGCGTCTCCGGAAGCGGCGGGTTCAGTTCCTCGTCGGCATCGGTATCAACTGGAAATCCATCGCCGCGTTCAATTCGATTGATCACCCGCAGCGCGTCCAAAGCACTGCGTCGATCATCACCGTTGACATCGGTGAACATGTTTTCATCACGCGAGATCTCGTTGGTCATCGCATTGATGATCAACAACGCGTCGATGGCTGAAACACGACCGTCATCGTTGACGTCTTCCGCGTCATAGATGTTGTGACGGTACCCACCGAAATCAGCTGCCATCAGCTGTCGAGCTTCCAACGGTTCGCCTCGCAATCGACGCCGCTTGCGGCCAGGATGCTTCATCGTGCGTTTCAACCGGAACAACATGAGATGTGCGACAACGTTGGCGATGACAATCGAGACAACGCTTCCATCGGCCAAACGAAAGCCGACAATGAAGGTTGCTGTGAGAAAACTCGAAGCGATGGTGGGAGGCGAAACGTCCCAATCGTAGTCCAAGCGAGACGCCCCCACCTATTTGAACGACAAGCCACCGCGTTCTCTCGACAAAATTTCTAATCGACATCAATTCCCCATCCATCTCGTCAATTGGTTGCTGAGAACTTCTTGACGCTGTAGCAACCTCCGATTGATCTTTGGAAAGAAGTTGCCCGAAGACCGAAACCAACTCCAAAGTTGCCATTCGCGAAGATCTGGTGCAAAATGGCTCCACGAATGGCGTCAACGACCTATCGATCTCCTGTGAAACTTTGGTTCACAACTGAGATACGATGTCGCTTTCGCCGCGATGACAACCAATCGAAAGACCCCCCAAACCATCGATCGACAATCCGATCGTCTGAACCGTTCAATCAAGCGTTTCGCCCCTCCCCCTCCCCACGCGAATCCCCTCATCCCAATGCCGTCAAAAATCCAAACGATCGTCACGTTGCTGACGCTCACCGCCTGTTGTTTGCTCGCACCCAATTCCGTTGCCCAGGCGAAAGAACGGCCCAACGTATTGCTGATCTTGGTCGATGACCTGAAGCCTGCCCTGGGATGCTACGGCGACACGATCGCGAAAACACCACACATCGATTCGCTGGCAGGTCGCGGGATGCGATTCGACATGGCGTACTGCAACCAAGCCGTCTGCGCGCCATCGCGTTTCACCTTGATGCTGGGTTCACACTCCACCTCAACTGGCCTGTACGGCCTGGGCAGCCAACTGCGTCAGATCATCCCCGAGGCGGTCACGATGCCACAGCACTTTGCCAAACACGGTGGCTACCGGACCGAGTCTCTGGGCAAGATCTTTCACATTGGACACGGCAACCATGGCGACCCAGAGTCGTTCTCGGTTCCCCACTTCAAAGAAAAAGTCATCGAGTACCTGGAACCGGACAGCACCGATGGTGGGCAACTGACCCGCGAAGAGGCCTACTTCACCAATCAGATGCTGGACCAAATCAAATCACTTCCTCGCGGAGCCGCGTATGAATCGCCCGAAGCAAAGGACGAAGACTACGCCGACGGTCGCGTCGCAGCGGAAACGATTCAACGGCTGCAAGCGGCAAAGCAACGCCGACAAACCGAAGGCACGCCATTCTTCATCGCCGCCGGCTTCGCTCGTCCCCACCTGCCATTCAGTGCCCCTCAGAAGTACTGGGATCTCTACGACCCAGCTTCGCTGCCGATGCCTGAACACGAAGCGTTGCCCGTCGATGCACCGCAGGTCGCCGGCAAACGCGGCGGCGAAATCTCCAACTACAAACCTGTCCCCACACAACCCAAAGCAGAATTCAGCGACGATCTCAAACGCAATTTGATTCACGGCTACTACGCGAGCGTCAGTTACGTCGACGCCCAAATCGGCAAAGTGGTCTCCGAACTCGATCGCTTGGAACTTTCCGAGAACACGATCGTGGTGCTTTGGGGCGATCATGGCTTTCATCTCGGTGACCTCGGCATTTGGACCAAACACACCAACTACGAACAAGCCAACCGGATTCCGATCTTGATCACCGCGCCGGGTGTCACTCAGCCGGGCACCTCCACCAAGCAATTGACCGAAAGCGTGGATCTCTTTCCAACGTTGAGCGAACTCGCGGGCCTGCCTGCACCAACGGGCCCCCAACCGATCGACGGAGTCAGCTTGGTCCCGGTCCTCCAGAACCCTTCCGCACGAGTTCGTGAACACGCCTACCACGTTTTCCCCAAACGCAAACTGGGCCGAGCGATTCGGACCGAACGCCATCGCTTGGTGCAGTGGAAAACGATCGGTGGAGACGACGTCCCCGCCCTCGAACTCTATGACTACCAAACCGATCCACTCGAGACCAAGAATCTGGCCGTGGATCTCCCTGAAGTGGTCAAGCAATTGTCGATCGTCTTGGAGAAATACCCGGCCCCCGCGGCAAGAGATCGCTGAATCGGAACCGCTGAATTCGGGCGGTCCCTGCCGCCAAAATCGGTGTGTTTTCAAAAGTCGTCGGCGCAGATCGCTCTCACTGGCTCTGCGTGGGCGACTAGAATGCGAGCGGCTGATCTTCAGGATCGCTGCCCCCAACATCCCCACCTCGCCCGAGAAACCTTCATGCGACTGGCTTCTGTCCTTCGACCTTCCTTCGCTGTTCTAACGTCGCTCTTCCTGCTTGGTTTGGCGACATCGCCGTCCAGTTCCTCGGCGGACGCCAAACGGCCCAACATTGTTTTCATTCTGGCCGATGATCTCGGCTACGGTGACCTGGGTTGCTACGGCCAAGAACTGATCCAAACGCCTCGCCTGGATCAGATGGCAGCCGAAGGCATGCGGTTCACGGACTTCTATGCCGGCAACACCGTCTGTGCACCTTCACGCAGCGTCCTGATGACCGGAATGCACATGGGACACACCCACGTTCGCGGCAACGCGGGCGGATCGGACATGTCCAAGCAATCGCTCCGCGACGAGGACGTGACCGTGGCGGAAGTGCTCCAGTCCGCCGGCTACTCCACCGCCCTGTGCGGAAAATGGGGACTTGGCGATGAAGCCCTGGGTGGTCGCCAAGGCTTGCCACGCAAACAAGGTTTCGATCACTTCTACGGCTACTTGAACCAAGTCCACGCACACAACTACTACCCCGAGTTCCTCTGGCGAAATGAATCCAAAGTCGCTTTGCGAAACGAGGTCCAGCGACGTGACCGATCCTACGGTGGATTCACCGGCGGACGGGCGACCAAACGAGTCGATTACTCCCACGACCTGATCGCGAATGAAGCGATGGGTTTCATTCGTGAAAAAGCACAAGAACCGTTCTTCCTGTACCTGTCGCTCACGATCCCGCATGCGAACAACGAAGCAACGGGGATGACCGGCAACGGACAAGAAGTCCCTGACCTCGGCATCTACGCCGACAGAGACTGGAGCGACCAAGACAAGGGCCAAGCCGCGATGATCACTCGCATGGACTCGGACGTTGGTCGCATCCTCGATCTGCTCCAAGAACTGCAAATCGACGAGCAGACCGTCGTCATGTTCTCCAGCGACAACGGCCCGCACAATGAAGGCGGCCACGATCCCAAACGATTCGGTCCAAGTGGCCCTCTCCGGGGTATGAAGCGAGCCCTGACCGAAGGCGGCATTCGTGTCCCGCTGATCGTTCGCTGGCCTGGCACCACTCCACCGGGAACGGTCTCCGATCACGTCGGCTACTTCGGTGACTTGATGGCGACCACTGCGGAGCTCGCGGGGACGGATTTCCCCGAAGACACGGATTCCATCAGCTTCGCACCAACCATCGTTGGCCAACCGGAAGCCCAACAACCACACGAGTACCTGTACTGGGAATTCTACGAACAGGGTGGCCGACAAGCGGTTCGACGCGGGAACTGGAAAGCGATTCGCCAACCCTGGATGACCGGCCCGACCCAGCTATTTGATTTGAAAGCGGACATCGGCGAATCAACCAATTTGGCGAGCGACCATCCCGAGATCGTCAAGCAATTGGAAACGTTGATGGACGAAGCTCACGTGCCGCACCCCAACTGGCAAGTCAGCGGGAAAGCTCCTAAACGCTAAGCAACTTCTCGCTTCTTAGCGGAGCGACGCGAACGGGCGATTGATCCAGTCGGTCTTCGATTTTTCATGTGAACCGCTTGAGCGTTAGCCTGGGCTGCGAAATCTTTGGTTTTGACACCGCTTTGGGCTGCGCAGGTTTTGTTCCTCAACTTCGCCCCAACGGGGCAGCCCTATGCCAGCCCAGGGCAACGCCCTGGGTTGTACTTGAGCCATCGACGAAGCTTCACTTGGGTTCCAGAAACCCAAGGTGATGCGCCGCGTGAATCCACATGAACTGACGCCACTGCTCGGGCGTCAGGCCATCCAGAAACGGGTACTCTTCCATCGACCCTTCAAACGCACTCGCCCGCCGAATGGTGGCGATGCATTCCTCGATCACCTTTGAGTCGTCCGGACCATCCGGCGACTTGGGTTTCAATCGATCCAGCGTTGGGGCACTGGCCATTCTTCGCTGCCGCAGGATTCGGCCGAAAATCCATTTGAGCACCGTGGCACGAAGAACCTTTGGCAGACGAAAGCCAAACCCTTCCATGCCACCGGTCATGATGACGTTCAGGTGCTCACAAATCTGGGTGAGGTTCCAGTTCTTGCTCTGCGTGTAACCCTCCGCTTGCAATCGATTGATTTCAGCGATGACTTCGTCACCCGTTTGGAAGTCCAGAGAACGCTTGGAGATCTTTGACATCGTTTCGCCGAGAGAAGAGCAGGGAGGAAGGCAGACGAGAATGGCTCGCCTTCCAATCTATCCATGCGACGAACCTCGCCGGTGACCCGCGACGTCAAAATGGCTCCACGCGACACTGGGCCGCAGCGAAACACTGGGCCGCAGCGAAATTCACCAAACAACCATGACGGAACAGGATCCTCCCAACCTCGTGCATTTAGAACGCCCACTCCCCCATTACGGATCCTTTCGATGAACGCGGCCTCTCGTTTTGCCGACTGAAGAACCGCTCCCCGAAAAACAAACACCGCTTTGACGTACAATCGCCGTGTTCCATCTGCCTTGCCGTCCCAAGAAGTGGACCAAGACTTCGACGTGATGTGAATTGCTCTGCCACTCAGCTCGCGGAAGAACTTCGATGACCCTGCTCCTGCCGCTTTTGCTTGCTTGCACGTTCGCCGTCCCGACGACGCCCACTCATTCGGAACTGAATGAGCTCCTGGATTCCCTGCGTCAGACGCATGCACCTGATTCGCGAATCCAACTGTGGGAGGTCCAGGTTCAAAAAGCTGAAGGCCATTGGCAGGTCCAAGGGAACCTGTCCAGCCAAAAAACTCATGCCGCGGTGCAGCAAGCCCTTGAGACACAG
The DNA here is from genome assembly GCF_001027925.1 of Rhodopirellula islandica. Lineage (NCBI taxonomy): Bacteria > Pseudomonadati > Planctomycetota > Planctomycetia > Pirellulales > Pirellulaceae > Rhodopirellula > Rhodopirellula islandica. The sequence goes on along the minus strand of NZ_LECT01000006.1, from coordinate 168,470 downwards.
TTTCCCTCGGTGGACAACCAATTGGTGCTGCTCCCCAAAGATGGAACCGGAACGCTGGTCAACGCCTTGGTGAACAATTCCGTGATCCACTTGCGACGCGACCCCAGCAGCAAAACCGAACTGGTCACGCAGGCCCTGCTGGGAACTCCGATTCGAGTTCTCAAGACAGAGCGAGGAAAGTGTCTGATCCAAGTTCCCGATGGATACCTTGGCTGGGTCAATTCAGCCGAAGTGCATCGCATCGCTCCGAAAGAACTGAAGACCTACCGGGACGCAGAAAAGGTCATCTACACCGCTCAGTCCGGACTGGCCTACAGCACCCCAGATGTGACCTCGATGCCGATGACTGATCTGGTGGTCGGAAACATCGTGCGGAAAGTCTCGGAGCAATCGGGGTTCACCCAGATCCGCTATCCCGATGGACGCCTCGGTTGGGTGGACAGTCGCCATCTGCGTCCGGCTGATGCGATCTTCTTTCAAGCAACCCTGCAAGAAAACCTGGTCCAAACAGCTCTCAAATTCCATGGCATTCCCTACCTATGGGGAGGCATGTCAGCGAAGAACATCGACTGCAGCGGACTGATCTGCAACGTGTACTTCATGAACGGAATCCAATTGCCCAGAGATTCCAACATGCAAGCCAACATTGGCAGGGAAGTGACAACCGACTTTGTCTCGGACGACTTGGAACCGGGGGACCTTCTGTTCTTTGGCAGAAAAGCAACGCCCGAAACGGAAGAGCGTGTCACCCATGTTGCCATGTACATCGGCGAAGGGGAATTCATCCATTCAGCGGGCTACCGAGAACGGGTGAGCATCAACAGCATGGACAGCGCCCAACCCAACTTCATCGAAAGCTATCCCGCGATCTTCGTCCGAGCGGTCAGGATCATCGGCGAAGATCCCAAGGGCTTCCTTCCCATCCCCAAGAACGACTTTTACAACGAAATCATCAGGAGCACGGAATGAATCGAGGAAGAAGAGCCCTTCTCAAAGGCTTGGGAGCCAGTGCCCTGGCGACCGCATTGCCAACAACCGTTGGCACAGCACAGGAAGCCTCCACAGCCCCCAGCTCGGCGACCGATTTAATTCGAAACGGGAAAATGAAGCTGAGCTTCCGCCCCTATGAACTGCAGCTCAAACACACCTTCACCGTCGCCGGAAACTCACGCGACACCACCCCCGTCGTCCTGACTGAAATCCAATACGAAGGGCACACCGCTTACGGAGAAGCCTCCCTGCCGCCTTACCTGGGTGAGTCACAGAAATCGGTGATGCAGTTTCTGAGCAAGGTCAAACTGGATCAGTTCAACGACCCATTTCTGCTCGACGAAATCCTCCCCTACGTGGACTCCATCGACGAAGACAACCGCGCCGCGAAAGCCTGCGTCGACATCGCGCTGCACGACCTGATTGGGAAACTGGTCGACCAACCACTTCACAAGCTGTGGGGCATCAATCCCGCGAACACGCCCGTCACCTCGTTCACGATTGGCATCGACACACCCGAGGTGGTGAAGATGAAGACGGAAGAGGCCGCTCGCTTCAAAGTCTTGAAAGTCAAACTGGGCGGAGGCAACGATCGCGAAATGATCGAGACCGTTCGGTCGGTGACCGATGTGCCGATCTATGTCGACGTGAACCAAGGCTGGACCGACAAGCACCAGGCACTGGACATGACGCACTGGTTGGCCGAACAGGGTGTGGAGTTTGTGGAGCAACCGCTTCCGAAAACGGCGGTCGACGACTTGGCTTGGTTGACCGCCAAAAGCCCCCTTCCGATCATCGCCGACGAAGCCTTTCAACGCCTCGGTGATGTGGCCGACTTTCAAGGCGTGTACTCCGGAATCAACATCAAACTGATGAAGAGCACCGGTTTGCGGGAGGCTCAAAAGATGATCACCGTGGCCCGAGCGCTGGACATGAAGGTGATGATGGGATGCATGACCGAAACCTCGTGCGCCGTCTCCGCCGCCGCCCAGCTATCGCCGCTGGTCGACTGGGCCGATCTGGATGGCAACCTTCTGATCAGCAACGATCTCTACGAAGGAGTCCAAGTCATCAATGGCAAGTTGACGTTGAACGACTTGCCTGGAATTGGCATCCGAAAGAGAACGGCATGACACTGGGCTGCATTGATAATGGGCTGCATTGACAATGGAACAGATGGTGACAATTGACAAACAAATCCTCAGGCAGAAGTTCTGGAGGTACCTTCCATTATCGGATTTTGAGACCTATCACTCGCTCAATTGGCCAAGCGTTGCAATCTGTTTCCTTCAATGGAATGCGATCCTCCTCGGATCATTGATCGCCTGGTCACAAAGCCAAATCAGGCACCTCCTTTTTCGTTTCCGTTCCCAACGAAAGACTGATGACAGATCTTGAATGGACGAGGGTTTCCCACGTTCAGGAGACCCAACTGGGTCGGTTCTCCGACGGCCGCCTAAAGGGGACGGGGATCTTTTAGGAGATCGTCTCGGTGGGGGACCACCGAGCTACAGGTTGGGATCGTCGGATGGTGCCGGGCACCATCGTTCGCTAACGGGTGGGAATCAAGGAACCTTGAGATCCCACGTCATTCAGATAACATATTTCACCAAGGCTCGATGATCACCGAACCAGAGCGGAGAGCATTGCCAGCAGGGCGTTCGCCTGGACTGCTCGATGTTTGGGTTGTTGCGCAAGTTTTCATCCCGGCAGGGATATCAGAGAGTAGCCGTCGGTAAGTGATAGCGTCACCGACGGACATGTCATCCGCGTCGCCCCTCTCCATCCCGCCGTGGCCTATGGCCACGGCGGGATGGAGAGTTTTTCTGGGGCTCGTTTTCCGGGGGTATGCTGCTACACAGCAACCCCCGGCTACCATCTGACATCCCTCCCGGGATGAAGAAAGGACGTCGTCCGACCACACCATTCCAACAAACACACCATGTCTCTCATCACTTGGCAAGAATTCGAAAACGTTGACGTCCGAGTTGGCACGATCACGCTGGTCGAGGACTTTCCAGAGGCTCGCAAGCCCGCATACAAGATCACGGTCGACTTCGGCGAGGACTTGGGGCTAAAGCGAACCAGTGCCCAGATCACGGTGCACTACACCAAAGAAGAACTGATCGGTCGCCAGATCCTCGGCGTGGTCAATTTCCCGCCCAAGCAGATCGGGCCGATCATGTCTGAGTTTCTGCTCACGGGTCTGTACCGCGATGATGGATCCGTGATTCTCGCGGTCCCAGACAAACCAATGCCAAACGGCGTCAAACTCGGCTGAGCGTTCAACCCTTCGCAGGTCAGCAGGAGCCACGACTCTCACATACAACCGGGGCTAAGCAACGCGTGAACAACAAGTGACGATATTAGCGGTGTGGCGCAAGTCGCCCGGTGAGGAACCGGAGGGCTTGCGCCCTTCCGCTACGTCACTTGTTGTTCACGTGGTCCTAACGCTGGCCTGCTGAATGCTTGGCGTTGACACGGAAGCCGCAACCCAGGGCGTTGCCCTGGGCTGGCGTAGGGCTGCCCCGTTGGGGCAAAGTCGAGGAACAAAACCTGGGCAGCCCAAAACGCTATCAAGACCGAACATTTCGCAGCCCAGGCTAACGTCCAAACCAGCGCCGCGACCATGTCCCGGCGCTGATGAGAATGCATCGCCACAACACAAGCTTGGCAGCCCAACAACTATGACCGTTGTTTTTCGTCGTCCTCCAGTTTCTTTGCCAATTGCTTGGCTTTCTCAAGATGCTTTTCGATCTTCGAAATGGCCTCTTGAGCGATTGGTTGCAATTCCTGCGGACCGGTGCTTTCAATCGCCTTCAGTTCCGCCAACATCATTGTGTGAGCCACGCATTGCTGCCCGAGGAACGCCATCTGAAAGTCCTGACCTTCGTAGTTGGTCAGCATGTCCTTGGTCATCTTCATCGCGTTGTCACAGGCTTGGTCCGCGATTTGGCAAAGCTGGGCGGGCACCCGCTGGCCCTGTGAATTGCCTTGATGCTGGCTGCTGAATTGCTGCAGCTTTTGATTGAGTGCTTCGTGATCGCGGACGATTGTTTGAGTCAACTGTTTCAGTTCGTCGTGATCCGTTTTCTGCATCGCCATCTTCGCCAACTCGATCTCATTCTCATTGGCTTTTTGCAGCTTCTGCACAATCGCTTGCGTGACGGTGGGCTGCTGTTGGCGACTGTCGGTGGTCGTTCGCCGTGCTTCATAGCGGCCCGAGTCGGCTTGGTTCTGCGGGGTTTGAAGTTGACCATCCAGAATCGAACCCCCATTGGCTCCTTGCTGGGCGTTGGCAACGGGCAGTCCGGTCAACACGGTGAGTGCAGCGGCAGCAACAGTGAATCGCAATTTCATCATCTGGATCTCCATACAAGTTTCGGGGAATGTCCTGAGCACAAAGGGAACTCAGGCTGTCGAAGATGTCTGCATCTTGTGTTCCAGTGCGTGGTCTCTGTTCCACCGTTTCGCCCAAATTTCGCTCCTCCTTCATCGAGCCAATCAATTCCCTTCGAATCAGCAACAAAACACACCCGTGATCCAACGTTCTCTCCTCGACGTGTCGACACCGTCGGTCGAAAACCAGCCACCCCGGAACACATCGCCCGAACGCTTGGCGACCACTTCACGAAGATGCCATCTCGCCTTGGCAAGCTCGTGCCAGGATCTCAAAACCTGGCTTGCATCACCTTTGCACCTGATCCTCCATCATTTGCCGGCACTCTCGACTGGCTTGCCTCCAGTCGCCCGCGCTGGCCAACTCGATGACCCGCTGAAGCGACGAGTGGGATTGCTCGGAAAGCGTTCCATCACTTCGCCACTGAACGATTTGATCGGCGACCTTCTGAAGAGATGTCCCATCTTTCTGATTGCAAATTCGATAGAGCGCCACCGAGGCGTCGTACCCCTGGTCGTTCAGTTCGACTTTCTCGCGAGGATAGAAGAACAACAACAGTCCGAGAACAACGACCGCCGAACACGCCCACTTGATCCATGCAGTTCGCTTTTCACTGGGAACCGCTTTCGCACTCGCCATTAGAGTTTCTCCCAATCGATGACTTCGCTCTCGTTCATGCTGGACATTTCAGCCCAGAGAAACAGATCCACAAAATCACTGATGAAGCGAACCGATCCGTCCCCGAAAGCGACCATGCCTCCGCCCGGGTGATCCGACACCATTTGCCCCACGTGGTACGTCGGGAAATTCACGGGGTGAATGATCGGATACCCCGTGATGTCCAGTTCGCCGCCGGAAGGCCCGGCATGGACCAACGTGAGTGTCGCCGCGGCATCGGGACCGTTTTCGGGTGATTCATAACGAGGATGCGTGAACGCCCCCGGCACAACGCCCACCCAAGTCTTGTCGCTCAGCGAGGAAGTGTGCTCGCCAAAGAAGATCGTGTTGCTGGTCCCATCCAAGACGTCTCGGAATCGAGTTCTCGAGTTGCGATAGAACGGACCATCGGCGACACGCCCTGCGTCTCCATCAATCACGATCGTCTTCGTTTCCGAAGTGTAAATGTTGGTGAAGACAATTCCCGTCGCGGCAGACCCACACTCGCCCCAGCAACTCTCTTGCCCGTGACTGGCAACGTAGTGACTGCGGCCGAGCTGGATGCCCCGACCGCCAATTTGCAACGGATTGCCAGCGCCGTCCTGCACATCAAACGCCGCGTCACCCCCTGCGGCACTGGGACACAAAAAGGTGGGAACCCGCGATCCGATGGCGGCCTCATTTGCCAACGACCAGATCGGTTCGTCCATTCGCAACTGATCTGACAAAGCCGTGGCTTCTAAGAATGGCAGCAACCCCGTTCCCCATCCCCAACCGGGCCCCGCGTCCCAAGTCACCGGATCCATCGCGACCGACGTGGGAGCCACACCAGAACTGGTTGAAAACGAAACGTAACCGGCCGGGAATCGCTGATACGCGGAATGGTAGTTCTGGGCCGCCAAGCCAACCTGACGAAGGTTGTTGCTGCACGACATCTGCCGCGCTGCTTCCCGAGCGGCTTGAACTGCCGGCAGCAACAGCCCCACCAAAACACCAATGATGGCGATCACGACCAACAGTTCCACCAGCGTGAACCCCGACCTCCATCGCGGCGCCCGAAACATCCCCCGCTCGCGAGCGTCACGACGATTCACTGCATTCCATCTCAACGAAACCCGTCTCATCCAATCTCTCCCAAACACAAACTTAGCCAACACTAAGTTTTAAGCCAAAAAAAAAACGAAAAAGCCCCGGCAGAGAGCACCGCCGTTTCCGGCCGGATGCTCTTCCAGCCTCCCTTCTCTTGTTAGCTCGTGCTAACATTCTTAGCAGAGGCTATCAACGGGCGATTGCGAAAGCAAGTGGGTTTCTGCCCCAGATTCCGATGCTAGAATGCGGACGAACTCCCCCCATTGCAGCTGCACGGTCTCAAGAGGCCCAATTTGCCTTCTCAATCGCATCACCGCACTCGATCCGATCACGCCAGCGAAGTGGCGGAGGACTATGTCGAAGCCATCGCGGAAGCCATTTCGGAAAACGGAATCTGCCGCGCCGTCGATTTGGTGCGTCACTTCGACGTCACGCACGCGACGGTGAACAACACGATCAGTCGTCTGCAACGCGATGGGTTGGTCATGACCGAACCCTATCAACCCATCACGCTGACCCCGCAGGGCAAGCGGATGGCAACCAAGGCTCGCAACCGGCATGAAGTCGTTCGATCGTTTCTACTGCGACTCGGCGTCAGTGAAGCGACCGCGACGGTGGACAGCGAAGGAATGGAGCACCACGTCAGCGACGAAACGCTCCGGGCAATGAAACGAATCCTGAAAGAAGGGCTTCCGGAGGCGAACTAAGCAGGTCGGCAGGAGTCTTTCGGCATTTGGACTGTTTCGGTAAGCGTCGTTGCTCCCACGTACAACCGGGGCGAACGCCCAAACGGCTCACATGATGATGCCCGATCATTCCTGCCGACCTGCTTAGGCACGTGCTGCACCCCTGCTCTCAGTTCTCCGAACTCTGCTCTGCCGACTCGGGCGATGGCTTTTCCGAACGCGAAACCACAACGTCGGTGAGCAGCAACCCGGCCACGATCGAGACGGCGGTCAACATCATCGTCGCGGTCAGTCGAATGCCACTGGGCAGGTCCTCTTGGACCATGATCTGCGAGAAACCCGAGAATCCCAGACTACCGGGAACCAAAAGCAGCAGCGCTGGTAGCAACATCACCGCCGTGGGGATCCCCAATCGATTGGATGCAAAGTGGCTGGTCACACTGGCCACAAAGGAGGCAATCCCAACCGAAGCAAAGGGCCCAAAGGTGGTTCCCGCCAAACGCAATGCGCCATAACCCACCAAGGTCGATGCGAGCAACCAAGGGATGTCGCGATAACGCGCCCGAAACGTCACAGCAACGCACAACCCGATCGGCACCAGAACCAGCGCCGACGCCAACAAATCGGGTGAATGCAAAGGCAACGAAGAAGGCACCGGCCGAAATGCTTTGACCAGACCGTAGCCCATCGAGACGCCAAACACGATCGTCAGCAGCGTGGTCATCGCACCGGCAAACCGAGCCGACCCCGAAGCCAAGTTCTGCGTTGCCAATTCATTGATGCTGATCGTCAGATGCAATCCAGGAACGAGCAGAATCAAAGCGGCCAAAGACGTGATCTCAAAGTTGCCCGCGCCGGTGAAGGCCTGAATGCCACAGGCAATCGAACTGGCCACAAACCCCGCGACCACGTTGATCAAGTGCGCCTGATGTCGCACGTGATTCATCCACACCACCACGCACCCGACGATCAACCCAATGACGCCCGCAGCAAGCACGACTGTCTCGTCGCCTCCCACCAGAACGCTGATACACGCAGCGACTCCGCCTTGCGAGGCAATCTGAACCGCTGGTCCGTACCCATCCTGCATTTCGTTGATGAGGGCCAATTGATCCCAAGCTTCCGTGACCTCCAACTGGTCTTCCTGAATCGCACGTTGCAACTCAAACAGTGCGGCGTACCGCCCCAGATTGGTGTCGCTTGGATAGACACGCAACAACCGAGTCTCGCTGCCACCGAAGGTCACAAACAGGGCCGTTGGCGTCGAAAAGAAGCTCGCCTCATGCCCCAACGAGGCTGCCACCTGCTCCATTTCCAAGTCCAACTCGTACGCCGGTGAACCGCAGGCGTGCAAGCTCCTCGCAAGTTCCATGATGAGCTCGACGGAAGAAACTCGTGACAACGCTTCAGGCCTGAAAGAGGTGATTGGCAACGGAGCACCCCAAACAGGAAGGGGGCCTTGCAAGCACGGCATTAAAACAGGCCATCGGCGGTCTGAATAGGATCGAGCTTGCGAACCAGTCTCCCCAGCCCCTCCAATCCCGCACCGGCCGCACATTCGATTCAACCGCCAAGGTCATTGCTCCCCCAGGCGAGGCAGCGTCTTTCTCATCCCCGAATTCTCATTCTCCAGGTCTGCATCACGATTCCGATGTAGCGTTTGACAGCCTTGAGGAATCAAGGCAACAACACTACTAATCCAACATTGCTCGCGGGGCACGTGACATGTTACATCGAAAAACCCGCTCTGGTTCCGTCCAGAGCGTGGACCTGCAAGCGGTCCATCCAACGACCAGAAAGATCCCGCCGTTCCTGATTCGAGTCGCAGTTCTTTGGGGCTGCCTTCTGGCGGGTCTCTTCTTCGCGTTGATTGCTTACGGCAACACGGCGGGTCCCTCCGAACCGCCGCCTGCCACCGGACCCGTCGAACATCCGACCAGCGTCTCGCGATCAACCAACTCTTCCGACTGGGAATTGGTGATGGCCGTTCATCCGAAATGCCCCTGCACGGTGGCATCGGTCAATGAACTGCAACGCCTGCTCCGTCAGGTTGACAACCAACTGACCTGCCGATTCCTGGTCTACCATCCCGCCGACACCAACAGCGATTGGATGGACGGAAAAATCACCTCCCGTCTCTCGCGCATCCCTCACGCTTCCATTCAAGCGGATGAGGCAGGGAAGGCGGCGATGGAGTTGGGCATGAAGACGTCGGGCGCGGTGGTCGTTTTCGACCCTCATGGCAAACCCCGTTTTCATGGCGGGATCACCGCTTCTCGGAATCACGAAGGTGACAACCTTGGCGTGCGCTCCATTTCCATGTTGCTTCGAGGCCAAACACCGCCTCTCACTTCGACACCGGTTTTCGGTTGTCGGCTGTAGTCCTCGAGCCGGATAGTCATGTCAGAAAACGAACTCGAAACGGCACCTCTTCCAAAGAGTGCGCAGATCCTCTTTGCGGAGCATTTGCAATCACGGCAAATCAGTGCGGACCGCGCATTGGCTGTGGTTCTCGCTCTGCAATGGGCGTTTGCAATAGGCTGCGCCGTTTGGATTTCGCCGTACACCTGGATTGGGTCCCAACAACTCGTCCACGTGCATGTCTGGAGTTCCATCGTTGGCGGCGGACTGCTCACCATCTTCCCGGTGTTTCTCGCCATCAATTTCCCTGGCCAGCGCATGACGCGGATGATCATGGCCGTCGCGCAAATGCAATTCTCTGCCTTGCTGATCCACTTGATGGGCGGCCGGATCGAGTCCCATTTCCATATCTTTGGCTCACTCGCCTTCCTGGCGTTTTACAAAGATCCCTGGGTGTTCCTGCCGGCAGTCTCCGTGATCAGCCTGGACCATCTGGTCCGCAGCCTGTTCTGGCCTGAGTCCGTGTTTGGCGTTCTCTCGCCATCGCCCCTTCGTGCTTTGGAACACGCCGGTTGGATTGTCTTTGAGACGATTTTCTTGATCCTGGGAGTTCGTCAAAACAGGCTCTCTCTCTGGGAACTGGCCAAACTTCAGTCCTCGCTCACTCAACAACGTGACTTGCTGGAAGAACGTGTTCGCAGTCGGACGTCAGAGATCGAGCAACAACGCCACATTCAGGACACCATTCTGCAGCGCATTCCCGCCGCCGTCTTCTGGCGTGACATCAACGGAACCTTCTTGGGTTGCAACGAAATATTCAGCGAGTTCGTTGGACTGAAGTCGCCCCAAGACATCGTTGGCAAACGAATGAATGACATCATCCCTTCGAACGACCAAGCGCACAACCGATTGTCCAGCTTCTGCGATTCACCGGATGAGAATGTGGAACTTGTCAACATCGAAGAGATCTTGCAGAACTTTGCCGGGGAATCCAGAACGGTTCTAGCGGGCGCCACCTCGCTTCACGACCATCAAAACAACTGCTTTGGAACATTAGGAAGTTTCCTCGACATCACCGACCTGAAACATGCCGAGTCGCGTGGCAAATCGCTTGCCAATTTGATTCAAGAATCGCCCAATGAGCTCTACATTTTCGATGCGGAGACATTGCGCCTGGTGGAAGCCAACCGCGGATTCCTGCGGAGCATCGGCCTGGAACGCGACCAACTGGGCAACTGCTCCCCGCAGGACTTCCTCCAAGGCATCTCAAACCATGAACTGCGTCAACGGATCACCGTGGCCATGGCAGACCCAAGCGAACGATGCGCGTTCAACTCGGCTCACGTGAGGAAGGACGGCACCGCATTTCCAGTACACGTGGACATTCACCGGTCGACGTTTGAAACTCGGCCCGTGTTCGTTGCTTTCGCGACAGACCTGAGTGACACGCAAGCCATGGAACGCCAATTGGCGCAAGCCCAGAAACTGGAATCCATGGGCCAACTCGCCGCTGGGATCGCTCACGAAATCAACACCCCCATGCAATGTGTCAGCGGGAACGTGGAATTCCTGACCATGAGCTATGAGCGTCTCTTCCAGTTCACCGACGGATTGTTCGAATTGCTCAAAAGCCCTTCGTTGAATGCGGTCGATGCTCAATCACAACTCGAATCGTTGACCAAGCAGCATCGCTACGACGTGTTGCGAGAACAGACGCCGGATGCCATCGAAGAAGCATCACAAGCGGTGATTCGTGTGATCGAGATTGTCCGAGCGATGAAAGCCATGTCGCATCCAGGCCGGCAAGAGATGAACGACACCGATGTGAACACTCTGATTCAGCAAGCGGCAATCATCAGCCGCAACCGATACAAATATGTTGCTGAATTGGAACTGGATTTGTCACACGACCTACCGCCAATCCCTGCCTTCGGGGCAGAACTCAGCCAAGTCTTCATCAACTTGATCGTCAACGCGGCGGACGCCATCGCAGAACGCAAGGCAAGTGAGCCTGAACTCGAAGGCAAGATCCGAGTCAACTCAGTGCAAAACGACAACCAAGTTGAAATTCGCGTGAGCGACAACGGAACCGGAATGTCAGCGGATGTCCGTTCCAAAGTTTTCAACCAGTTCTTCACCACCAAAGAGGTCGGCAAGGGCACCGGGATGGGACTCTCGCTGACATACAACATTGTCTCCTCGAAACACAATGGCACGGTTCATGTGGAATCCGAACCCAACGTCGGAAGCTCCTTCATCGTGACGCTCCCAATGGACGCCAGCCAGTCCATTGCAGACGACTCCGACAAAGAACGCCCGGACACCTGTCGTGTTCCGGTTCTGACTTGATCTCCCTGACAACCACCTAAACACTTGATTCAACCGGCGAACAACCCGATGAATGAACGAATCCTACTCGTCGACGACGACTACAGCTTGCTGAACACACTCAAGCGAAACCTGTCCTTTGACTTCGAGGTCACCACCTGCGAATCCGGTCAAGAGGCTTTGGCCTGCATCAAGAATTCCGAAACCTTCTCCGTTGTCATGGTCGACATGCGGATGCCAGGAATGGAAGGCATCGAAGTCATCCAAAAGGCGCGTGAGATCTCGCCCAACAGCGTGTACCTGATGCTCACAGGAAACCAGGACCTCACCACCGCGATGGACGCGGTCAACGACGGGCAAGTCTTTCGGTTCCTGAACAAACCTTGCCAAATGAGCGACATCAAAGCGGCCATCAATGCCGGAATCAAACAACACGACTTGATCACGAGCAAAGAAGAATTGCTCAAGAAGACTTTTTCAGGTGCGATCAGTGTCCTGGTGGAAATCATTGAATACGTTGACGATCCGTTGGTCGACACCGACGACATCCTGAAATCAGCGAAAGAGATGCTCACCGAATGCAACGCGGACACCGATTGGCGTGTGCCGTTGACCTCTCGCTTGATGGTCGCAGGCATTCCACTGCTGAACCTCGACCAACGAGAAACCTTGGCCAAAGCGTCCATCACGTCGGACGAACATCGCAAGATCGTGAAAGAAGTCTTCTCCATTTCCAGCCAATTGATCAAACAAATCCCACGACTGGAACCGATCTCTGATTTGCTGGATCGAATGGGAAGCACCGAGATCACGACCAAGCAGTGCACCAATGATGACGACAAAATTGCTCAATCGATCTTACTCAGCTACTACCAAAGCATGCTGAAACGTCGAGGCGAAACCGGTGATGTCGCCTTAACTGAAATTGAAGATCGATTCCCAGACCTTGACCAAAACTTCAGTGAACATGTTCGTCATGCTACCGATGCACAGCCTAAACCGACGATCGAAAGCATTTCAACATCTGAACTGTTGACAGGCATGATGGTCGCAGAAGACGTTCGAATGCCGAACGGCCTGCTGCTCATTGCATCCGGACGCAAGCTATCGCCGCCGATGGTCACACGTCTCCGCAATCTGATCGGTCTGGAAACAGTCGCGGTCGAAATCCCAGCCAAACGATCGCCCGAAATGGCGGGGACCTAGATCACGAGGATCCAATTCTCTCACGCCCGATTCTTTCGACGTCTGTCCCGTCGCAATTCAAGTGTGTTTGACCGCTTCACTGGACCAGCACCACGCTCAACATTGGCTTGCAACCTTCACCGAGTGATCTCGTGCACCTGGTCGACCTTCATCGGCCCCAACTCAATCTTCTCGCCATCTGGCCACCGCACCGTCACGTTCTGAACAGCCTCGTGCTGCCCCAGCCCAAACGTCAACGGCAACTCCACCTGAGTGAGATAGCTTCGCGTCGGCATCACCTGTTTGGCCAGCACCTCGTCGCCGACCGTGACCTCCACCCAAGCCCCAATCGCATCGCGATTGCACTTCACCCCGTCGCCCACCAATTTCAGTCGCAGCCAATGGTGACCGGTTGCTTGATCGTTGCGCAACAACCGTGGTGAACGCCCCACCGACGTGATCAGCAAGTCCAAGTCGCCATCCAAATCAATGTCGGCATACGATGCGCCGCGACCAACCATCGGCACAACAAAATCGTTGCCCAACTGCTCCGCACCGACAGGAAGAAACTCCGTCTCATACTCGGGTCCCGCGTTCCAAAACATCTGCGGTGGCTGCTCGTAGTGCTGGCTCGGCTGCACCCGATTGATGTCTTCTTCCAAGTGGCCGTTGGCACAAAACAGATCCAAGCGACCGTCCAGGTCATAGTCGACATAGGCCAAACCAAACGTCAGCAACAACCGCGTGCTGGGACCGAGTCCGGTCGAGACCGCTTCGTCGTAGAACTGCATTCGCCCGGCTTTGGTCACATACAACGCCGTCATTTCATTGGAAAAGTTCCCGATCGCAACCGCCATGCTGGATCGCTCACGAAAGGATGTCACATCGATCCCCATCGCCCCGCGAGCGTTGCCGGTGGAATCAAATGCGATCCCACAAATCGCGCCCATCTCCGAAAATTTCCCGTCACCACTGTTTCGAAGCAAACAGTTTTGGACCGTGTCGTTGGCGACCACCACATCCATGTAGCCGTCCTGGTCGAAATCACAAAGTGCCAAACCCAGCGACTTCGACTGTGGCACGTCGGTGGAAACATTTCGAACCTGAATGCCAGCCGCTTCGGAAACGTCCGTGAACTTCCCGTCCCCTTCGTTGCGATACAGGTATGAGAACGTGCCTTCGAAATTTTGCGGTCGCCCATAGGCCCGTCCGCCACCGACGAGTTGAAACCCCTGCGACTCATCGTATTCGCGACTCCAAACGACGTAGTTGCACACAAACAGATCCAGATCGCCGTCGTTGTCATAGTCAAACCAGCCCGAACTGGTGCTCCAGCGATCTTCCGCGCCGCTCACACCCGCGGACTCGGTGAGGTCTTCGAATTTCCCCTCACCAAGGTTCCGAAACAAGCGATTCTTCCCGACCGCCGAAATGAACACATCCACCAACCCGTCTTGATCGAAGTCGCCAACGGCACACCCCATGCCATACATCTCGACATCCAATCCGGATCCCTGCGTCACATCCACAAAGGTGCCACCCTCATTTCGGTACAGTCCCGATGTGTTCCCCCGACCACTGGGTTCATCCCAGGGCCAATCCATGGAGTTGATCAACAACAGATCCTGATCCCCGTCGTTGTCAAAATCGAGGAACGCGCTCCCTCCCCCCATCGTTTCAGGCAGCAACTTGTCTCCGGTCGCGCCGTTGTTGTGCACAAACGAAATCCCCGCCTCTTCAGTGATGTCTTTGAACGGGGTTTTTGGAAGCACCACCTTGGGTTGTTCTCGAATGGCAACGCTCGCCAACTGAGATTCGCGCACCGGCGGCGCCGGCTTGGGACGCGTCAGAAGATAGGCGGCGATGCCGCCGACCAGCACGATTGCCACCAACGCGATCAACGACCCCCGCATCGCGCGACCGATATCGGCTTCATCACGCAATTCACTTTCATCCACTTCGTTTGACTGCGGATCACTCGACATCATCATCTCCTTCGGGGGCAGGGCTGGTGACCGCAGCGGAATGGTCCGTTGGGGTTTCGGGCGGTGGGGTTTCCGTTGGCAATTCCCGATGCAAGGAATACTTCACGACCGCTTCGGCCGCGTGGTTGGCAGCGGGATACTTTTCTCGGGCCAGACGAATCGCACGCCCTTGGGCGTTGTCATCCGGCTTGTAGATTTGGTGCAGTTTCCGATGTTTCTCTGCCGACTCTTGATCGCCGAGACGCTCATAGAGCAATTGCAAATTGTGATGAGCGGAAACGTTTTCAGGATCGATCTGCAGCGTCTTTTGATACTGCCTGACCGACTCTTCGAAATAGGCCTGACTCTCGTCAGTCCGACGTTGACGTTCGCGAGTGTTGCCCAGATCGAACAAAGTGCGACCCAGTTGGTTGATCACTTCAATATCCAAACTGAAATCAAAGCCGCGACGCTGCATGTCTTCCGTGCTGTCTTCCAGCACGCTTCGAAGGTTTTGTTCGGCCTCTTCCAAGCGTCCCTGTTGCGAGTTGATGACGCCTGACAACCACGCCCACGTCCAGCGTGGAAAACCTTCGGTCTCGCGATACCCATCGGCGCGCTGCAAGGCCTCGACCGCTTCATCCAGCCGACCTTCCGTGTTCAGGACGCGAGCCAAGTTCAGCGGGCCGTCGTATCGATCCAACGCCTCCACTTCACGGAAAGCGCCTTCGGCCTGACGAAGTTCCGCCTTGCCCTTCAGTAGCAAACCGATGCCGTAGTCGTTCCAACGCTGCCAGGTTGGAATGTCCCGCGGTGAATTTTCAACGGCATCGTCCAACCCTTCGACAGGGAACACCATCGTGTCGACCGCCATCGTCGTGATCGGCAACTCATTGGTGTAGTGCTGACCGGGAATGTGCCCGCGAATTTGAATCCCATGTTCTTCATTGACCCTGGCCACGAAGTCCATGTACTCCGTGTCGAACTTTCGATACAGCAACTTCAACTCCACCTGAATCGGTTCGCTCACATCGTCGGGCACATTCAGTTCGTAGTGAACTGTCTGCCCAGCCCCCGGTGGGATTTGGTGATTGTAAAGCGGCGTGAAGATGTCTTCGGCATTTCGCCGATTGATTCGGTTGCCATCCTTGTCCAGCATGAACACGTTGATGAAGTGCGACCACGGATCGACTTCATTGTGTCTGTTTTCATTGACCCAACCGCTGTGACCGATCAATCGATCGCCGCTGGTGACTTTGACTTCCAACCAAATTTCGTTGCTGTCCACGGTCCCCTGCGAAAACAGGTGCCCCATTTTCATCGTCCGAACCACCGTTTCCAGCAGATACTTTTCACCCCGTTTCAGTGCGGGCACCTCTGGACGCAGGGGCGCGATCAATTCGCCATCGATCTCACCACCTTCCCGAACACCAAAGATGTCGACACGCATCACGTCCTGCAAATACTCTTGATGCGCCTCAATAACGTCCTCTCGATCACGCAGCCAGGCGATCCCGGTGTTCGCCGAGGGGAACATGTGATCGTGCACACTCAGCTCCTCGGCGCCGTCAAACTTTTTCGCGCCAAAGTCATTGGATGCCACCAAGGGCATGTGACACTTGTTGCAGTTGTCGACCGCCTTGGGCGGGTAGTAAAAACTCCTTGCACCGTGCCCGGACACGCCACTGAACAAATACGGGTCGTAGTGGTTTTGGCCACGCAAAAATTCTTTGTAACCGGTCAACGCTTCTGGCAAGTGCACCTTGTGGCACGTCGAACAGAACTCCGCCGTTTTGTGAAACGGTTTCAAGAACGTTTTCTTGTGAAACGAAGGTTTCGCCTTCACCAATTGATTGTTGATCCACTGCAGCGCCGCGTTGTCGCTGTTGGCAAACGGATAGTGCAGTGGTTCTTCAATCGTGTAGTCGGCGTTGCCTCGCACGCTGTTCACGTTTGTGATCGCATGACAAACCGTGCACGTGATCCCCGCTTTGGCAGTTGAGTGATTGGTCATGTCAAAGTTGGGATCGTCAAATGCCCCCGAAAAGAAGGGCACGGGATCGTGGCAACCCGCACACCATCGTGAGGCCTGAACCGATCCGTCCCGCTCGAGCGACTTCGCTCGTGTTTCGCTGACACTGGCAAAGTAGGGTGCATTGTTGAAAGAACTGAACCGGTGAACGCTGTCCTGCCAATCTTTGTGAATGTCGGCATGACACTTCAAACAGTATTCATCGTTCATCAATGCATCGGAGGGAATGAAGTTACCGCTCGACGTCCGCGCCAAGGAAGGTTCGAAGTACTGCGTGCCTGAGTCGGGTCCCACCGCATTCCACTGCCGAGGATCCTGCATCTGCAAGATCACCATGGCGGCGATGGACGCCACCGCGACCCCGCCAAAGCTCATTCCGATTCGCCACTTGATGCGCGGTCCGGCTAAGCGGTGCAGCCAATACAGCCAAATCGAAGCGAGCGGAAACGCGACGTGCAACCAATACACGGTGTTGCGTGCCAATGGTTGTTTCAAATCAAACCCACCGATCCGAACCAACAAAATTCCCGTCGCGAGGATCCCCAAGCTGACCGCGAACAGAGCGTACCCAATCCGGACCGCCCGCCGGTTGCGACGATCCTTGGTGTTCCACATGTGGATGAACCCAAAGATGACGACCGGCAGAACCAACAGCAGTCCCATCACCAAGTGAGCCAGGAACATGTATTGATAAAAGTAGTCCTGGTACGTCTGATCCCGAAACCACTCGAGGAACGTGAACGTCGCCAGATATCCCGAGTTGGCCAACAGCAATGCGAACAGAACGAAGATGGCGTAGAGCAGTTTTTTGAGCCGCGGACCAACCGCGCGAACATACTTTTTTCGCGGCTTCGGCACGGCCGCACCGGGTTGTGCAACAGATGACATGAGTCGATTCCAAGAAACGGTCAGATGACAGACGAGGTGCGCACCCGCCACCGAGAACATCGGATGGGGTGCATCAATCGAATGAAAGCGGAGCACTTTCAATCGGGACCCTTCGTTCGCCAGCGCAAACGAATTGGCGCAGGCGATGACTTCGAGCAAGACCTCTTCCGCAACGTTGACACAACGCCAGAGGCGAACTGTGTGATTGGTGCTGCGCCCGCATGTGGATCATCGACCAAGACGATGAATGACAATCGAGGCGTGCAGACCAGGGTGTGGAAACGACTTGCTCAAGCCTGAGACAATGTCATCTGCGGCGGGCGATCGATCCCGAGCGAGAATCCCGGTTGGACATCCATCGAGTCTTCCTGCGATCGGCAAAGGAACTCGCCCAAGCGAACGCTCTCCGCCCCCGCCTTCCAAACCGCATCGTGATGCGGACGTTCAGCAACAGGAATCATCGGCGCAGGAATCGGAAGCACTGGTAGTTGGCCACACAACGGGCCATCACACGGTTTGGCTGGCACCGATTGGCTGGGCAGCCCTCGACTGGGCAGTCTCTGACTGGGCAAACCTTGTTGGGCCATCTCAAGATGGCGATTCTGCTGCGTTCCCGATTCGCTGTTTCCACCTTCGCTGATTCGCATCGATGACGGCTGAGCAGCGACGATGGAAGTGCTGCCGGAGTGCTGCAACCAATCCCCGCAACTCGCCTCGACTGAACGTGGCGTCGAAACGCCCGCCAGTAAAACGGCGACTACGAATGGAAAGAGAACACGCGACATCGATTCTTCAGTCGGTCCAACGGAGAGTCTGCCACCTCAAGAAAAGCAACGCTCGACCAAGAGCAGAGGCTGGCACCCCTACGAGCCTAGGCGGACTCACCCCCCAAGTCAATCAAACAAGGGGAGCTACTTTCCCCGCAGCGGTCTCGGGGGCACCTCTCCCCCTCCGAAACCCGCGAGCAGGAAGAGCGATTGCCGTCTCGGCGTCGCTCCTCCCAAGCCCGTCCAAGCTTGCTTCTGAAGGACGCAAAATCCCGAAGTTTGCTACGATGATTGCACCTGCGAGACTTACTCTGGATTGACATGAAACTGACGACCCAAACTGACTACGCGTTGCGAACGCTGATGTACTTGGCCACGAGAGACACTCGGGCCAACGTCGCGGGGGTGGCCTCGCTTTTTAATATCTCAGTCAACCATGTCGCCAAAGTGGTCAACTTGCTCGCGCGAGAAGGCTACGTCCGAAGCATCCGCGGAGTCGGCGGTGGGATTGAACTGGCCGTTCGACCGGAAGACGTTACCGTGGGCCAGATCATCGAAACGATTGAAAACGACACGCATCTCCTGCCCTGTGTTGGATCCGACCACAGTTGCGTGATCCATTCGTTCTGCAAACTCAGTGGCGTGCTGGCCAACGCCGAACGCATCCAAATGGACTATCTGAACAGCGTCACACTCGCGGACGTCGTCCCCACGCGTGGCCAATTGGATCAACTCAAGACCGAATGAGCCGGGTTGGTTGAGCAAACCCAGACCCATCGGAACACGCGCCCCCTGCTGCGGACGTCCACCGCCCGCAAACCGGACCTTTCGCGAACTTCCGCCCCCCTCGATTTTCTCGGCGGAAAATACTCGACAAAAGATATTTCACTAATAACCTATTCAGCAGTGAAACGAAGTCCGTTTGAGGAAGTCGCGATGAGCCTGCAGCACGAACTGAATCGCCCTCAACCGTTTCGCTGCTTGGACCAAGAGGTTTTGCTGAATTTCCTCCGTATCGGTGACCAACTTGAGAACCGATTTTCGCGACTGTTCCGCGAGCATGGATTGACGCTCTCACGCTTCAACATCCTACGCAGTCTCGCATTGGCAGAACGCCCGCTGACCTGCGGCGAGATTGGCGAACAAATGATCCAGGTTGTGCCCGCGGTCACATCGCTGGTGGACCACCTTTGCTCACAAAAGCTGGTTGAGCGGAACCGCTGCACAGAAGATCGCCGGGTGGTGCATGTGACGATCACCCCGAAAGGCAAACAACTGGTGGACGACACCATGCAGCCCTTGAAAGAGATGGAAGATCGAATGCTGAAGCAGCTCAGCAAGGCGGACAAAAGCCAGCTTTTGCAATTGCTCAATCAAACTCGCGAATCGATCTCACACGTTGACGACTGACTTCGGTCGCCCCCCCCATTCACCTTGGTCGCTCCGCCCCGCCTGCGTGGAGACGCCACGCCCCCCCCGAATCACCCTCCCGTTTCTGGACCCCTCTGAATCATGACTCCTCCTCATCACAACCTCAACTTCCTTGGGAAGCTTGCTCTGGGAGCTGGCATCGGTGGGATGTTGCTCGCTGTCACTGGGTGTGGCAATGCCCCGAGCGGTCCTCCCGCAATGCCCAAGCCGACCGTGACCGTGGCCCAACCGATCTCGAAGAAGATCGTTGAATGGGACGCCTACACCGGCCGGATGGAAGCGGTTGATTTGGTGGAGGTCCGCGCACGAGTGGACGGATACTTGCAATCGGTCCACTTTGACGAGGGACAAATCGTTGAGAAAAACGATCTCCTGTTCATCGTCGACCCACGCCCCTACGAAGCAGAATTGGCGGCGGCACAAGCCAAACTTCAACAATCGGAATCGCTACTGAAACAAGCCAAGGCGATGACGGAAGTCGCCCGCGCGAACCTGTTGCAATCCGAAGCTCAGCTGAACCTCGCTGATGTTCGTTACAAACGAACGCAGCGTTTGGTGGAACGCAACGCCTCTTCCCAAGACGAACTCGATGACCGTGAAGCAGAGTTCCTCAAAGCCAAGGCAGACATCGAAGGCGTCCGCGCCAGCCTCAACTCAAGCGAAGCCGCGATCGCCACCGCGCAAGCGGAAATCGAAGTCGCCAAGGCTGGCGTTGACACGGCTGAACTGAATCTTCAATACACTCGTATCCGTGCGCCGATCACTGGACGCATCAGTCGCAAGTACGTGACCGAAGGCAACTTGATCGCGGGTGGAACGGCGACCTCTTCGTTGCTGACAACCATCGCTTCGGTGCAGCCGATCTACTGTGTGTTTGACGCCACCGAACAAGACGTGCTGAAGTATTCCCGCCTGGCCAAATCGGGTGAACGCGAAAGCTCGCGTGTGGCCAAGAACCCCGTGTACCTCGGTTTGATGGATGAAGAGGGTTTCCTGCACCAAGGACACATGGACTTCGTTGACAACCGGTTTGATGTCGACACAGCCAGCATGCGTGCCCGAAGCGTGTTTGCCAACGAAGATGAACTGTTGCTGCCCGGCATGTTCGCTCGCATTCGGATCCCCGGCAGTGCTCCGCACGATGCGGTGTTGATCCCTGATTCGGCGATTGGCACCGATCAATCGTCTCAGTACGTGTACGTGGTCGTCGATGGTGTGATTCAGCGACGAACAATCACGAGCGGCCCCATCATCGATGGTCTGCGAGTCATTCGAGAGGGCTTGGACGGCACCGAATTGCTGGTGATCCAAGGCCTGATGCAGTCGCGTCCCGATGCCGAGGTGAACACCATCGACGGGACGATCGAGGTCGTCGAAGACGGATTGCCTGACGAGTATCTCCCCGTTCCCAAAGAAGAATGGATTTCGCCCGCCCCCACCGCCGTCCCCATCGCGGATCGCAAGACGGAGGTGACACGATGAAG
Organism: Rhodopirellula islandica; assembly: GCF_001027925.1. Lineage (NCBI taxonomy): Bacteria > Pseudomonadati > Planctomycetota > Planctomycetia > Pirellulales > Pirellulaceae > Rhodopirellula > Rhodopirellula islandica. The sequence continues at coordinate 147,208 of NZ_LECT01000006.1, read as the reverse complement.
TTCCCACACTTCTTCATTGAACGCCCGATTTTTGCCTCGGTGCTGTCATTCCTGATCGTGCTGGTCGGTGGGATCGTGTATTTCACGCTCCCGGTGTCGCAGTATCCCAGCGTCGCGCCGCCGACCATTTTGGTTCGAGCCAGTTATCCCGGGGCAACCCCGGAAGTCATCGCTGACACCGTGGCGACGCCGATCGAACAAGAGATGAACGGCGTCGATGACATGCTGTACATGGAATCGTCGTCCAGCTCGGACGGAACCATGCAGTTGACAGTGACGTTCAAATTGGGCACGGACCTCGATGATGCCCAGGTGTTGGTGCAGAACCGAGTCGCGATTGCAGAGTCTCGTTTGCCTGATCAAGTCCGCCAAATCGGCGTGACGACGACCAAACAAATCCCAGACATGCTGATGGTGGTTCACCTGAACTCGCCCGACGGCAGTCGCGATCAGCTGTACATCAGCAACTACGCGTTTCTACGAGTTCGCGATGCATTGATGCGATTGAATGGAGTCGGCGAAATCCGAATCGCCGGCGGCAACGAATACGCCATGCGCATTTGGCTGGACATCGAAAAGATGACCCACGTCGATTTGACCGCGGGTGAAATCGTCAATGCCATCCAAGCCCAGAACATTCAAGTCGCGGCCGGTGTGATCGGCCAACCACCGACCGATGACACCGGTGATTTTCAGCTCAACGTCACCACGCAAGGACGCCTGATTCGCGAAGATGAGTTTGGCGACATCATTGTCAAACGAGGCGACGACGGACGCATCACGCGACTTCGCGATGTGGCCCGCATTGAACTGGGAGCTCAAGACTATTCGCGATTGAGCTATCTCGATGGCAAACCCGCCGTCGCAGTGCTGGTCTATCAGCGTCCCGGCACCAACGCGGTTGAAACCGCGGCGGAAGTCAAACGCATCATGAACGAAATGAGCGAGGAATTCCCTCAGGGGATCGGGTTCGAGGTCGCCTACAACCCGACCGACTATGTCGAGGATTCGATTTCCGAAGTGTTTGAAACGCTCTTCATCACAACGATTTTCGTCGTCTTGACCGTGTTTCTATTCTTGCATGGCTGGCGTCCAACCATCATCCCCGTGATCGCGATTCCGATTTCTTTGATCGGCACCTTCGCCGTGATGCAGTTCCTGGGGGTGACGCTGAATACCTTGTCCCTGTTTGGATTGGTCCTGGCGATTGGGATTGTGGTCGATGACGCGATTGTGGTGGTCGAGAATGTCGAGCGATTGATTGCCGAGGGCATGACCGCACGGCAGGCCACTCACAAGGCAATGGACGAGGTCGGGTCCGCCCTGATTGCCACGACATTGGTGTTGATCGCGGTGTTTGTGCCCACGGTGTTTGTGCCCGGGATCAGTGGCAAGTTCTACCAACAATTCGCGTTGACGATCTCGATCTCCACCGCGATTTCCACCTTCGTTTCGTTGACGCTCAGCCCAGCGTTGTGTGCGTTGTTGCTGCGTCCGAAAGACGCGCCGAAGAATCGAATGGGAAAAATGATTGACTTCCTGTTCGGCTGGTTCTTTCGGTTGTTCAATCGAACGTTTGATGCGACCAGCAACATCTACGCATCGATCGTTGGCAGTTTGATCAAGAGGACCGGTTTCGCACTGGTGCTGTACGCGGGCCTGTTGGTTCTCACCGGGTTCAGTTTCAGCCTGGTACCGACTGGTTTCATTCCGGACCAGGACCAGGGCTACGTGATCGTTGCGATCAACTTGCCCGACGGTGCGTCGCTGGCCCGAACCGACCGGGTGACTCGGCGAGTGGCGGAGATTGGAAAGCAGATCGACGGGGTGAAGCATGCCGTCGGAATCGCCGGTCTTTCCGGGGCCACGTTCTCGATCAAACCCAACGCGGCGGTGACATTCTTGCCGTTGGAAGACGCCAAGGAACGAGCCAAACGAGGGCGTGGGGTCAATGCAATCGTGGCGGACATGCGGCGTGAAGTGGCGGCCATCAACGAAGCTCAGATCTTGATCATTCCGCCACCCCCGATTCGTGGGATTGGGCGTGGGGGAGGTTTCAAGATGTATGTCCAAGACCGCAGCGGTGCGGGACTGGATTCACTCAACCAAGTCGCCCAGACAATGCTTGCCGAAGCCAACCAACAACCTGGCGTCACGCAAGTGTTCTCGAACCTGCGAATGGATGTCCCACAAGTCTACGCGGACGTGGACCGGACCAAAGCACAGATGCTGGATATCCCCGTCAACCGAGTCTTCGAAGCGTTGCAGGTCTACTTGGGATCGGTGTACATCAACGATTTCAACTTCCTCGGCCGTACCTACCGGGTCACCGCGCAAGCGGAACCCAAGTTTCGCGATGAGGCGGCCGACATTTCCCGGATTCGGACTCGTAGCGATCGAGGAGCCTCCGTGGCACTGGGCTCGGTCGTCAACATCACCAAGACCGCTGGCCCGGACCGATTGGTCCGATTCAACCTGTTTCCTGCTGCCGACCTCAACGGAACCACCGTTCCTGGTTTCAGCACCGGGCAATCTCTGGCGACGATGGAACAATTGGCCGATCTGAATCTGCCACCCGGTTTTGGCTATGAATGGACCGAGATCGCCTTCCAGGAGAAACAAGCAGGCAACACGATTGTCTTCCTGTTCCCGCTGGCGGTCTTGTTCGTGTTCTTGGCTCTCGCCGCACAATACGAAAGTTGGTTGCTGCCGCTGGCCATCATCTTGATTGTGCCGCTGTGTCTGCTGTTCGCCCTGACCGGCGTTTGGTTCCGTGGGATGGACAACAACGTTCTGACACAGATCGGTTTCATCGTGTTGATCGGTCTGGCGTGTAAGAACGCGATTTTGATCGTCGAATTTGCCAAAGCGGAAGAGGACGCTGGCAAGAACCGATTTGATGCTGCCATCGCGGCTTGCCGGTTGCGGTTGCGTCCGATTCTGATGACGGCATTTTCGTTCATCCTGGGTGTGGTGCCGTTGTTGGTTGCCACGGGTGCAGGATTCGAAATGCGACGCGTGCTGGGAACCGCTGTGTTCGCAGGCATGTTGGGAGTCACGATCTTTGGTTTGTTTTTGACGCCTGTGTTCTATGTTTTGCTGCGACGTTTCGCGAAACGCACCGAGCCAGAAACAACACCGGAAGGCACTTGATCCGTTGGCATGAAGGAGCCAGATTTCTTCTCCAAGTGTCTGGTTTGCATCGGAAGTGAAAAAGAATCCGGACAGCTCGCGTCGACACTGCTAAGTTCCTTGGCAGTGCTCCGCGGGCTTTCCGGGTTTTCGTTTGGTTCCCTAGACTGAACGTCCGGTAGGAACCCAACCGACGACTTCCGATCATCCTTCCTTCCTCTTTCTGATCCAATCATGTTCAGCATTGAAACTCTCATCCTGCTCGCCGGGAGTTTGCTGTTACTAGGAATCGCGTCGAACAAATTTTCGGCGAGAATGGGTGTCCCCGTGCTGGTGGTTTTCTTAGCCATCGGAATGCTGGCGGGATCCGAAGGCATCGGGGGAATCGAATTTGAGAACTACACGCTGGCCCATGGTTTTGCCACCGCCGCGCTGTGCTTGATTCTGTTCAATGGCGGGATCGGAACGCCCTACGCGGCCTTTCAATCAGCCTGGAAGCCCGCCTCTTTGTTGGCCACGGTGGGGGTGGTGGTAACGGCCGGGATCACCGGATTGGCTGCATCTTGGATCCTGGGCCTGAGTTGGACGCAGGGGTTGCTGCTCGGCAGCATTGTGGGCTCGACCGACGCTTCGGTCGTGTTTTCGGTGCTTCGCGGAGGTGGCGTTCATATCCGCCCCAGGTTGGCGAACACCTTGGAAGTCGAAAGCGGCTCCAACGACCCCATGGCGATCTTCTTGACCGTCGGTTTGATTGAGGTCCTGACCGGACAGACGCCGCTTGGGTTTGGCCTGGTCACGTTGTTCCTGAATCAAGCCGTCGTCGGCACCGGCATGGGTCTCGCGGTGGGCTGGGTCGGTGCCTGGTTGCTGCAGAACATCCGATTGGAAGCGGCGGGTTTGTATCCCGTGATGGCCACTGCATTGGGCCTGTTCTCATTCGGCATGGCCTCCGAACTGGGTGGCAGCGGGTTCTTGGCCGTTTACCTCACCGGCGTTGTGATTGGCAATCGAAGGCCTGTTTTCCTTCGAGGCATCGTCTTGTTCCACGACGCATTGGCGTGGATGTGCCAGATCCTGATGTTCACGGCTCTTGGCATTTTGTCCTTTCCCAGTCGCCTGTGGAACGTCACCGTCCCGGCGATTTTGATCGCCTCGGTGTTGATTTTTGTGGCCCGGCCCATCGCCGTGTTTTTGTGCGGGATGCCATTTCGATTCTCGACTCGCGAGTTGACGTTTCTGTCTTGGGTCGGACTCAAAGGCGCGGTGCCCATCACTCTGGCCACGTTCCCAATGATGGCGGGACTTCCTGCCGCCTCGATCATCTTCGACACCGTTTTCTTCGTCGTTTTGGTTTCGGCACTTGTGCAGGGCTGGACCCTCCCCGCGGTCGCGCGCGTTTTGAAATTGGAAGTGCCCAAGCATCAAAAGACGCCGGTGACGCTTGAGATCAGCTCGCTTCAAAACGTGGACGGGGACATTGTCGACTACTTCATCGAACAGGATTCACGGGCATCGGGTTGCTTGATCAAAGACTTGGCGCTGCCCGATGGAGTGGTCATTGCGTTGATTGTTCGCGACGAGCAAACGGTGCTGCCACAAGGTCGATCGCAGTTGAAACCGGGGGATCACGTGGTTGTCGTGCTACGGCCAAGCATTCGTGCGATGGTCGACCGTGTTTTTGCCCCCACGCGTGCCCACACCACCGACCTCCCGCCGGAACTCGAATTTCCGCTGCGAGGCTCGATCAAAGTTCGTGAATTGGAGCAGTTTTACGAGCTAAAACTGGCCGACGACGGGGACCTCACCATGGATGAGTTGGTCCGACTGCATCTTAAAAAAGACAAAATGAAGATTGGCGCCGCGGTCCAAATTGACAAAATTGTGCTTCATTTACGAGAATTATCGTCCGATGGAAAGGTTCAGTACGTAGGAATGTCGATCCTTCCAGAACCGGAGTGAACGACCGATTCGTCCTTGTCGGCATCCGCCTTGCCACTAGAATAAAACCACCTCTTGAGAGAGCCTCCAAGCTCCTCTCTCATTCAATCTCAACCAATCCAAACTGCAGTTTGAATATTTCTCCACGTCACTTCGATCTGGGTCGCGGCAGCCGCATGATGTCATTCATCATGCTGTTTTTGCTTGCATTCCCGACGCTGGGGATCTCCACCACCGTTTCCCGCTCGCTGCTGGGGAACGGTCGACAAACCGAAACGGAAGAAATCGAAGAACGCGTCCCGTGCTCTCCGCACCGACGTGTCCAACAACTTCGGTCGCCTCAGGGCGGATTTGTCCTCCCTCGAGAGCTCCTGTCGGGCCGGAACCTGGTTCCGCAAACGCGCCCCCTTCTTTCAGCAATTGACGGTCATCGAATCGCCAACGGACTGCTCGCACCGATGCGGTGCTAGGCCACCGGTACGTCCAACCGTTTCGTCTTTGAACTCTTGCGAAGCACCCTCCACCGGAACGATTGTTCCCAGGACGGTTCACTTGGCATGCCTGATCACAAACTGTTTGTCCGTGGATGCGTTCCGCACTGACTGAAGTGATCCAACGCTGCGCAGGTGCAGCGCTCGAGTTCGACAGTTTTGATCCCGCTCTTTCACTTGCATCACGACGTTTCGTTTTGCGAAGGATTCTCCATGTCGACATCCGAAGTTCCCAAACCGACCAGTCTGTATTCCCCCAGTTCCATTGCCCAAGACCTCGTCGCGGGTTTGGTGGTCTTTCTGGTCGCCCTCCCACTCTGCCTGGGAATCGCCCTGGCCTCCGGTGCAGACCTCTTTTCCGGATTGCTGTCAGGCATTGTCGGGGGCCTGGTGGTCGCCGTCATCAGTGGATCGCACACCAGCGTCAGTGGTCCCGCGGCGGGATTGACCGCCATCGTTGCTGCGCAAATCACCTTGCTGGGATCCTTCGAAGCCTTTCTGTTGGCCGTGCTGATTGCCGGCCTCATCCAGATCGGTTTTGGGATCGCTCGAGGCGGTGCCCTCTCGGCGTTTTTCCCCTCCAGCGTCATCAAAGGACTGTTGGTCGCAATTGGTGTGATTCTGATCTTGAAGCAGATCCCTCACATCTTCGGCCACGACACCGACCCAGAAGGGGACATGTCGTTCATCCAACCTGACCAGGAAAACACGTTCTCTGAGCTGCTGACCATCTTCGCTGGTGAGATTCACGTCGGGGCAATGGTGATCGGGCTTTTGTCGATTGCCATTCTGTTGATCTGGGAACGTATCCCTGCCCTCAAGAAGTCCCTGGTTCCCGCCCCGTTGATCGTGGTTGCCGTGGGAGTCCTGATCAACTTGGGATTCACCAACATCGGCCCAGACTGGTTGGTCAGCGGATCACACTTGGTACAGATCCCGATCGCACAAAGCTTTTCTGAGTTCGTCGGTTTCCTCCGGATGCCCGACTTCAGCCGAACGTTTGACCCGGCAATTTACATCGCCGCTGTCACGATTGCGGTGGTCGCGTCCCTGGAGACATTGCTGAACTTGGAAGCGGTCGACAAGCTCGACAAAGCGAAACGCAACTCACCACCAAGCCGCGAATTGATCGCACAGGGGTGCGGCAACATGGTCTGCGGTTTGATAGGTGGGCTTCCCGTCACCTCGGTCGTCGTTCGTGGTTCGGTCAACGTCGGTGCTGGTTCCAAAACGAAAATGTCGGCGATCTTCCACGGAGCGCTGATCTTGATCAGCGTTGCTTTCTTGCCGACTTTGATGAACAAAATCCCGCTGTCCGCATTGGCGGCGATCCTGTTGGTGACGGGTTTCAAATTGGCCAGCCCCACCATTTTCAAGCAGATGTGGAAGGAAGGTCGTTATCAATTCATACCGTTCATCGTCACCGTCGTTGCGATTGTCATGACGGACTTGTTGGTCGGAATTCTGATCGGCTTGGGAATCAGCATTTTGTTCATTCTCAACAGCAACCTGCGTCGACCAATTCGGCGCATTGTGGAAACGCAAGTCGATGGCGATGTCACTCACATTGAGCTCTCCAACCAAGTCAGCTTTCTCAACCGCGCCGCCTTGGACCGAGTCCTCAACGAAACGAGTCCCGGCAGCAAACTTGTGATCGACGCCTCTCGCTCCGATTACATCGATCCCGATGTGTTGAGCCTGATTCGAGACTTCAAAGACAACGTGGCCCCGCCCCGAGACATTTCGGTCAACCTGGCTGGCTTCCGGCAGAAGTATCAACTCAGCGACGTCAAAGAATTCGCCGAATTCACATCGCGTGAACTGCAAGAAAAAGTCACCTCCGACCAAGTCATCAAGATTCTTCGAAACGGAAACCGTCGCTTTGCCGACGGCACGCGATTGAACCGCGACTTAGGACGACAGGTCAATGCGACCGCGGCGGGACAAAGCCCACTGGCGGCCGTCCTGAGCTGCATCGATTCGCGGGTGCCAACGGAGTTGGTCTTCGACCTCGGTGTGGGGGACATTTTCAGTGTGCGAGTGGCCGGGAATATCGTTGGCACCAAATCACTGGGCAGCCTCGAATACGCCGTCGGCGTTGCCGGAGTGAAGCTGGTCGCTGTCCTGGGACACACGCGTTGTGGAGCAGTGACTTCTTCCGTCGAACTGATCGCCGCCAACCAAGGCGCCGAAGCAGCGACGGGTTGCCAGCATTTGCAGTCAATCGTCGATGAGATCGCACCCTGCGTCCCCAGTGACTCCGCCGAAGCGGTCGAAAATCTATCCGCGGAAGCGATGGAGCAATACGTCGACAAGGTTGCCGAAGCCAACGTCATTCACACCGTCGAGGAAATTCTGAAAAGAAGCCGCATCATTCGCGAAGCAGTGCAAGACGGACGTGTGAAGGTGATCGGTGCGTTGTATGATGTGAAGACCGGCCACACCAAGTTCCTCGGGGACGGCGGTTCAGAACTTGCATCCGAGTCAGCGTCGGGTCCTCCGGCAGAAGTGGCTGGGTAACGTTTCTCGCGAAGGTCGTCACGCGACCTGCTCGTGAGAAGAATCTGGGCGTGAACTCCACGTTCACGCCCATTCATCCCACCCATGCGCCAACTCATGCCGACTCCCTTCAGTGAAGAACGCGCCGAACAGATCTCGCGGCACCTCAAGCTGCTCACGTTTCTGTTCGTGATTGTTCCGATTGTGTTGCTGGTGATTTTCATCGAGTTTCGCTTTCGCTCGATCGAAGAGAACCTGCCTCTTCAATCCCCCAGCGTTCGCGACGAAGCCAGACGCGAACTGGACACGATGCCGTGGCACCCTGTCACGGGCCAGCGGCTCTATGTTCCCGCGTACTCGCACGTTTATCACCAAAAGGGTGATCCGTATCTGCTGACGGTCACGCTGAACGTTCGCAACACCGACGTTGACAATGAGATCGTGATCACATCCGTCCGGTACTACGACACCAGCGGAAAAGAGATTCGATCGTTGCTGCAGAAACCATTGCAGCTCGCCCCACTCGCAGCCACCGAATTTGTCATCCAACGCGATGACAAAACGGGAGGCAGCGGCGCCAGCTTCCTGGTTGAATGGCAGGCGGGGACCGAGGTCAACCAACCGATTGTGGAGACCGTGATGGTCGATACGAGCAACACACAAGGCATCTCATTCACCGCCTCGGCCGTCGCAATCAGCGGGAACTTGCCGGCCACTCAAGGGGCGACAGAATCGGAGGAATGACATCCTTTGCTAGACGAAAAGATGGAAGCTGCCTGCCGTCTCGATCGTCTGGGCTTCTTCACTGAGTGGTTGCTTCGCCTAAGATGATGTCTCCCTTCCCACCACTCAACGAAACCAGTGATTCGGACAAGCACCGCCTCCGTGCTCACGTTTAATTCCACCGCGTTTCGTCCCACCTCCCCATCCACCACCCGAACTGGTTGCTCGTGATGGGCCCAAACGTCGAGATCATCCATGAAGCTTCGCTTGCACAGATTGCTGTCCTTCTGCCTCGTCATGCTGGCGATTTCCGCCTCCCTTTCCCCCGTCTCCGCAACAGAGCCATCGGCGAATCAGCCCCCCGTCAAGCTAATCCTGGACACAGACATGTCGGGCGACTGCGACGACGCAGGAGCACTCGCACTGTTGCATGCCTTGGCTGATCGCGGCGAGTGCGAACTCCTGGCTGTGGTCACCAATCGTCGCGATCTGACAAACGCTTCCGCCGCTGCCGTCGACGCGATCAACACGTACTACGGCCGAGGTGATATCCCGATCGGCACCGACAAAACGGGGCCGACGGCATTTCAACGTACCAGCCCCTACACAACGGCGCTGCGAGACGACTTCGACCACGACATGCTCCCTGATTCGGAGGCTGCTGACGCGCTCGACGTGTATCGACAGGCCCTGAGAACGGCAGCGGATCGCAGCATCACAATTTGCAGTGTTGGAGCGTTTTCCAATCTCGCTGTATTGATTCGCGAGGAACCCGAACTGATTCGCACCAAAGTCAAAAGCTTGGTCGTGATGGGAGGTCATTTCCCGCAATCCAACCGGCGCGAAGCCAACATTGCCACTCATGTCGAAGCAGCCCGACTGGTGGCGGAGCATTGGCCGGGCGAAATCATCTGGCACGGTTTCGAAGTGGGCAAACAGCTGGTGACCGGTGCCAGACTCAAATCCACTCCCCAAACCAACCCTGTTCGCCGCGCGTATGAACTGCGTCCGATGCCTGGCAACAAGATGTCAATCGACGCCGGCAAACCGAGCTACGATCAAGCGGCCGCACTCTTTGCCGTTCGTGGTGCGGAACCCAAGGTCTGGCAAATCATCCCAAATGGGCGAGTTGAGATTGACGATCGCGGCATCACCTCTTGGACACAAGAATCACCGGGCGCTCAATCAGCAACTCACTCCTACGTCAAAATCGCAACCTCGCCCAAGCAACTGGCTCGCACCATCGAAGACCTGATGGTGGTCGCACCGAAGTGACCAACCGAGTTTCGCCAAACTCCAACTGCCGCGATCTGATTCTCCGGTCTTTGGCTCCCACCAACGCTCCGATTGCGGAGAACCGCGGGGGCATTTCGCGGACGTGAGCCCCGTGCGAAGGGCCACACGCCGCTGGCAAACGTCAAAAACTCTCGCTCCGACAACGCCTGGGTTTGCTGCATCGCCGGCGCATTTCACAGCGCAAAATCACGAACTTGCCCATGAATTTTCCGTGAACTTCCGCCTGAAGTTTGGTGACGGAAGAGCGTGCAGGCTCATGATTGGCCGGCAAAACAGGCTCATACGCAATCGTTCACGAATTGTGTCGATACGGACACACTTGCCAGGGACGCTTGATCGATTTGAATGGGCCTCTCATAACCTACTCAGCCCTCAACCAACCGCATTCGACAGAGCGGATCCCGAATCAAAAAGGGGCTTTCTTTTCCCTCGAGCGATCGCTCCGCACACCACACGGTTCCCCCATGAGTCTATCCAACGAGAGCGTGTTGGAACACGCTCTGGAAGAAGCGGTGTCAGAGGAAATGCCCACGACGGGCAGCCACTCACCTATCCTTCAATGGATCTCCGTCGCAGTCCTGGTCTATTTTTTGATCTGCGCGGTGGGATTGATCGGCACCGGTTTCAAGACCGCGACTGGAGATGAAGCGGAAGAGATGTTCGGGTTTGCGACCAACCCCTTTGCTGGCCTGGTCGTTGGAACGGTCGCCACCGCGTTGATCCAATCCTCTTCCACAGTGACCTCCATCATCGTGGGTTTGGTTGCGGGCGGGTTACCGGTCTCCGTTGCGGTGCCGATGGTCATGGGGGCCAACATAGGCACCTCCATCACCAACACGATCGTGTCGCTCGGCCACGTTCGCCAGAAAAAGGAGTTTGCCCGGGCCTTCGCTGCGGCGACCGTGCACGACTTCTTCAACCTGCTCTCCGTGGTGATTTTCTTGCCGCTGGAGATGATGTTTGGTCTGCTCGAGAAAATTGGCAGCCTGCTGGCAGGGTTCTTTGTGGTCGAAGATGCGTCGATGAAGGGAATGAACTTTGTCAAAGCCTCCACCGCTCCGGTCGTGAACAGTGCCAAACACTTGGTTGAAAATCTTTCCGACGGACTGGGAGGATTGACCCTCATCTTCGCGGGCATCGTGCTGATTTTTCTAACCATTCACTACGTCGGCAAACTGCTCAAGCAATTGATGGTTGGTCGAGCCAAGGACATCATGCACGCTGCCATTGGCAAAGGCCCACTTTCAGGGATCGCATCGGGAACCCTGGTCACCGTTTTGGTTCAATCTTCTTCGACGACCACCTCGTTGATGGTACCGCTGGCTGGCTCGGGTGCGTTTGGATTGAAACAGATCTACCCGTTCACGCTGGGTGCCAACATCGGCACCTGCATCACTGCCCTGCTTGCCGCCACCGCGGTCGATGGCAACCAAGCGGCCGCGTTGCAAATCGCGTTCATTCACTTGACGTACAACGTCCTCGGAGTCGTGGTGATCTATGGCATCCCGTTCCTGCGATTCCTGCCGGTCCGTGCGGCTGAATGGTTGGGGGCAACCGCGTCCGAAAACAAGTTGATCGCGCTGGCGTACATCGTTGGAGTGTTCTTCCTCATTCCCGGACTTTGCCTGGGCATCTCCAGCATTCTTTGAAAGGAACCCTGTGACTGAATTCAAACACTACTCGACACAAACCGTTCGCAACCTGATTGAGGACACCGAATCGACACTGGATCAACTCAAAGCAGAAATGCAGCGTCGTGAAGAGGCCGAACAAGAAATCGAAATCGAGGGCCTCGAAAAACACATGAAGAGTGCCGAGTTCTCCCTGCGATCGATTCGCGAATTCTTGGCGTTCTTGGTTGAAGAATATCGCAAGGAATAACAGCTCAGTGACCGAACAAAATCTCCCCACGGATTACGACCGAATTCGCGACGACATCCTGGATTCGATTGACGAAGAAATCGAAGCCGAGATCGGCGATGCGTTGATGGAACGCGCCACCGAACCGCGGCCTGATGGCAACGAGCAAATCGGGCGTCACGAGTACTTTCGCAACTTGCTTCAATTGCAACTGGAACTGGTCAAACTGCAGGAATGGGTGGTCGCCAACCAAGTCAAAATTGCGGTGCTGTTCGAAGGCCGTGACGCGGCCGGAAAAGGCGGGGCGATCAAACGCATCACCCAGCGTTTGAATCCACGAGTGTGCCGCGTCGTTGCCTTGCCAGCTCCCAACGAACGTGAAAAGACGCAGTGGTACTTTCAGCGTTACACACCGCACCTTCCCGCCGGCGGTGAAATCGTGCTGTTCGATCGCAGTTGGTACAACCGTGCGGGAGTCGAACGCGTGATGGGTTTTTGCACGGACCAAGAGTACGAGCAATTCTTCCAAACCGTCCCCGAATTCGAACGAATGATCGTCGCTTCCGGAACGATCCTGCTGAAATATTGGTTCTCGATCACCGACGATGAGCAAGAATTCCGTTTCCAATGCCGGATCAATGATCCTTTGAAGCAATGGAAGCTCAGTCCGATGGACCTGGAATCTCGTCGTCGATGGGAACAGTACACCAAGGCCAAGGAAGTGATGCTGGAACGATCCCATATCTCCGAAGCGCCATGGTGGGTCGTCGAAGGCAACGACAAAAAGCGAGCCAGGTTGAACTGCATCCATCACCTGCTGTCCCAGATTCCCTACGGCGAAGTGGCCCAAGACTCGGTGGAACTACCGGATCGATTGCACAGCGACGAATACAAACGCAACGAGATCCCTCAAGAAGTCATCGTGCCGATGGTTTATTGATCTGGCATGGCTGCTGGAGAGTTGAACCATCCGCGACCGTCAGAATGGCCTCTTCGATCACGTTGCATCAAACGAAGCCAGCTCGAACCGACTTCTGGTGAAATCGATTCGAGCAGATCGGAGATGAACTCCACCCCGTGTCAGTTGCAGTGACGCTTAGCGTTCTGGTCGATCAGCACGTTCTGGGCGGTCAGCACGCTCGGGTCGGTCTGGGCGTGCAGGACGCTCGGCACCATCGGAATGATCGCCTCGATGATGCTCACGCCCTTCGGGCGATTGCTCGGGACCACGACGCATGGCTTGCAATTGCTCTTCGCTCAAAATCCCCTTGAGCTCCGCGTCCACCTTGGCTTGCAATTTGGCGATCGCTTCGCGTTGTTCGTCATTCAGGCCCATGTGATCTTGTACGAACGACGGCAACACTTTGCCGATTTCAGGAGGTCCGCCCGGTCCACGATGACCTTGCGTATCGCCGTCGCGCGGTGGTCCTCCGGCACCTTGTCCCGGTCCGTGTCCATGCTCTCCCTCGCCGCGGGGTCCACGATCGCCTCCTCCACGCGGGCCGCGATCGCCCTCACCACGAGGTCCGCGATCGCCATCAGCATCCATGGGGCCTCGTCGAGGACCGTCTTCCCGGCCACGACCTTCACCACGCGGTCCACGTTCTCCTTCACCACGCGGTCCACGGTCACCTTCGCCCCGAGGGCCACGGTCACCTTCACCGCGGGGGCCACGATCACCATCGCCACGTTGACGACGACTCATCATCGACTCCAGTTCCTCACGAGTCACAACGCCGTCTTCGTCTTTGTCCGCTCGTGTGAACAGAGGTTTCAACTGCGAATCACCGACTTCTTCAATGGTCAGTTTGCCGTCTTCGTCTTTGTCCAATCGCATCACGCGATCAATTGGAGAGCGTCTCGATCGCTCAGCACCGGGACGTCCCGCATCACGGCCCTCCCGCTCACCAGGAGGCTGGGCGACCGCGGTACACATGCCAGCACACGTCAAAACAACAAACGAAAATTGGGTCAATGCCTTCATCGCAGAGGCCTCCAGTGGTGTGGGGTTAAGTCGCAGGACTGCGATCAAACTCTCGATCACATGCTGCTAAAGAGTCAGTTGCGACTCCTCTCAACAACCGCCAAACAAAACTTTGATTTTGAGACGAAACGCCGCGACTGGCTGGTTTGGCTGCCCGTCATTCCCCGGAAGATTTGAGCTCGAGCGTTCCAAAGCAATCTCAATACTCGCCCTGGATGACCTCGCGGCCGGCTCGAGTTCCCAATGCGTGCCAGATCGAGAGCTCCACCGACTCGGTGACGGAAGTGACACTCCCGTCAACCTTGGCGACATTCACCAATCCGACGTGATGACTGCGAGACGTGATCATGGCGTAGGTCGGACTTCCGCTTTGACCGTCCTTGCCCTCTTGCCACGAACTGAAATCCATCTGTTCGTACACTTGCCCGCCGGTCTCAAATTTCACGTCGCTGTTGGGCGGCAACGTCACCGTGAATCCAGTGTGATGACAGCGACCGTCAGGCCATTCGGTGTGACCAGTGTCCTTGAACTGGGCCCCGCTGGCGACGATCCATTCCGCTTGCTCTTGGTTGATCGGAATCGCCGTGTCCGAGGGACCACCGTTGCGTTGATAGGGCGTCCAAGCTTTCACTTCGCCGGTGAGCAACGTGTGACTGCTACCATCCAAGCAATCTCGAAAACTGTAAAACTGGTTGGGAGCGAACATCCCGTCACCAGCTTTCTGAGTCGTGGGGTCGAATACAAACCATCGGCCAAAATTGAATCCGTAGGTGGTTGGATACAGGGTCGGCCGGCCATCGCTGAACGTGCGTTCTTGATCCGTTCCCGGATCACTCGGACAGGCGTAGGTTGGAATCTTCAGACCGTCGATGGAAACTTGGTTGTCCCAAGCCAACGAGAGATCGATGTTCTCATAAACATTGCCCTGTTCCAGAAACGGCAAAATCCGCCCATGGACTCCCCAAGATCCATTGTTGCCGGTCGAAGTCACGCTCAAATCGACCAAAGCCGATGGAGGAAACCGCTTGTAGGCACTCTGGTAGTTGTGGACGGACAGCGCGATCTGCTTCAGATTGTTGCTGCACTGCATCCGACGAGCCGCTTCCCGAGCGGATTGCACGGCTGGTAGCAGCAACCCAACCAACACCCCGATGATCGCAATGACCACCAACAATTCCACCAATGTAAAAGCGGAGCGAGCTGCGGAACGATTTATCATCGAGCGATTCCTTCGTGGAGAGAGCCTCATCCCAGAGGCCCCCGAATGGCGAATATGTGCGGGTCAAGCAGGTTCAGAACTGAGTTTGCAAATGCACTCGCTGTGCCAATCACAAAAAGAGCTAAAAGCTTCCCCATGATGATCCGAGTGCCTCGTTTCAGCCAATGCCGCGGCGGGTCTTTCGCCACTGGCGGCGAATTTTCCATCTCGGACATCCAGATAGAATGAGTCCTGTGACATCTCCTCCTCTCCGTTCGCTGCGACTTCGCCTGCTCACGCCGATCATCGCCACCGCGCTGATGGCCGCGGTGTTGGTGGCAATTGCCTCGTATTGGCTGGGCACCCAGCGGGCGATGAAAGATCTGGAGCAGCGTTTTTCGGCGATTCAGTCGACGTTGTCGGATTCCAACTTCCCGCTCAACTCGATCGTCCTGGAATCTCTCGCGGATCTGACCCGGACACAATTGATTGGATTGAGTGCCAGTGGTCTGGTTACGTCCTCCACGCTGCAACTGGACGAAACCGCCAAAACGTCTTTTCGCGAACACCTTCAAAATCAGCGACCTCTGCCGGCCTCGATCATTCCCAACGACGATGGAATCGGCTTTCGATTGTTCGCCTTTCAGACCGTTGGCAGCCAGCTCCGCCAAGACCGAGTTGCTGCGGTTGCGGTTCTGTTTGAAGACGAACAGTTCAACGCCAATCGTCGACAAGCCGCGATCCTTCCGCTGGCAACTGGATTGTCAACGATTGTGGCCCTCAGTTCGTTGACGTTTTGGCTGACGTCACGATTGGTCCGCCGCATCAGCAAGCTGCAACGACGCGTCGAAGCGGTGGCCAACGGCGACTTTGACTCGACGGTTTCGGACGATGTCCCTGACGAGATTGGGCGACTCGGTGGCGCCGTTGATTCGATGGCCCAGCAACTCAAACAACTCTGGAACCAGATCAACCGCCAGCAAAGCCAAAAGCTGCTGCACCAAATCGCCGGCGGGATGGCGCATCAATTGAGAAACAGCTTGACCGGCGCCCGGATGGCGGTCGAACTGCACGCTCAAGAATGCCAAGCCACCGATGACGAAGGCATCCGAGTCGCCATCCATCAAATTGAGTTGTCCGAAGATTACGTTCGTCGGCTGCTCCTGGTTGCCTCCGGACGCCAGGACAAAGATCGGCCGACCGATGTGACTACCTGCTTCGACGATGTCCGTACCAGCCTTTCTCCCATTGCGAAACATTTGCGAGTGAATATGCGGTGGGATCTGGACGATGACCTTGGGCAACGGCGAATCCAAGACGGCCCGACCTGGGTGGCGGCCGTGACCAACCTGATCCACAACGCGATTCAGGCGGGTGACGAAGTGGACGTCTCGCTGCAACAACTGGGCGAGAACATCCTTCGAGTCACCGTCTCTGACAATGGTGCCGGAGTTCCCGAGCAAGTGGCTGGCACTCTCTTCGAGCCCTTCGTGACTTCCAAACCCGAAGGCATGGGATTGGGGCTTCCCGTTGTTCAACGTTCCGCCGAGTACTTGGGTGGATCGGTGCGATGGCGACGCGAGAACGAAAGAACCATTTTCGAGCTGGACACGCAATTGCTTCGAACGCGCGCCCAACCAGACGAACCACAGTGATTGAAATGACCACAGCACAAACCATCCTCGTTGTCGATGACGAACCGTCCATTTGCTGGGCGTTGGAAAAGATGCTCACCAGCGAAGGGCATGAGGTCATCACCGGATCCAGCGCCGAAGAAGGCCTGCGGCTGGCAAGCCAGAACAATATCTCGATGGTGATCTTGGACGTGCGTCTCCCCAAGGAAGACGGCATCACGGCGTTGCCCAAGTTCCTGGAAGCGACCAACAATGCTCCCGTCATCATCATCACCGCCTTTGGTGACTTAGAAACCGCCGTGGCAGCGGTCAAGAATGGAGCCACGGACTACCTGACCAAACCATTCAAACTGGAGGACGCCCTGCGGACCTGCCGCACCGCACTGCAAAAATCGTCGCGCCGGACGGCCCCGGCCGCGACTCAGCCGATGGACATCGATCCGTCGGTGCTGGTCGGCACGTCGCCCGCGATGCAGCAAGTCTTTCGGCAGATTGCCTTGGTCGCCGACAGCGATCTGTCCGTGCTGATCACGGGCGAAACCGGCACAGGAAAGGAACTCGTCGCGGCCGCGATTCACCGTCACAGTCGCCGCGCCGACGGGCCCTACATTCCCATTGCCCCGGTTGCACTCAATCCCGATCTGATCGAAAGCGAACTGTTTGGCCACGTCAAAGGAGCGTTCACGGGCGCCAGCGACGACCGTGCCGGATTGTTCGAACGCGCGGAAGGCGGCACCGTGTTGCTCGACGAAATCGGTGACCTGCCACTGGGCACGCAAGTCAAATTGCTGCGAGTGCTCGAACAAGGCGAGTACTGCCGCGTTGGAGACGTGAAACCACGAACCGCCAACGTTCGCATTCTTGCTGCCACGAACAGCGACCTGCACGAAGACGTCGCCACCAACGCTTTTCGCGAAGACCTGTTTCATCGCCTGACCGGCGTGCAAATTCATCTTCCGCCGCTGCGAGATCGCGTGGAAGACATTGGCCCGCTTTGCCGCCATTTCCTCTCCGCGATGAAGTACGCGGACATCGATTCCGCGGTGGACGAGGAGCTGCTGGAACAACTTCATTCACGCCCTTGGCACGGCAACATCCGTGAACTGAAGAATGCGGTGGGACACGCCGCTGTGGTCAGCCGAGGCCGCAAACTCACGATTGATGATTTCCCTGCCCCCAAACCCGGACGGGAAACACAAACGACATCCCCCGTTCTCGCCATGGAAAAATCCATTCGAGTCTGGTCCGAGAACGCGATCGAGGCCAACCCTGACTCGGTGACGCTCCACAGCGATTTCCTGGCGGCAACGGAACCCACTTTGCTTCGAACGGTGATGCAGCACACAGGAGGCAACCGGGCCAAGGCCGCGGAGATGCTGGGCATCCACCGCGGCACGCTTCGCGATCGGATGAAGGCCTACGGCATCGACGACCAGTGAATGAACTCATTGATGCGAAACAACGACAGGGCGAAGCAACCCGTTCATCCTTGGCCGCCACGTCCGGCTTGTAGCAACCCGAGCGGTTCGGCTCGACCGATTCGCACGACAGGCCACAAACCGGCTAGCAAACACAGACCGATCGTCATCGCAAATCCAATTGACAAGTGTGCCCACGGGATGATGAAGTTTGGCGGTCCGGCAAACCAACCGACGTACTGAGCCATCCCGACACCGCACCAGCCCGCAATCAATCCAAAGATCAGACTCAGCACACAGGCACCGGCCGCAATCAAGATCGTTTCGGCAAGGACCAACCGCACAAGCTGCCCACGAGTCACACCGATCGACCGCATGACGCCAAACTCCCACGTCCTCGACCGCACCGACGCGATGACCGTGTTGGCGATGGCCAGCGACATGATCGCGAGCGTGATCAACGGCAGATAGCTCATTCCCCAAATCATGTCGTCGGCTCGAATTTTGATTGCTTTGCGGACATTCTCCGAGGCGGTCATTCGAGCAAACGGACGGTACGCCTTCACGCTTCCCAAACCGCTTGCCACAAAGGTCTCTCCTGACTTTTGTTCGGCGATCGATTGCAAATCCGCTTCCATCGTCGACAAGTCCGCATCGTCTTCCAAGTCCATCCAAACGAATTCCGTTCGATGAAGATGAAAGTCTCGCTGCACGTCATCGCGACCTGCCAACACCACCGTGGCGGTCCGGACAAAGTGTCGCCTCACACCCGAGAACTTCGTCACCCAGTGCCAACCGGGCAGCGACACAACACCAGCGATGCGATACGTCACTCGCTCACCTTCGGCGGCCGGCGGCGTGAAGCTCAACTCGTCACCGACGCTGAGTCCCGTGCTCATCTGAAAGTCTTCGGAGACCAAACACGAACCGCCGGATTGCAAGGCATCGATCGCAGAAACTCGATCGCCCTCCACGAACCCAAAGGTTAAGAACGGATTCTCATCCGCAAACGCCATCGCCGGATCGATCCCAAACAAGACCGCATTGTCGCGTTGCACCCGGGAAGGTTGGTCGGCATCGCCCCAGTCAAACCGGGCTTGCTCAACCGCCATCGGCATCACGCGATCAGAGCGGACCCCGGAGACCTTTCGAACATCATCGATGCCCTCATCATCCAATCCGACCGGATGGAAGGCGACCAACGCATCGGGAAGCCAACTTCCCGGGGTGAACGGTTTCAACATGGAATATCCCCAGATCTGTGTCGAAGCAAAAAGCCCTAGCCCGATTGACAAGGCCAACGTGGCTCCCACCGTCCGCCACAGATTGGTCGACAATTGGGTTTTCATCATCCGGTTGTCCAGCCCCAACGAACGAGTCACCCAAGGACCGATCGCGAATTCAGTCCCCACGACAACCGCGGGTGCCAAACCAATCATGCCCAGCAACAACGTGGGATAAGTCAAGAAGCCATACGACCACGCTCGCCATCCATCCGACATCGGAATCGCGAAAACCAGCAGCGGTGTCAGTGCGGAAAACAACAATCCGATCAATCCCAAGACCACCCAAGACCGAATGCCGGGTGTCGAAAGTTTGGATGTCATCGCTTCCAGCGGTTCAATGCGGGTGGCTCGCCAAGCGGGAACAATCGCAGCGCCCAGTCCACCGACCAACACCGTCACTCCCGACAACACGATGCAGCCCCAGCCCAAGACCGCATCCGTCCCAAACCATCCCGGCACGAAGTGACTGCCAACGACCAACATCGCATATCCCGCTAGCAATCCACCGACCCAACCGACCACCGCAAGCAAGACGCTTTCGACCGCGATGATCGTGGCGATTTGCCCCCGAGTGAGCGCGACCGCTCGCAACATCGCGAATTCGCGAGTGCGTTCACTGACACCCATGCTGAGTGTTGAAAAGATGATGAAGATCGCCGCCAGCGTCGCCATCCCGGTCGCAGCCCAAGCTTGGGATCGCTGGCCTGACACGGATCGAGTCGACTCCATCCCCGCTCGCACGGCTTCGAAGTCGATCAACTGCATCGCGGGACGCCCGCTGGTCAGACGCTCTTCCCAGGCTTCGCGAAACTGCTGGATGGTGACCGTGTCACGAATCGCAATTTGTAACACCTGAGGTTTCGAAACGTAGCCGTTGATCCTCTCCGCCAACGTCGGACGCACATAGACTGCGTTGGCGGCAATGCCTTCCGTAAAATTCTTGGGCATTCCAAGCACCGCTTGATTCGTTTCGCTCCTTGAGTCGTTGGATTCCGGCTTGGCTTGTTTCGGCCTCTCGTTTCGCTTCCCAGACGGTGGTCCCCCACGCCCTCGCGACGACAACGAGGGTGCCTGCGGGGCTTGCTCGACGATCCCCACGACTTTCAACGAAACCTCATTGGCCAACGAAATCAGCTTCAGGTCATCGCCGACCGACAGGGTTTTCTCTTCCGCAACCAACTCGCCAATGACAATTTCGTTGGCCTCGCTGTCCTCACTCAGCCAGCGTCCTTGCAACAATTCGTAAGGTGGTTCGATCGCGGGAGTGCTGACCAAGGTTGGATCCAGAGGTGGCGCACCGTTCACCGGTGGACGGGCCCCCACCACGAAGTCGAGCGATGACTTCTTGTCCTCCACAAATTTGCCGACGGGAATGACCGTGACCCTCGATTGGCTGACCGGATTGACTTCCAGCACTCCCGCGTCGTGCTTCAACTCATCGACCAAGGCAGACTGAATCGGTGGGGCCTCGGATCCGGGTGGCCCGGGCTTGGGCATGATGAGCAGGTCGTAGCGACCCAGGTACTTTTCGCTGTTCTCGTCAAACTGAGACACAAGTGCGTCGTAACCGCTGACCACCCAAACCACGGCACAGGTCGAAGCAATGATCCCCAACATGGTGATGAATGCACGCCCCGGATTCAGTCGCATCTGTGCACCAACGAACTGGATCAAAAAGCGAAGTGAATTCATGAACGCGGCAGCAACAAGGGGAATGGACCAAGGTGGAAGGTCCGGCAATTGCAATCACCGGACCAATGTCGGTCCTCTCGCGAAACAGGAGTTTCCGAAGGCATTCGCTTCTTGAGACTGATGAAAATTTCGCCAACGGCGACGCATTCTCCATCGCCGCCTTGAGTCCCAACGCCACGTCCGTTCGCCTGGTCAATTCGACGTCGTCGATCCATGCGCTCGGTCCCAATTCTGTCGACGCAGAACTTCGTCATTCACGCCTTGAGGAGTCATCCTTCCCGTGCCTTCCATCACCTCTGCCACGCCGCTGCAAATCGATCAAGTTTGCAAGACCTATTGCCAAGGCACTTCCACGGTGCACGCGTTGGATGGGGTGAACCTGACCGTCCAACCAGGCGAATTCGTGGCGATCATGGGTGCGTCGGGATCGGGTAAAAGCACGCTGCTGCATGCGATGGCGGGCCTGATCCAAGTCGACTCGGGACAGGTGGTTGTGTCCGGGCAAGATCTCTCGCAGTTGGGCGACGTCGCGCTCACCAAGTTCCGGCAAAAGAACTTGGGAATCGTCTTCCAAGCCTACAACTTGATCCCGGCTTTGACCGCGGAGGAGAACGTTCGCCTCCCAGCAACCGACTCTGGCAACTTGGACGATCGCGTCGAACGCCTGCTCGACCGGCTTGGGATGAGCGAGCGACGTTCGCATCGCCCCATGGCTCTTTCCGGCGGCGAGCAACAACGCATCGCGATTGCGAGAGCCCTGATTTGCGACCCAGCCATCCTGCTGGCCGACGAGCCCACCGGCAGTTTGGATTCGGTCACCGGCACTCAGATTTGTCAGCTTCTTCGCGGCCTCGTCGATGAAGAACAACGCAGCGTCGTGGTCGTGACCCACGAACCCCACGTCGCGATGTGGGCGGACCGCGTGGTGGTCATGAAGGACGGCACCAACCTGGCCGAGTTTGAAACGTTGGGCACACGAGACCCGCAGATCATCGCGAATCGCTACCAAGAATCACTCGGTGCGGAGGCGGTGCATTGAAAGTCATTCGGCTCGCCTTGGCGTTTCTTCGCGAACGCACCACTCGCACAGCACTGACCACGGTCGCCATCGCCGCGGCCGTTTGCATGGTGATCTGGGTTTCCAGCAGCTACGAAGCGCTGCACAAAACGTACGACGAGTTCAGCAACCTGGCTCTGGGCCGCTACGAACTGGCCATCGCTCCCATCAGCGGAGATGAAAACGATTTCGTGACGCCCGATGTCTTGCAACCACTACGCGAAGACCCCGCCGTCACCGCAGTCGATCCAATGTGGGCGAAACGCATCGCCATTGAAAACTCAAACCTGCCGCCCGCGGTTCAATCGACCTCCCCGGGCCCCGGAGACGGTCCACGCGGATTGCTGCCCAGCCTGATGTTCATGGCCACGGATGCGCCAGAAGCTCCCTTCGATCTGTCGGAAGGAACTTGGATCGCTTCTGACGCCAGTTCGCCACAAGTCGTCTTGCGAGCTGACGTGGCGGAACGTCGTCAGTTGCATCTCGGCGACTGGCTGACGGTCGAACGACCACGTCCCGGAGCCGACGGGCAAGACATGCTGGCGTTCGAGATCGTCGGCCTGCTCGATGCACCTCCCACTCCCAAGTTGGGCGTGGGATCGATCCCCATGCTGACGCCAAGCTTTGGGGAAGCGTTCATCAACGTCGAATCGGCGGAAGACATTCTCGGCGAGCCGTTTCAAATCAGCTTGCTCGGTGTCTCCGTCCAAGACCAAGCCGACATCACGAAGTTTCGATTTGGATGGGCGACGCGGTTGAGCCGTTATGAAACGCCCCTTCAGTTTCAAGAAGCCTACGAAATCGAAGAAGCACTCGACCAAGCGTCCGAGGCCGAGCACGTCAAACTGCAATCCTACGCCGCCACCGGCGTGGCCATGTTGGTTGCGATGCTGGTGACGTTTTGCTCGCTCAGCATGGGCGTGACCGAACGAACCCGGCAATACGCCGTCCTGCGAGCGATCGCTTTCACCAAATGGCAAATCCTTTCCCTGATCGTGGTCGAAGGGTTGGTGCTCGGTGCGCTGGGATTGGTCGCTGGCATCGTTGTCGGGTGGGGACTGCTGCAAATCGTGGAAGGTTTGTTTGGCGATTTGCTGCACCATGGCATCATGCTCGGCGGCCGCAACCTGAATCTCGCGGTGCTCGCGTCCTTGGGCGGGGCCTTCCTCGCGTCGCTGCTGCCTGCCTATCGAAGCACTCGCGTCAAACCGCTGGATGCCGTCGCCCCCCTTCATCAAACACAGATCTCGCAGCGTCCCGGTTGGCTGCGATTGGTGGCGGGAATCATGTTGATTGCAATCAATCCCGTGCTGACGTTTGTCTTCCCGCCCAGCGAAAGCAGCGTGGGTTTGGCGATGGGAATCGGTTTTCTCTGTTCCAGCATTGGCTTCTTCGTGATCGCTCCCTCGATTGTGGTTTGGGTCGATCGTCACGTCGGCCCGACCTTCGCCCGATGGTTTCGGATCGATCCCAAGCTGCTGGCCAGCCAGATCACCAGCCACCTCTGGCGAACCGTCGGCGCCGCGATTGCCATGGCGTTTGGTCTGGGGTTGTTTGTCGGGATCCAGGTTTGGGGATTCACCATGTTGGAATCCTTCATCCCAGGAAAATGGACGCCCGACGCCATCGTGATGTTGAATCCGGGACTTGCTCCGGAGGAAGCACGAAAACTTGCCAACCATCCCGATGTGGATCCCCAGCGTTGCCTGCCGATGGTGGTGGAACAGCCTCGGTTGGTCGAAGATCTCACCGGGAGCGCCGAACGCCCCTCCGTCATTCGCCAGGACAACGTGGTGATGATCGGACTGGATCCCGAACGAGCCCTGGTTGGAGAGCATCCGCTGCTGCAATTGGAATGGGTTGCGGGCAACCCTCGCGACGCCGTGCAGCAAATGCAGCAAGGCGGTGCCTGCATCGTCCCCGATCATTTCGTCGATGAAACAGGACTCCAAATGGGCGATTCCATCTCCGTTTCTCCACCGCGGAACGCCGACAACCAAGTCCAATACATGATCGTAGGCGTCGTCCAACTTCCCGGATGGCATTGGCAAACGAAACTGACGGGCCTGCGAACTCGAACGCACCGCGCCGCCGCTCTGGTCATCGCGGATTACGAATCCGTGGCGTCCGACTTCAACTTGCCAACCGCGTCACACGTGTGGTTCTCCTACGCGAGTGAGAATGCCGATGTTGACAGCATCCAAGCCTTCGCGAGCAACCTGGTCCGGCAATCCATCGTCGATGAATCGTTTGATTCGGAAGCACCGCCCAGAGCCCCCACCGATCTCGACCTCGCCAAAGTGGTTCCCGTGCAGGGTATCCGAGATCACTTGGACATCACGGCGCGGCGATGGATTTGGGTCATCAGTTACATCCCATTGGTTTCGCTGCTGATCTCTTGCCTGGGTGTGCTGAACGTGATGCTGGCGTCCGTTCGATCGCGACGATGGGAATTTGGCGTGTTGCGATCAATCGGCTTCACCAGTTCGGACCTCACCCGCGCGATCTTGGTCGAAGGGTTGCTGATTGCGTTCGTTGCCGGCGTGCTCAGTCTTGGTTTTGGCGTCTTGAGCGGATGGTGCGGCAGTGGGATGGCTCAGTCCATGAGCTTTTTTGGCGGACTGCATCCACCGCTCGTGATCCCGTGGCTGCCGATCATGGGTGGCTTTTTGTTGGTGCTGCTACTCGGGATTGGCATCGCCGCTTGGCCCGCCATCTCGATCGGTAAATCGCGACCGATGGATCTGCTCCAATCCGGAAACGACTTCAGTTGAGCCGCTTGTGGACGCCCCATGATCATCGTCAAGCTCGATGGAATTTCGGTCACTGGCGACGGCAATTTCGCCGATGGCGTCTGCAACGCCTCGCGCGCGATCCCGATTGGATTGAGCCCCCGAACGCAAAGCATCCCGTCAATCGTTGGTTTCAACGTGATCCCTCCCGTCGTCAATCAATGATCGCAATGAGTGTGGCACGGCCCGTGCTTATCGAAGTGGTGATTCTCGTTTCAGCACCTCTTGCCGCCGTCCCTGATGCCACCGATCACGCCACTGATGTCTTTTTCTGAAACGGTTCGTCCGACCACCGCAACGGTCCAGTCCATCTCCAAAACGTATCGCCAGGGAAGTCGCTCTGTTGATGCGCTGCGTGATGTCAGCCTCAATGTCGAAGCGGGATCCTTCGTCGCCGTCATGGGAGCCAGTGGGTCGGGAAAGAGCACCTTGCTGCACTTGATGAGCGGGCTGACTCGCCCCACAACGGGCTCCGTTCTGATTGAAGGGCAAAACATCGCTGAGCTGTCGGACTATGAACTCACCTGCTTTCGTCGGCGGCGGATCGGATTGGTGTTTCAAGCGTTCAACCTCGTGCCATCGCTCTCAGCCAGGGACAACATTCTGTTCCCGCTCTACGCTGCAGGAGAGAGCTTGGCCAACGATTCCGATCTGCAGGAACTTGCGCTGCAATTGGGAATCGAAGACCGCCTGCACCATCGTCCCGATGCACTCAGTGGTGGCGAGCAGCAACGTGTCGCGATCGCACGTTCGCTGATCACCAACCCGGCCATCGTTTTCGCTGACGAACCCACCGGAAGCCTGGATTCTGTGACCGGTGATTCGATCTGCAAGCTGCTGCGAAACCTCTGCGATCAACAACAACGGACCATTGTGATGGTCACGCACGAGCCCAGCGTTGCGATCTGGGCGGACAGCGTCGTCGTCCTGAAAGACGGCCAGATCGTGAACCAATTTCTGACAAAAGAGTGCACAAACGCTCAGTCGCTCGCCGCCAGGTACCAGCAAATCGTCTCAAGCGATGCCCAGGAAGTGCCCCTATCGACCTGATTCAAATTGCCACGGCATCGCTTGTTCCCACTGTGGAACGCGTGCATTGCTTTGAAAAGCTCAAAACTCACCCCCGCTTCCCGTTTTCCCCCTTGTAACCACCCGGATCAATCAGCACCATATTGCGACTGACTCGCAATAGTAGATTCGTCGACGCAGCCAGCAACGGGTTCATGCCCTCCAGCCAGCCACGTTCGTTTCGCTTCTTGATCCATCTCACCACCGTGGTGAGATGTGATCCGCTGAAGTAGATCCGTCCCATGTGTGCCTTTTGGCAGGAGTTTCCAATGTCCCGTTCGCATTTCGTTCCTTCTTCGATGCCCCTTGAACCGATCTCTATCGAGACGAATCAAGCTGGCTCCTCGCGTCCCGCCGCTCGCCACAAAGGTTTCACCCTGGTGGAGTTGTTGGTGGTCATCGCGATCATCGGCGTCCTGGTTGGCTTGCTGTTGCCCGCGGTTCAAGCCGCTCGCGAAGCCGCCCGCTCGATGCAGTGCAGCAACAACCTCAAGCAGCTTGGGCTGGGCCTTCACAACTACGCATCGACGTACAACGGCGCCTTCCCCAACAACGGCTACAGTTGGACCGGCGGATACCCGAGTGACTACTCACCGTTTGCCAAGATCTTGCCGTTTCTTGAGCAAGCTCAACTGCAAGATCTGATTGATTTCGACATCTACATGGGTCACCCCGCTCTCGCAGATTTGCCCGCAGGCTTGCAAGAAGCGGCTGGCACTCGGGTCCCGACCTACGAGTGCCCCAGCGATATCAATGGGGAAGTGCATATGCTGACAATGCCATCGGGCGCCAGCATTCCGATTGCAGGCACCAGCTACGCGATGAACCAAGGCAGTGGACTGGACGGGGTCTATCACCCCAGCGTCGGCGAACCCGACGGGCTGTGCTGGACCGATGCGAAGGTCAAGTTCCGCGACATCTTGGACGGCACCAGTCACACCATCGTGTTTGCAGAAACTCTGATCGGTGGCGGGCTGGATTCAGCCACCCCGACTCCCACCATGGACCCACAATTTTCCCGCGCGGGGTCATCCGAAGTCACCACCGCAGTCGCCAATCTCGCGGACACAGGCGACATCGCGAACGTTCAGCCTTACATCACCAGTTGGAATGGCGACCGCAATCACTATTGGTTGCGAGGCACCGTTCCCAACGGCCCGATCATCAACGGCCGCTTGTCACCCAACAGCAACATCCCCGACTTGGTTCGCGGTTCGTCCAAGATCACCGCCGCTCGCAGCAACCACACGGGATTGGTCAAAGTCGCTTTGGCCGACGGCAGTGTGCAAACCGTGACCGACTCGATCGACTTGCAAGTCTGGCACGCCAGCTGGACCCGAATGGGACGCGAGGTCGAGACCATTTCGTCCCACTGATTCCTCGACCGCATTCAACACCTTGATGAGCACCCCTCCCGCCGAAACGTCTGCGACGCCCACCATCCGAAAGCCCGGATTCTCATCCGCCGCTTTGCGGATGGTCGTGTTGTGGCACTGGACCAGCTCGGCCGTTTGCTTGATCGGGATGTTGGGGTTTGCGATCACCGGCATCACGCTGAACCATGCTTCCCAAATCGAAACTGACCCGCAACGCGAATCGGTCATCGATGATTTGCCGCCAGAGCTTGTGACCTTGCTCGCGAATTCGACAGAGGAAGAGTCAGCCGCCTTGCCGCCTGAATTGGCCGAGTGGTTGACCAAGCAAACCGGCAAATCAATCGGAAGCCGAGAAGCGGATTGGTCGGAAGAGGAAGTCTACCTTTCGATGCCCGGTCCCGGTTCCGACGCGTGGCTGGCCATCGATCGTGAAATTGGTGAGTTCGAATTTGAATCAACCAAGCGAGGTTGGATTTCTTACTTCAACGATTTGCACAAAGGGCGCAACACCGGGGCAGCCTGGAAATGGTTTTTGGATCTTTTCGCAATTGCCACCTTGGTGTTCTGTCTCACGGGTTTGCTGTTGTTGGTGGAACACGCTCGACGTCGAAAAATGACTTGGCCACTGGTTGGCCTGGGATTGTTCCTTCCCTTCCTGCTTGCTGTTTTGTTGATTCACTGAACACTTTCCTTCCCTTTGAAACACGACCTTCTTTCCATGCTGAACCGAATTGCGTTGATGCTCGGCATCACATTGCTCGGCGTTTGCCAAGCAACCGCTGAAGACTGGCAAGCCACCGTCGAAATCCCACGGTTGAACGTTTCGGAATACCACCGGCCTTACGTCGCGATCTGGATCCAAGACGAAAACCGAAAGTGCGTCGCAAACTTGGCCGTTTGGTACCAACTGACCAAATCGGGCGAAGGCGAAGGCACCAAGTGGCTGCCGGACCTGCGTCAATGGTGGCGTCGCTCCGGACGTTCCTTGCAAATGCCCGTGGACGGCGTCTCGAGCGCGACACGCCCAGCCGGCAAGCACGAGCTGATGTTCAACGATGCCAACCAACGTTTTTCAAAGTTGCCCGCGGGCAAGTACAGCCTGATGGTCGAGGCTTCACGCGAAGTCGGCGGCCGCGAAGTGTTGGAACTGCCGTTTGAATGGCCTTCCAAGACGACTCAAAAGCTGAAGGCCGCCGGCAAAGAAGAACTCGGCGAAATCACGTTTGTCATTCCCCCCACCAAGTAACCCTTCCTCGCTACACGAGATCAATCATGAACCGCTTGCTTCTTTCGTTTGTCTTTTTGCTCGCTGCCGTTCCAAGCGCATCCTACGCGCACAAGGTTTGGTTGCTGCCATCCCAAACCGTTTTCTCGGGCCCCGAGCCCTGGCTGACCGTCGACGCGGCTGTCTCCAATGACTTGTTCTACTTCAACCACTTTCCATTGCGACTGGACAATCTGGTCATCACCGCTCCTGATGGAACCGAAGCGGAAGCCCAGAACCAATCCACCGGAAAGTACCGCAGCGTGTTCGATCTGCCCCTGACCCAACGTGGCACCTATCGCGTTGCAGTCGTCAACGATGGGGCCTTTGCAAGCTGGGAGGAAAACGGCGAACGACGTCGTTGGCGTGGAAGCGCTGATGCCATCGCAAGTGAAGTTCCCGCCGACGCAGACAACCTTCGCATCACTGAAAGCTTCGGACGGGTCGAAACGTTCGTCACCAATGGTGCACCGTCACAAGAAGCGTTGCAGCCAGTTGGAAAAGGCATCGAGCTGATCCCTGTCACGCATCCCAACGACTTGTATGCGGGCGAAACGGCAACCTTCCGTTTCTTGGTCAACGGCCAACCTCAGAAGGACATGGAAATCGTTGTGATCCAAGGCGGAACCCGATACCGCAATTCGCAAGAGGAACTCAATGTCACGACCAACGAAGAGGGCGAGTTTCAAATCACTTGGGCCGAACCGGGCATGCACTGGATCGAAACCAGTCATCAAGACGACGAGACCAAGATCGAAAATGCTTCCGGTCGCCGGATGAGCTACGCGGGCACATTCGAAGTCCTGCCTCAATGATCTCGAAGGTCAACACCATTTTCCTCGCGGCACTTGTCTTCGCCGCCTGGGGTTTGGCACATTGGACGGAAGGCACTTGGTGGATCGCACCACCGAGTGCCTCTCGTTGGTGGGCGGCGGCAGGTTCGCTTGCCGCCTATGGCTTGCTGTGCGTTTGGTCGTTTCGAGGGAGCTCAGCCCTCAAGACCATGCCAGTGAAAGCAACGCCGATGACTTGCAGTCAGGTGCTCCCTGAAGTTCCGTCCAGGAGCTTCGACGACGATCCCGTGCTGGTGATCTACGCCAGTGAAACCGGGTTCGCTGAGGAACTTGCTCAACAGACCTTGGAATTGCTTCGTGGGGCAGGCAAGTTCGCTGAACTGCTGCCGCTTGATTCGATTTCGGTGGAACGCTTGCAAACGACTCGACAAGCATTCCTTTTGGCAAGCACCGCAGGGGAGGGTGAACCGCCCGCTCACGCCTGCGAGTTCGCCGAAGACGTGATGTCCACTCAGCATGACTTGTCCACTCTGAGCTACGCGGTGCTGGCACTCGGTGACAGCAGCTACGACGAATACTGCGCCTTTGGCCGGCAAATCGACGCCTGGTTGCAACAATGCGGCGCAAAGGCCACCGACGATCGGATCGACGTCGATGATGCCGATCCCATGGCATTGTCAGACTGGCAAGCTCTCGTCGAAGAGTTTGCCGGCACTCCTCAACCGAGTCTGTGAGTTCAGCTTCGGTAGCGAACCAAGTACCAACCGTGACCAATCGAAGTCGCATCCTCCAATTCGTGCGGGTCGGACAATCCCCCCACAAATGAACTCGGCCGACTCTGTCGCGGGTGCCACTCCGCCCAATCACCCCCGTCGGTTCCAGTCAGCTGCAGCTTGATCGCACCGTTCTGAGACTCGATCGCGCTGACATACACCGACCGTTTGGCCACGGGAGGTGCTTGCAACAGAACCAATGTGGTCGGGCGTCCAAAGGGATACGCCATGAACGGTCCGATCGCAGGCAGTTCACCATCGCGCTGCGGCCACTGCTCACGTAGAGGCGCCGCGATGCGTTCGAGTTCCTGAACACGCCAGGCAAATCTCGCCCGTTTGCCTTGCCAAGCGATCGTATCCAGGTGGATCGCGAGTGCACACCAAAACGCGGCCAACGTTGCCACCGCCAACAACTGCGCCAAGGATCGACGATGAATCATCGACGACGACCTCGCAAAGAATTGCACCATCCACCCCAGCAGGCTTCCCACGGCCAGGATCGCAATCAGAACGATCCCCACACAGCGAATTGGATTGGCTGACATCCATCCGCTCGAAAACCAATTGCCGTGGACCAAGGGCTCAAATGAAGGATCCACGGCTGCCCAAATCACAAGCATGCTGAATGCCGCGACCTGGATCCCCCACAGCCATTGTGATGGTTTTCCCACGGGGACCGTCTCTTTCGATTGCAATCGATTCGTCAGTAAGCTTTGCTTCAACGGAAAGTCACCGGCAGTGCCCCAACGCCATCAACGCGAAGCTGGTCGCAAGGTTCTTGTCGTTTTCGAACCACCGCTGGTTGTCATTGCTCCACGACCCATCTTCGTTTTGACGTTCCGCTAGCTCAGCGACTAAATCGGCCTTCCAGTCATGTTCTACGCCATCGGAATCGGCAACGGTTTTTAGTCCTGCTGCATCGAGTGCGGCCGCGAAGGTGTGGTAGTAGTAATACAGACCGGCGGTTCCCATGCCGGGATTCTTTTCGACGCTGTAGTGATCCTGGATCCACTGTTGAGCCGCTTTGACACGAGGATCCTCCTTGGTCAGACCGGCGAAAATCATGCTCTTGAGCCCCGTGTATCCCATCGAGCCATAACTGCGTAGTCCGCCGTTGGGGGTGAAGCGTTCTTCCGACGTGCTCGGGTCAATCTTGGTCGTCGGGATTTCGTAGTAGAACCCGCCGTCATCGACCTTGTTAGCAAACTGCGTGTCGTTGAACTCGCTGTCCAAGTTCTGGCATCGCGAAATGAACACCAACGCACTTTGAATCGCAGGGTCACTGGCCGGAGTTTCCACGGCGCGCAAGGCTTCGATCATGTACGCGGTGTTCGACAAATCAGGTCGTCCAGCACCGCTGTAGCCGACGCCGCCGTACCAGGGGTCGGATGGGTCACGGGCTCCAGCGCCGTATTGGATTCCGGTCACGAACCCTTTGGCTCGCTTCAGAATCTCGTTGTACTTGCCGGTCTTGTTGGCTTCGGCGAAGCACACCATCGCGACACAAGTCTCGTAGTTTTTCAGACGCCCGTTGCCATAGATGCCGCCGTCTGGTTTGACGTAGCCTTCGAGTGCCTTCAATCCCTCGGCAACCATCGGGTCATCGATCGACTGGCCGTTCCGCAGCGCCGATGTGATCGCCAATGCCGTCACGCCTGGACCAACTTTGTCCGAAAAAGTCCCTTGCTCGGACTGCCCCTCTTTGGCGAGGAAGGCGAGTCCCTTGTCGACGATCTGCTGGCGAAGCTGCTCTGTTTTGCTGATCGGTTGATTCCCCGCCGTCGACTCGGCTTTTTGGCCGTAAGCGGGCAAACTGATGATCGCTGCCGCACAGGTTGTGACAAAAACCCGGCGACCGAGGCGAAATTTCCGGCGAGCGGAAGTGTGACGTGCTGGATTGGAATCCCAAAGCATTTGTGTTTCTCAGTGATCGAAGGGGAGGAAACGCTCTCTGTCTTGCCGGATGCCTTTCCAAAGCAAGGGATGTGCCAGCCACTTCGTGGCCGCTCGTTTCTCATTGGAAACTTTTTCGCGTTTTATGCGGCGGATTCGAATCCGGAACACAACTGGTCTGGTGAAGGCTTTCTGCCCGTGGTCTCCAGTCTTGTTCGCCAGGTATCTCGAATGCTCCGTTTCCCGCTCGTTCGCCCCGCAGCCTTGCTGTTCTCTGGAGTCGCCTTGATCGGCGGCCTCGGTTGTTCGCCCAACATCCAAGCTCAACCGCCTGGAATGGGTCCTGGTGGCCCCGGCGGTCCAGACCAACCCGACCAAGAACTCGTCGAGAAATTTGACGCGGACGGCAACGCTTGGTTGAACGATTCCGAACGCAAGGAAGCTCGCGAATTTCTCGCCGCCAACCCCGTTCAGCAAGGTTTCGGTGGCCCTGGTGGACCTCGCGGCCCGGGGGAAGGACGTGGTCCCGGGGAAGGTCGCGGCCTCGAAGGAGGGCGTGAACGAGGCGAAGGTGGCCGTGGCGGATTCGGTCCGCCACAAGGCTTTGGTCCGGGCCCCGGATTTGGGCCTCCATCGGACTTCGGCCCCCCCCCAGGCGACGAAGCCCGTCGCGGTCGTGGCCAACGTGGCGGTGGACCTCCCGGAATGAATCGTGATCGTCCCGAGCCCACGCCCGGACAAACCATCACCAAAGAATCCGTCACCCCAGTCGACGGCGATCTTTACGATCCTCAGATCGTTCGCACCGTGTTCTTGGACTTCGGCACAGATGACTGGGAAGAAGAGATGGAGACCTTCCACAGCACCGACGTCGAAGTCCCCGCCACGATCACGATCGATGGCAGATCTTATCCCGACTGCGGCATCAGTTTCCGAGGTGCCTCGTCGTATGGCATGGTCCCACGAGGCTACAAACGATCGCTCAACATCTCGGTCGACATGGCCAACGAAGACCAACGGATCGGAGGCTACAAAACCCTGAACCTGCTCAACGGCGCGAGCGACGATTCCATGATGAGCACCGTGCTGTACTCGCACATTGCCAACCAACACATTCCTGCTCCCCGTGCCAACTTCGTTCGCGTTGTCATAAACGGCGAAGACTGGGGCGTGTACACCAACGTCGAGCAATTCAACAAAGACTTTGTCAAGCGAAACTTTGGCAGTGCCAAAGGGGCACGCTGGAAAGTCAGCGGTTCGCCTCGCGGTGGCGGTGGACTGGAATACCGCGGCGAAGACCTGGAAAACTACCGCCATCCTTTCGAACAAAAGTCCGGCAATGACAAAGACCTTCAGCGTCTGGTCGATCTGTGCCGTGTGCTCGAACAAACCCCAGCCAATGAACTCCCCGCGGCCTTGGAACCCATGGTCAACGTCGACGGATTGCTCTGGTTCCTCGCTCTGGACAATGCCTTGATCAACTCGGACGGCTACTGGATCCGAGCGAGTGACTACAGCATCGTGCTGGACAAAGACGACGTGTTCCACTTCATCCCACACGACATGAACGAAGCCTTCCGTGCTGCGGGCGGACCTGGTGGCCCCGGCGGACCTGGAGGTCGTGGTGGCCCGGGCGGGCGAGGTGATCGTGGACGCGGTGGACCAGGTGGCTTTGGTGGCCCCGGTGAGTTTGGCGGTCCCCGAGGACTCGATGGGCCTCGTGATGCAGATGGACCTCGTGATGCAGATCGACCTCGTGGATTTGCTGGCCCAAACCAGAACGGTCCCCGCGATGCAAACCGTCCCGGTCCCGAAACAACCACGTCTCCGCTTGGTTTGGATCCGCTGATTGGCCTGGAAGATCCGACCAAACCGCTTCGCAGCAAAGTGCTCGCAGTCCCACAGTACCGCGATGCCTACCTCGCGAAAGTTCGCCAACTCGCGGAAAACTCTTTGGACTGGAAGACCATCGGCCCGTTCGTTCAGGCACAAGCAGAATTGATCGAACCGCTGTTGGAAGTCGACACGCGAAAACTGGGAACGTTGGAATCATTCCAAGCGATGACCAGTGCCACCGATGTCTCCGGCCAATCGGAAGCACCGAGCCGCGGCCATGGTGCGATGAACTTGAAAGCCTTCGCCGATGGGCGTCGCGAATTCCTGCTGAAGTAGCGTCAAGACGTCATTGCAATCGACGCCTCGCGGAAGCCCCTGTTGTGACCGCGAGGCGTTGCGACCCAAAAATCATTTTCCAGCATTCAATCCAGTCATGAACGACAAGCGAATCGAACTGAAATATCAACTGGATCCCAGTTTGGCATCGGAAGTCAAACAGTGGGCCCGTCAACATCTCGCCGCGGACCCTCACTGCGAAACGGGGGACAGCTACGACGTCAACACGCTGTACCTGGACACTCAACAGCTGGATCTGTTTCATCAGACCGGAGTGATCGGGCGACGGAAGTATCGGGTTCGACGTTATGGCCGCGAAGCTCAGCTTTGGTTGGAAAGCAAATCCAAGAAAAAGAGCGAGGTCCAAAAGACTCGATCCGCTGGCCCCGAACAGGAAGTGTTGCAGGCCTTGATTGGCCTGGATGACATCCCAGAGCAGAAGGACGACGATTCCACCTCCACGCCTTGGTTCGGCGATTGGTTCTGCGACCAAGCCACTGAGCGTCAACTTCGCCCGACCATTCAAGTCCACTATCGACGATTCGCTCGAATGGGCACGGAACAAGGTCAAAACATGCGTTTGACCATCGACAGCCAACTGCACGCCAGCCCAGCGTCTGAGTGGGAAGTGGCATCCGAAGATGCCTCGTCAGATCGTTCGCAACGGGTGAAAGCGACGCCGCTCGAAATTCTCGAGCTGAAGTTCCATCGAATCATGCCGCATCGTTTCAAAGAACTGCTGCGTGAATTCCCAATTCCGGTGACAGGATTTTCCAAGTACCGTGCCGCCATCCGCTGTTGGAACCTGGATCAGGCTGTTCCAGTGTTTGACACTCCGAACACCGCACCTGCTGACTTGCATTCCCGAAACGAGACCCTGACGCATGCCTGAATGGCTTCCTTCTGTCTCCACCCAAGTGGATGCCAACTTGCCAACGCTGGCAACACGACTTGCGTTGGCTTGGTTGTGCGGCTGGGTGGTGGCTTTGATCGCGCGGATCAAATCGCCCCACGACTCGCCGAATCAGCTCACGCTCACCCTGGTGCTGATGAGCGTGTTGATCGCCATGGCGACCCAAATCATCGGCGACAACATCGCGCGTGCATTCAGTTTGGTAGGCGCTCTTTCGATCGTTCGATTTCGGGCCGCGGTGTCCTCCACACGAGACGTGGCCTTCGTCTTGGCAGCGG
Organism: Rhodopirellula islandica; assembly: GCF_001027925.1. Classification (NCBI taxonomy): domain Bacteria; kingdom Pseudomonadati; phylum Planctomycetota; class Planctomycetia; order Pirellulales; family Pirellulaceae; genus Rhodopirellula; species Rhodopirellula islandica. The sequence continues at coordinate 111,677 of NZ_LECT01000006.1, read as the reverse complement.
TGGTCGTCGGCATGGCGATCGGAGCCGGACAATACTGGGTCTCGTTCTTGGGTTTGATCACACTCGCTTGGGCGACACAGTTCAACGGCGGAAGCTCCGCATCCCTGCCCAAAAAACTGCCGTTGACAGATGGCCCCCAGTGGCGATTGACACTCAAGGTGGGCCTGCATTCCGTCGGCAGTTGGGACGCCGAACTGAAACGTCTGACCAAGAGCTACCAGCTCCTTTCTGCAGAAACAGCTCGCCGTGGTGGGTCGCTGGAACTCGTCTATCGCTATCAACCGCAAGATGACACCGATGCCAGCCAACTGATCGCTGCTCTGAACGCGATCCCAACTGTCGAATCGGTCGCCACCAAACCAATCTGACCACCGACTGGCCAAACTTCACGGGACCTGAAGTGACTCCAGTGGCAACACAGCCATCTCGGCGCTGTTCTGGTTGGCACGGCGACCACCGTTGTTGGAGTACCCAACATACAGTTTGCCGTCATGTTCCAGCGCACATGGATACGACAAACTCAAACTCGGGGCTGATTCACCGGGCGCGCCCCCGTTCATCGATCGTCGAATGACAAACACCTTGGAAAACACATTTTCGCCAGGACGCGAAACGGCAATGGTCAATGGCGACCGCTTGCCACCGTTCTTAGCAGCGGTTGTGCAGACCAAGTACCTTTGGCCGTTGCTCAGGACACCGGCCGCGGGTTTGGACGTTGCCATCGGCAGGTTGCTGATCGCCGAGGATGACCAAGTCCGACCATAGTCGTCGCTCTTGGCGACCAAAGCCTTGGCGTCACCACCGTAGCGGGCGACGTTGAAAACGGTTGGGCCGTCCACCCACAAACTGGATTCACCCCACATTCGATGAACGGAGGGCTCCACAGGAATCTTCACCAAATCCCACTGGGTGAAGTCAGCCCCGCGACTGATCGCAACCGCCGCCGGGAACACATCGTCCCCCGAATAACGCCTGCCAAGGAATCCCGGCATGATCCAATTGCCATCGTCCATCCGAACGGGTTGGTTCATGGGCCAAAACCCCTGTTCGATGATCACACCCAGTGACTTCCACTTCCCCGTGGAATCATCCAACTGATAGGCTCGCGTGTGAATGTTGTCCATCCGCCCATAGTAAGCCCCCTGGAATGCCCACAAGGTTCGCCCGTGTGAGAGGAACACCCCGTGACTGACAGCGAGGTTGTCCTCGTCCCCTGCATCGATGATTTGCAGCGGCCCCCATGTCTTTCCTTCATCCTCGCTCACTCGGTACTGCGCCTCCTCGGTCACCGTGTTTTCGTCCCCTTGGTTGTGACCGATCGAAGCAAACAACTTCCCTTGATGCCAAGCAAACGCGACCCCGTGCAAGAACGTGTATCCATCGCGGGGCTTGTCCCATTTTTTGATCACATGGAAGTCGACGTTGGCAACTTCCAGCAGATCATTGGCCGGGGCCAACGGTGAGTTCTCATCCCACAGTGGGAACGGTGGGGGAGGGGTCGGAATATCATGAACCAAACCGACCGGATGATAGGACGCGGCCACTTCTTTGGACGACAACGCTCGGGGCATTAGCTGAACCTCATCGATCGCGCCATACCAGGTTTGCCGGGCAATCCCGTCGTCGTTCACTCCCCCCAACGTCAGCGGCGCATCGGTGGGTTGAACGGGCCGATCCAGCTTCACCGATCCAGAAAGTTGACCGTTGACATACAACTCAACCTGGTCAGGTTTCATCACCAAGCAGAGTTGGTACCAATGGCCGAGTTCAGGCACAGGACCAGAAATGGTTCGCCATCCATTTTGATGAACATAGAGGCTGAATCGGTGATTGCGATCCAGCATCAGCGACCACTCGCGTTCATCCAACGAATAACGATTCTTGGCCGCGATGATCTGTTGGCCAGAATCCAAGCGGTAGGGGTTCACCCAAACAACAATCGAATGCTCCCCCGTTTCCAAAACGTCGCGTGCCCCCTGCGGCTCCAGAACGGTTTGCCCGTTGAGCAACCAGCTCTCACCTTCGATCCCGGCACCGATTTCTGCTTTGCCGTGCGTTGCGACGACACTCGATTGCGTTGAATCAGCCGACCACCGCACTGGTTCGCTCGCGACTGTCAGGACAGGAACCGAGACAAACAGACTCAACAAAAGGGTTCGGATCATCAAAAGGGGATGCAGCAACGAGAGACTGAAATGATCAACCGCGAAAGCTCCAAAATGGACCGCGACAACGAGCGCACAATCATAACCCGAAGCGTCAGCGAGGAAGGGAGTAACGTCCATTCCCTCGCTCACCAGCCTCTTGATTTTGTTGTAGGTTGGCCACTCTTGGCCGACACCCACAACTCTGACGGGCAAGAGTGCCCATCCAACACGCGTTGGAACGATCGAGAGATCCATGCCACGTAAACGCTGTGAGCTGATTAAACACTCAGTTCATCGATGAATCGCACGGCGTTCTGCACGCCCGATTCCGATCGAATTGGTTTGCCAAGTTGGTCCGCCCTGACTTCCATCTCACGATCCTCCATCGTTTGAGAGATGGCATTGGCAAGCCGCTTGGGTGTCAGCTTTCGTTGTGGGATCGGTTGGGGGCCGACACCGAGATCCTGAACCACACGCCCCCAAAAGGGTTGATCACCAAAGAATGGACAGATGATCGTGCGACGTCCGGCGCGGAGTCCGGCTGCGGTGGTCCCGCAGCCTCCATGGTGAACCACCGCGGAGACTTGGGGGAACAACCAATCATGTGGAACTGCATCGATGGAAAGCATCGTCTCCGGTAAATCGAACTTGTTCAGGTCCATGCCTCCCCAGCCCGCTGCCAACAGCGCACGTTGACCAGACAACCGAACCGCTTCGATGACACGCTCCGCAGTCGCTCGCGGGTCGCGTCCGAAGATGCTGCCGAAGCCAACGTAAATCGGTGGTGGTCCTTGTTGAAGAAACTTCACCAGGGTTGGATCAGGTATGAATTCGGTCGATGCATCCAGGAACCAATAGCCCGTCACTGTCGCGTGATCCGGCCAATCGCAGGGTCTCGGAATCACGGAGGGGCTGTAAGCATGCAAAGCGGCGACCGGGCTGCCACCCGCGTGACGAAAGTACGCTGGACGCTTCGCCGTCATTCCTTGAGATCGCCGCCATTTTCCCACGAACCGAGCGCCACTGCGACGCGAGATGAATTCGATGAGGCGATAGGTCGCGCGGTTGTACCAACGCCCGAGCGGCAAGCGTGGGAATCCAAACGCTGGCGACTCGCCCGTGGGCACATAGAGCGGCAAATAAAACGCGAGGGCACAACGACAACCGAGACGTTCGGCAAAATCTTCTGCGCCGATCGCCTTTTTGTGGAACAGAATCAAATCCGGCTCAAAGGCCTCCGCCGCCGTCCACATTTCGTTGACTTGGCGGTGCATCATGTCGGTGAGTTTCGGCATCAGCCGAATGCCAGCCCGAACCATCTGAAACAGGTTGGTGGTGGTTTCCATGGCCGATCGTCCCTCATCGGATTCCATGAAATCGCGGAGGTCATTGTTCAGTGGAGCGTAGTCGATCCCGTGCGAGCGAATGAACCCTTCGAACACCTGACAGGTACAAATTTGCACCACATGCCCCGCCTCCTTCAGCCCACCGGCCAACGCGACATACGGCTGTACATCCCCTCGCGTCCCCACCGTCAGCACCAAAATCCGCATTCAACCTCCCAAAAAGGTGTCAGGTACCTTTTAGTCAAACTGGGCAATCTTCGATCCACTCAGCCGGGAAATCATTGCCAAAACGGGTCGCCGATCAAGGCGTCCCATTTCTCACGCTGTTCTGGTGTCAGGATCTCAAGGATCTGCCCCACGGTGACCCGAGTCGCCTCAGACCGCCACATATCACGAGGCGGCCCGTTGAATTCTGGGGGGCCGCTGAACTCGGGAGGTCCACCAAAACCAAAGCTAGGCGGTCCATTCATCTCAGGCGGACCACCAAATTCATCAGGGCGACCACCAGGGGACCGTGGATCATCGACAGCCGGCCCAATATCGGGACCACCGCGCATTCCATCTGATCCACGAGGCCCTTGCCCGCGACGTCCGTCGTTGTGATCCCGAGGTCCGCGGCCGTCGTCGAATCGACCTCCTCGTGGAGGTCGCGTTTCTTGGATGATTTGATTGATCTTGGCACGCTGCTCTCTTGTGAGGTTGAGCGCCGCGACGACCTCAGCGGATTTGAACGTGAATGGCAACCGTCGCTGACGAGCGATTTGTCGCAACCGCTCAAGTTGACTCGTGGTCAATCTCCCAGTCAGGAAAGTATTGAACGCGTTGAGCAACAACGTCATATCCTCGTTGCTTTCGGAAAGATTCCCAGGGTTCTGGTTGGCCAAGGACTGACGTTGCGTTTGCAAAGACCGGATGGCCTCCGTGATTGCATCCGCTTTCTCACGATCGATGCCCAACTCTTTCTGAACCGAGGTTTCTGCCAACTGCATCAGCGGTCCAATTTTCTCAAGAAGCTGCAGCTCTTCCACCATCGCTTCCACGCGATCCGAAGTCAGTGCCAAATCGCTTTTGAGCGCAGGATCATCGGCACGGAGTTCCAAGAAATCTCGGTAAAACGACAGAGAGGTTTCCAAGAAGCTCCGGCGAAGGTCTTGGAGGTCACCACGATAGGCCAACTCGCTTTCACTCAAGGTGCTGAAAGCATCCACGGCGGCGCGTGCCTGCTGAAAACTCTCTTCGGCTAACTGGCGTTCTTTTGTCACGCGATCGAGGGCGTGTTTCGTGTTCCTTTGTTCTTCCCAGACCAACAGCGTTGTCACCAGCAGCGCAACCGATGCAATGAACAACATTCCGAAGGCCGCAGTGACCAGTCCGCTGTTGCGGCGACGCCATTTCGCCAATCGCTCAAGTGCCGTCGGCGGTTTGGCTTGGATGGGTTTGTCATCCAACCAACACTGCATATCATCCGCGAGATCCTTCATCGTTGCGTAGCGTTCGGACGGTTGCTTGGCAATCGCTTTGCGAACAATCGTGTCCAGCTCTGTGGGCAGATTTGGTGCGATTGAGATCGGAGACGGTGGTTCCACCTCGATCACGGCATTGAGCAAATCGCGAAAACCTTCGCCCTGAATGGCGGGCTGTAACGTCAACAATTCGTATAGCGTGACACCAAACGAATACACGTCGGTGCGATGGTCCAAAATCATTCGGTTGCCAGACGCTTGTTCGGGCGAGGCATACCGCAACGTCCCCATCGGATCGCCGGTCCGAGTCAGATTGTTCGTGTCGGACTCAATGTGTGCCAAACCAAAATCGGTGACCCAGACCTTGCCGGCACCATCAATCAACAAGTTCCCCGGTTTGATGTCTCGGTGGATCACACCGTACTGGTGAGCGTGTTCGATTGCGATCGCAGCGTCATAGGCCATCCGCACCGCCGATTCGTAGTACCGCCGCCGGCCCAGCGAAGTGCCCATCGAAGTCGTGTTGTTCAGTCGAGTTGGAGCAGTTCCTACTTCTTCTCGGAACGGCACGGTGTCATCCGTTTTGCCTTGCTCTGACTTCTGCCGCATCTCGTCGATCACGTCGGCCAGTGTGCGTCCCTCAATCATCTGCATCGCGTAGTAGTGCACACCACGATCGCTGCCGACGGCGTAGACGGGCACGATGTTGGTGTGGTGCAGAGCCGCTGCCGCATGAGCTTCGTTGCGGAACCGCTGCAAACGCACTTCGTCCAGACCGCTGGCGAACGGCAGCACTTTGAGAGCCACCTTGCGACCGAGCGAGAGCTGGATGGCCTCGTAGACCACGCCCATCCCTCCGCGGCCAAGTTCACCGACGATTTGAAAATCACCGATCGGTTTGGCAGTGAATTCGGCATCGGGCCCCACCGCGTTCACGGGCGACTCAGACGGTGCCCCGACGCCATGGAGCATGGCCAGCCCTTCGAGTGCCGGACGCAACTCGACTTCGATGGTGGCATGATCAGCCACGAATGCGTCGATCGAAGGAGCCTTCCCGCTATCAAGCAATTGCATGTAATCCTTGACCGCAGCGACCACGCCGTTGTCATTGGTTTCATCGAAAGTGGCCATATTTCCCTCTTCGTTCAATTGGTCGTCTGCAGCTCGGCCTCTCACACACTCACGTCATGATCGTTCGCAATTTCGCAAGTCCACGTACCCAGAGTTTTTCAACACTGTCCACACTCTTTCCCATTGTCTTCGCGACGTCTGCGAAAGACATCCCTTCAACATGACGCAGAACGATGACCTCGCGGTAGTGTTCAGGCAGCGTCTCAATCGCCTCCGCCAGTTGCAGGAAAGCTTCGTTGCGAGCGAAGTGTTGACTTGGTGAGGTCACATCCGCGGCGATCTTTGATTGCAAGAACCCGGAAGCGTTCGCCAAACTGGCATTCAAATTCTGCTCCAATCGTGGATCGCGTTTCTTTGTCCCCAAGTACTTTCGCAAGTGCATCGCCAAAATGTTCTGCAGGATGCCTCGCAACCAACCCGCGAATTCCTCCGGTGTTTGGCCGCGAAAATCGGCCATGTTCTCATGCGCCGCAATACAAACCTCCTGCGCCAAATCCGACGGATCGGCTTTGCCTTGCAAATGATGGTGCAAACCGGATCGCGCCAAAAACTTGACGAATTTTCGGTAACTGTCCAGCAATTCCCCCAACGCGTTTTGGTCCCCCGATCGCGCATCGGCAATCAGCTTGGCAATCCGAGTCTGAGTTTCGTCGGGGTCACGTTGTTCAGTCATGTTGTTCTAAATCAGCGGCACGATTGAATGGACGCCATTTCGTGGCACACCCTGCCGCACCTTGGAACCAGTTGCAGTTGAACCAAAAAACCGCCGTTCAAACAAGAAACTTTATCAGAGGTTGGATCGATTGGGAGTTTCAAACCACCCTCAACGCAAAATGAACCGTGCCGAGCGCCTTGAGCGTGCCTGATCGATCCGTCACAGAAAATCCCAACCGGTCGGCACACATCGAAGCAAGACTACTCCGACACACTTCCACGGGCGATATGCAGAATTCGATTCAGCGTTTGAAGATCCTCCGCACTGACATGCCCCAACAATTCGCGATGCAAATTCTGGATCGGCTCATCCAATTGTCGGAGCAAGGCGAGGCCCTCCTCCGTCACACCAACCAAAAAGACTCGGCGGTCCTGGCTGGATTGCGTTTTGTGGACCAACTCTCGATGGAGCAATTGATCGACCACACGGGTGATTGCGGGTGCCACCTGGATCATCCGATCGGCGACTTCCAAGCAAGGCATTGGTTCGCCTTCGCCACGCATAATGCGCATCGCGTTGTACTGTGACGGCGTCAGCCCATACTTTCGTAGCAGGCGAGCCAAGCGATTTTCAAGCAGATCGCTGGTACGGAGAATCCCCAGCATGGCCTCTTGCTCGAGGGATTGGAACGGCCCCTTTTTCTTGAGCTCTTCACGTAAAGAGGACGGCGTCATCAATGAATCCTTGGGGCAATCGTCAACAACTGCGCGTACCTTCACGTCCAAGCAGTTGAAATTGTTCTGGTGCCCCCAAATGCTTCGCTCGCAAACGACCGAAGCAACTTCAACAACATGGTTCATGAATCGGCGACTTGCATCCAAAATGCCAAGGAATCCTCCCCTCTTCCGGCAGAAATCCCCTCCCAAACCAGGTGAGGTTCCAATGGTACCGACAGTGAGGAAACGGCAGTCCAATTCACGTCGCCTCGTTGAATTGGTCCCCCCGCCATTGCATGCGGAAGTTGACCAGGCAGACGCCGCGACAAATCACTTCCTGACGCTGGCGCACCTGAAACCCAACTGATTCAAAAAAAGGTTTCGCGGTGACGCTGGCTTCGGTAGAAACAGTTTCACAGTTCAAACGTCGAACATGCTTGCGAAGTCCGGTCCAAATCAACTTTGCGACACCTTGTCGTTGATGATCCGCCGAGACAAACAGTCGGTCCAGGTGCCCGTCGCGGGTCATGTCTGCGAATCCAATCAGCTTCGAATCCGACTCCACCACCAAGGCCACGCGATTTTGAAACCGATCGGTCCAAGCTTCCAGGTCCACCTCCTCCGGCGCCCACGCGTTCAGCTGTTCCTGGGAATAATCCCGACCATTCACTCGATGCACGGTGTCATGAAAAAGATGCCAGCATCCGACAGCATCCTCGTTTCGAAATGAACGCAACTTCAATTCAATCACCTTCCAGAAACTTCGATTTTCAAACGACCTTCCAAAACAGTCACTGCCTTGCCAGTCAAACGCACACGATCATCGACAACCTCACATCGAACCCTTCCACCGCGTCGAGACGCTTGGTAACCGACCAAGGTGTTGGTCCCTAAACGCGGCGCCCAATACGGGGCCAAGCAACAGTGTGCGGATCCTGTCACGGGATCTTCCTCAATGCCACAGCCAGGGGCAAAGAACCGAGAGACGAAATCAAAATCAGCGTCACTCTCTGCTGCCGTCACAATCACACCACGAGTCGGAATGGCGGTCAACAATGAAAAATCGGGCTGCAACCCCATCACCGCCTCACGCGATTCCGCCACCATCAACAGATCAAACGGTGTCCTCCAAACCTCAGCCTGTTCGATCCCCATGGCCGCCTTCAGTTGTGATTCCAGTTTCGAATCGTCCAGTGCCGACAAGGGTGCGTGAGGAAAATCCAGCGTGATCCCCGATGCACTTCGTGAACAAGCAAGTTCACCGCTTCGGGTTTGAAAACGAATCACAACGCGTTCTTCCACGCGATTTTGTTCCCACAGCACGTGCGCTGCCGCGAGCGTTGCGTGGCCACACAGATCCACTTCGACATTGGGAGTGAACCATCGCAACTGGTATTCGGCCGGATCGGCCAACGGAACCAGGAACGCTGTTTCCGATAAATTCATCTCGCTGGCAAGGTGCTGCATCCACTCGTCGCTCGGATACTCCTGCACGAGGCAAATGGCAGCTGGGTTCCCACCAAAAGGCACGTCGGTGAACGCGTCCACCTGCCAAATCAAAGGGTCGTTGTTCGACATGGGATTCATTTTTTGAAGGAGAGAATGTCGGGACACTTTGCACGAGACATTTGGTACCACCCAGGTTCGCCGTCACCTACGATCAGGCTTCGTATCCGGTTACGATTCGGTGATGAACCACTCTGAAACCATCACCCGGCGAGTTGCCGAGATTGTGAGCCAGCGAATGGCCGACCAACAGGCCGGGCACGGATTCGATCACGTCCGGCGTGTCCATCGAACAGCCTGTGACATTCAAAAGCAAATTGGAAGCGACCTTTTCACCATCGAACTGGCGGCGCTGTTGCATGATGTCGGTGACGCGAAATTCCATGATGGAGTTGAGCGCAGCGCCGAGTTCTCTCGCGAAATCCTGGGGGACCTCAAAGTGGATCCCATGACGATCGAGCACGTCGCCCACATCGTCGACAACCTTTCGTTTCGAAAACACGAAACTGCGGAAGAACTTTCCCTGGAAGGCAAAATCGTGCAGGACGCCGATCGGCTCGACGCACTGGGCGCGATCGGAATCGTGCGAACGATCGAGTACGGAGCAACCGTCGGCCAACCGTTTCACATCGCTGGCAATGACCCCAGTGATCTGAGCGGACCAAAGACCGGTGCCGGTCACTTTTATCAAAAGCTCTTTCGACTGCGTGACCTGCTGCACACCGATCCAGCCCGTCAAATCGCGACGGACCGGGAACAGTTCATGAAAACCTTCTTGGCTCAATTCATGAGCGAGATGGCCGACTGACCACCTCTTTCATCAGGCACGTTTGATCGGAACCACTCGGAACGTTTCGACCAGGATGGCGTAGAAAGCGGGCACGATGAGCAAAGTCAACATGGTCGTCAGCAACAGCCCCACGATCATGCACCACGCCAATCCTTCCCACAGCGGTCCGCCGCTGAGAGCCAAGGGCAAGAGGCCACCAACCGTTGTCGCGGTGGTGAGGAAGATTGGCAACATGCGCTGCTTGCCCGCATCGATCAAGCAATCACGAAACTCGTCTTTGGTCAGACCAACAATCGGTCCCTCCTCTTCTCCGGAGGAGGCTTTGGCTCGCGATCGTTCTGAGATCAAGATGTCGGCGAATTCGACAAAAATGATCGCGGTGTTCAGCACGATGCCAAACAAAGCCAGGATTCCCAACTGCGGCATGAATCCCAGCGACTTATCAGACAGGTACAACCCCAGCCAGGCTCCCACCAACGCCAGGGGCAACGTGGAAAGGATGAGCAGCGGTTTGGACCAACCGTTGTACTGAAAGATCAGACACAAAACGATCAGCAGGAACGAAATGGCAAAGGACATCATCATCTGCCCACCGGCTTCCGCACTCTCTTCGTACGACCCACCCGGTTCGATCCAATATCCCGTGGGCAGTTCGTCCTGAATCTGCCGCATCTCTTCTGACTTCAACACCCGAGCGACCACGTCGTTGCCGGTGACGCCCGGTTCCATTTGCGAACTGACCTCGATCGTTCGATTCATTTTCCGACGTTCAATCTTGGCAATTTCGAACGCCGGTTTCAAAACCGCCAAGGAAGCCAGTGGCACCTTCCCACGATCCCCTTCCACATATGACTCTTGCAGTCCGCGAACCGATTCGCGTTCGCTGGCTTTCAACCGAAAGTAAACCGGCACCTCGTGGTCGCCTTCGCGAAACGTGGTCAGTTGCAAACCGGAATAGTAGGAATTCAGCGTCCGAGCAATCTGCGAATTGGTGACCCCCACCAACGACGCACGATCCTGTTCCACCGCCACCTGAATTTGATACCCATCCACTCCCCAGGAATCCGACACGTCCCATGTTTCGTGCTGTGCCGTGACGAGCTGTTTCAGCATGTCGGAGGCTTCCCGCAACACGGCAGGGTTCGCGAAACCATTCCCAGAAATCCGAAAGACCAGCGGATCAGCCGGTGGTCCCAACGCCAATCGAACCGGCACGATGCGAGCCCCGACGATCGGATCGATCCCCAAAGCCTCGTCGCCACGCTCCGCGATTTCTCGCACGCGTTGGGCGAACTGTTTCGTCACCGACGCATCCGTCGTCCGCACCAAAATCTCCGCGAAGGACCGTGTTTTCGGCTCCGGATTCCATCCCAAGTGCCAACGCGACCCACCACCACCAACCAAAGATCGATACACGCGAAGTGGAGGCTGGGAAAATCCGTTGGCCGCGAGGTTTTCGGTTCCCAAACGCTGAAGAATCGTTTCAACCTGCTGGGTGACTTGATCGGTTTGTTCAATCGTTGCCGTTTCAGGCAAGATCACTTTGACCGCAAACTGAGTCCCATCTGCATCCGGGAAAAATTCCGAACTCACTGGCAATGCCAAGATTCCAATCATCAGTCCGAGGGTGGCAAACGCCGTCACCCATTTGAACTTGACCGCCAAACCGCCCAGCCATCCGTACAACCGAAAGGGCAGGTTCTCTTGCTTGTCGTTGGAAAGGCTTCGTGAGGAGCTTTCGGGGGTTTGATCCGAACGACGTTTTCTTCGCGGCATCCAATGGGCCAGTCGATTCCATGTCGCCACCACCGGCGAACCCGTTTGATCTCCCTGCGGAGCCCGAATGAACATCCCAGCCAAGATCACACACAGAGACATCGCCAACACCCAACTGAGCGCAAGCGTGGTCGAAACCGTGACCGGTAGACTGTAGACGTATTCTTTTCCGCCACCTTCCAGGCTCACCAACATCGGCACAAACGCGGCCATCGTGGTGAGTGTGCCGACCAACATCGGAATCGCCAAGGTGTTGGCACCATCAATCGCCGCAGGGAACGGATCCATGCCCGCCATTTGATTGGACCTAGCTTGGTCACACACCTGCACGGCATTGTCGACCAACAGCCCCAACGAAATGATCATCGCAGCGAGCGAAATCTGTTCGAGTTGAACGCCAAACAAGGAGATCAGACCGACAGCGACGACCACCACGATCGGAATGTTCGCCGCCATCACAAACGAGGTGCGGAAACCGACGACCAAGTAGACCACCACCACCACAATCAAAACGGCTTCGACGACATTGATGATCACGTCGCGAATCTTCTTCGCAACGCTTTCGCTTTGATCTGAAACGGCGGTCACGCCAATGTCCGGAGGCAACAATTGCTCCACCTCCGACATCTCCCACACGCGGTGCTTCGCCGCTTCGCAGACTTCGATGATGTTCGAACCAGATTTCATGGTGATCCCCAGCATCACAGCGGGTGTGCTGCCTTTTGAATCGCCCACTCGGCAGATGTAGTTCGCCGGATCTTCGTAGTCACGCGTGACCGTCAGACCAAGTTCCGCCAAAGAAACGCTGTTGTCGCCTTGGCCGGTTCGAACCGTGCTCGCAATTTGGGTGATTTCATCGACCGCATTGAACTCACCTTCGGTCTTGACCGAAAAGTGCCCGGAATCGGTGTCCAGTTCTCCACCGGCTTGAATGATGTTGCGATCATCCGCCAACGATTCCAGTTGGTTGGTGGTGAGTTCCAACTGGGCCCAATTGGCGAGGTCTGTCTCAATGAAGATCGCCTCGGATCGTTGCCCGAACATGTCGACTTTCGCAACGCCCGGCAACAACCGCAAAGCGTCCTGCACCTCTTCGGCGTGCTTTTCCAGTTGACGCAGTGTGTAACGATCCCCAGGACGGATTTCCGACCGTCCTTTGGAAGGTGTCTGATGGATCCCCAACAACAGCACGGAGGTGTCACCGAACTCATCGTTGACAATGGGACTGACGTGGGCAGCAGGCATGGGAACCAGATCCACGCGCGCCCGAACCTTGTCCCAGACATTCTGAATGTCCGCGGGCGGGATGTTGTCTTCCAATTCCACAAACACAGTGGACTGGCCCGTCAACGTGGTCGACCGAGTCAGCTTGACCTCCTCGATGCCGGTCAAGTTCTGTTCGATCTTATCGGTGACCAGTTCCTCCACCGTCTCAGCAGGTGCTCCCGGCCAAGAGGTTGAGACCACACAAACACGAATCGTGAATTCGGGATCTTCCCGTCGGGGGATCGTGACATAGGTGACTGCTCCCCATGCCATGGCCAAAACCGCCAGTGAAAAAACGATGGGACGGTATTTGACCGCCAAGGTTGGCAAGTTCATTCTGCGGATCCCTCCACCACCATCGGTGGCACCGGGCTACCAATCAAATGCCCCTCTTCCAGTTCATCCAGTCGTCGAGGCGCTCCCACTTTTCGCACTCGTTCGCCGTCGGTCAGAAAGTGAACCCCACGAACGACGACTTGCAATCCTTCGCGAAGCTCCGGCGATTGCACTTCGATCATCGAACCAGTGTCCAGATTTTCCCGAGCGACCACTTCAACGCCAACTTTGGAAGCCAGTCCATCCTTGATCTCATAGAGAAACGTTTGACCTGACTCCTCGTCGATCGCATCGAACGGCACAAAGAAACCTTTGCCTTCATTTTGGTCCGCCAAGTCAACTGTCACCAATTCACCTGGACGCAACATCCATTCGGCCCCTGGGTCCAAGACCACCGACTCGCCGTCCCAATTCCGGGGCGGGTTTCCGCCTTGCTTCGCCTCCGCAGGATCCATATTGGGATCGCCTGCTAATTTCCCGACATACAAAGACTCCAAATCGATGTCGATCGGTTCCCCGTTCTCGCCCAGCATTTGAACGCTTCGAAAAACCCAGTTCCCCAAGAAGGGAATCCTGAGTTTGTTCTCCTGCAAACGCTGCTGGCGGACTTTCAAGACCTCTGGCAAGCGTTCTCGCAGCTTGCTGTTGGCGACGAGATAGATAAAGGAACCTTCGTCGTCGCGATGAATGGACTCTTCTTCCACCAAGACCACTTCCTCCGAAGTCCCCATCATGCGATTGAGTCGCAGGGGCCAAAGGTCTTCCGAGCGAGCCACTTTGTCATCGGGTAGATCTCCCGGCAATCGGTCTCGCATTCGCTCATTCAACAACAACATCGTCATCGTGAAGGTTCGAGTACCGGGATCCGCACTCGCGTCCACGTTGTAGACCAACCCGTTGGTATGACGCTGGGTTCCATCGGCCAGGGCGTATGAAATGGGCAACTGACGGCGACTCCGCATCGATCGCGATTGTTTGGCCGACAGCTCCACCTCGACCTTGATCGGGTTGGTCATCTGCAATGTCAGCACGGGATCCCCCGCGTTGACCACACTGCCAGGAACAACATTCACCGCCGAAATTTGCCCCTGATACGAACCAAACAAGGTGGTGTGTTCCAAATCGCGTTGAGCGTCGCGCAGCGTTTGTTCAGCGCGTCGAATTTGCGACTCGGCCGACTTCAGTTCCGCACGGGTCTGCTTTTCCGTGGCCTGCAATCCACTCAACGAAGCCAAACGGGTTTGGACGAGGTTTCGAGCTTGGTCGTATTCGCTTTTGGAGGCAGCGTTTTGCTGTTTCAAATTATCAATGCGTGAGAACTCCATCTCGGCGAGTGCCAAGTTCGCTCGGGCCGATTCCATCTCCGCCGGCAACGACTCGTCCAGCCGTATTTCGATGCTTTCCTTGTTCAACCGAGCGACTTCCAAATCCGCCACCGCAGACTCGACGGCGATTTCGTAGCGTTCCGGATCGATCCGCGCAAGCGGTGTTCCCTGCTGAACCACTTCGCCGCCCACGTCGATGACTCGTCCGTCGATGTTTTCTCCTGGTTCCAAAACCCACAAGACTTTTCCACTGACCTCAAAACCGATGTCCTCGGTCTTCCAAGACTGCACGCTGCCCGTCGCGGTATAGGACGAAACCGGAACGGTTCGCGTCAGCGTCATCACTTCGACAGGTCGCGGCGCCTTTTCGAACTGGCGTTCTTCCTTTGGTGCGCACCCCACCGTCACGATCAACCAAACAAGGGATGCCAAGCGGGCTGCATGCCCCGTTGGTTTGAAAGAAGAAGCTGTCATCAAGAAGGCAATCAGAGAAGAGCGAAATTGCAGCATGATCTTCCAATCGGAAGAGCCACGCCCAAAGCACGTCGCGGTTTGTACCAAGTCTATTCCAACAGCAAAGCTACAACCGGGGAGATCCAAGGCAACATCACAAAAGGATTCGATACACGACGTGACAATTCGCCACCTGTTCGAGGAATGAAGTGGCGCCCCGTTTGGGTACGATGAATCCAATCATGACCACGCGCAGCATGGCGTTTGTTTTCCAACGAGAGCCTTTGAATCAATGACGAACCTGAGAACCTTGCAGTTCAACGACTTGAGTGACGCGGCCGAAGAGGCTCGATCGCTCCTGCAAGCTGGATACACCCCCTGTGGCAATTGGTCGCTGGGCCAAATTTGCCGACACCTAAGCCTGGTCCAGAACCCAAGTGTCGATGGCTACCCCGCCTGGATGTCTTTGTTTGCATTCATGCGTCCGGCCATGCGACGCTGGTTGCTGCCCAAACTTCGTCGTCCTGATTCTCCACGCGGAATCCGAACCGCGTCGATATTCGTCCCACCTGATGACGTCATTGACCAAGAAGAAGTCGATGCATTCGCTCACAGTGTCAAACGATTTCATTCACACCTGGGCGAGTACGCACCTCACCCGGCCTTCGGGCGGATGAGCCGGACTGAAATCGAAGAAATTCACTCGCTGCATGCTGCCCATCACCTCCGTTTTCTCCAGCGAGATGGCTGAGTTTTTGCTGCGAAGTTCTGGCCGCCTCGTCTGACTGAACTTCAACGAGGCGGGATCGAATCGGCATTTGCCTGAGCGGGCGGGGCAGGGCTGTTCGACGAAGCCAGTTTCAAACCAACGATCCCCGACACGATGACAGCGATGCACGCCAACCGAATCGCGTCGCGGGATTCACCAAACAGAATCATTCCGGCGATGGCGGTTCCAACGGCACCGATCCCGGTCCAAATCGCATAGCCCGTCCCAAGTGGAATCTCTCGAAGTGCCAACGAAAGCGTGAAGAAACTCGCGATCATGATCACGATGGTGATCAACGTCGGAACGGGGCGTGAGAATCCTTCGGTGTACTTCAATCCAACGGCCCATCCAATCTCAAGCAAACCGGCCAGCAACAAGTAACCCCAAGCCATTGTTCTTCTTTCAAACAATCGAAAACCGCCTGCCGCGACATACGATTCCAAGCAATTGAAACTCGCGGCGAATCGCTCAGTATCTCTGCACGCAATGGGATCGCAAGACCGGTCCTTGTGTTCGTCAGACGTTCGTTGACTTCATCGCGAACGCGTCATCAAAGCGATCATCGAACTCAATGAATGCTGCGACCAACTCCGGGCGTTCCAGAACCTCTTCCAATTGCTTGGCACCGGCTTCCATGTTCTCGTCGGCGCGGAGATCCCCCGCGGGCTGCGCTTCGTTTTCACGGCCAGCAACCTTCGCCGCCAAATCCATCGCGGACTCCTTCCATCCGGTCGCTCCGGCCAAGGCATCCGACATGCCTGCACGAACGACCCGAAAATCCATTCGGGCAAAGGCCTCTTCGAATGCTTCTCGCATCGCCACGACTTGCTGAGGTCTCACTGGTCCGGCCGCAATCACTTCTTCTTTGAGAAGTCGGTCGAGAGTCCGCCCCAACAAAACCATTCGGATGATCTCCATCGGAACCCCTCGCACCGAAGTCAGAATCGCAACGATCTTTCGAACGGGGAACAACAACAGCTTCAACGGTGCCTTGGCGAGCATTCCCAGGCAACCGGCAACGCAGCCTGAGTCCTCCGCGTAAAAAGCACGCAGTTCTTTCAGGGAGTCGGTTCGATTGTGTGCTTCCAGCGTTCGAGTCACGACAAACCGACGGCATTGGCCGCGGATCACGTCATCCACAAAAGGAATCGGGACGAATCTCGCAGCGGAAGAGACCATGCCCGCGAGAATCCACTGATGCGTCAACCAATTCATAGTCACAGATGTTTGCCAGAAGAGTGGGGAGCCCCATCGGCTCCAAATTCAGTTTGCCCCGGTTGCAGTTGCCCGAGGGCTCGTTTCATTGCCCTTCCTATTCATTGCACTTCCTATGCCATTTGGAACGCCAACCTCAGACGCCGGAACAACCGGGACTTCCGAACGACCGAATTCTTGGCATGGCATGTGCGTCCGTGTTTGTTCCCTCGGCACACTTGGGATGGGCGCCGACGCCGACGGCGTCGGTTTCCGCGACTGACGGGTGTCGAGTTTACCTCTCTCGTTTCCTCCATGGACATCGATCGATGACTCAACACAACACCGCTCTCATCACCGGAGCTTCATCGGGGATTGGACGAGAACTGGCGATCCAATTCGCCATGGGTGGGGACGACGTCGTCCTGGTCGCTCGCAGCGAAGACAAACTTCGTGAATTGGCGACCGAAATCGAATCTCAGTCCGGCCGACATGCCACCGTGATCCCTTGCGATCTGTCTCGTCCTGAGGCCGTGGATCAACTGTGCCATGAACTGACACAACGATCGATCCCAATCGACACGCTGGTCAACAACGCCGGATTT
The DNA here is from genome assembly GCF_001027925.1 of Rhodopirellula islandica. Lineage (NCBI taxonomy): Bacteria > Pseudomonadati > Planctomycetota > Planctomycetia > Pirellulales > Pirellulaceae > Rhodopirellula > Rhodopirellula islandica. Next base: position 94,199 of record NZ_LECT01000006.1, on the reverse strand, counting down.
GGTGCCCTCGGAAAATTCTCGGAACTTTCGGCCGATCGTCAGACCGACATGGTGATGGTCAACGTGGTGGCGTTGACTCGTCTCACCCGTCAACTGCTTCCGAACATGCTGCAGAAGAACCGAGGCGGCATTCTCAACGTCGGATCGATTGCGGCTTACCAAGCGGGTCCCAACATGGCGGTTTATTACGCGACCAAGGCGTACGTGCTGTCCTTCACCGAAGGGCTGCGTGAGGAGCTTTCAGGCACTTCCTTGCACGTCACCTGCCTCGAACCCGGCCCGACCGAATCCGGATTTGGTGCCGACTCAGGGATGGGCAACCTGGACATGTTTTCCTCGACCACCATGACCGCCGATGCGGTGGCGCGTGCTGGATACGAAGGCTACATGAAAAACGAAGACGTTGTCATTCCCGGCTGGAAGAACCGTCTGATGGTGACTTCCGCAGGTTTCTTGCCGCGTTTCGCCACTCGGAAATTGGTCGGCAAGATGCAAAGTGCCTGACCTGCTTCCCATCCCGTGAATTCCCTGTCTGGCGATCACACATCGCTGCGATTCCACTCACTCCTCAAGGACTTTTTCATGTCGATTACCAGCGTCAATCCAGCCACCAACGAAACCATTCGCGAGTTTGAACCGCTTCACAAGCAAGATGCGATGCAGGCCATCGAAACCGCTCACAAAACGTTTCAAAACTGGCGATGCACGGCATTCGAGGAACGGAAAAAGTGTCTCCTCCAATTTGCCAACCTGTTGCGAGCGGACTCCGACGAATACGCCCGCATGATCACGCTGGAGATGGGCAAACGGATCTCGGAATCGCAATACGAAATCGAATACTGCGCAAACATCGCTGAGTTCTACGCCAACGGGGCGGAGGAATTCTTGGCGGATCAGCCAATCGAACGCGTCGAAGCCAACGCGTACCTGCACTACGAACCGATCGGGGTGCTGATGGGCGTGATGCCTTGGAACTTCCCGTTCTACCAAGTCGTTCGTTTCGCGACGCCCAACATCATGGCGGGCAACACTGTCATGGTGAAACACGCCAGCAACGTGCCGCAGTGCGCTGCCGCGATCGAAGAGCTTTACAACGATTGCGGGCTGCCAAAGGGTGTGTACCAAAACCTGTTCATCCCATCGGACTTCGTCGAATCGATCATTTCCGACTCGCGCGTCCAAGGGGTTTCGCTGACGGGCAGTGAGCCTGCTGGACGAGCGGTCGCGGCTCAGGCAGGCAAGAACCTCAAACGCAGCGTTCTCGAACTGGGCGGCAACGATCCATTCATCGTGCTTGACGATGCGGACCTGGATCTGACGATCGAACAAGCCGTGAAGGGCCGCATGGTCAATGCGGGTCAATCCTGCGTGGCCTCCAAACGCTTCATCGTCGTGGAGGAAGTCGCGGACCAGTTCATGAAAGGCTTCAAGGCCAAGCTTCAGGAACTGAAACTTGGCGATCCAATGGATGAGGAAACCACACTCTCCCCTCTTTCGACCGAGGACGCCGCGGTCAAATTACAAGAGCAAGTCCAATCATCAATCGATGCGGGTGCCACGGTCATGCTGGGCGGCGATCGCCCCGACCGGGATGGTGCGTTCTTCAACCCCACCATCTTGACCGATGTCACACCAGACAACCCGACATTCGATCAGGAACTGTTCGGCCCCGTCGCGACGATTTATGTCGTCGCTGATGAAGCCGCTGCCATTCAACTGGCGAACCGATCTTCGTACGGGTTGGGCGGATCGGTCTACACAAAAGACATCCTGCGAGGACGTCGTGTGGCAGAACAAATTGAAACGGGAATGATGTTCTTGAATCAGCCCACTCGCTCGCAATCCGAACTGCCATTCGGCGGCATCAAGAACTCCGGCTACGGTCGCGAACTTTCGCACCTGGGCATCTTGGAGTTCGTCAACAAGAAACTGATCCACTTAGGAGACCAGGAGTAATTCATGAACACTGCAACAAGCAAAGCGATTCAATCCAAACAAATCGAGCTGGTATCGCGTCCGGAAGGGATGCCGCAAAAATCAAACTTTGAACTGCGGACAACAGAGGTCGGGCCGATCCAGGACGGCGAGATCCTCGTGAAGAACCGGTGGATGTCGGTGGATCCCTACATGCGAGGCCGCATGAAGGACAGCGACAGCTACGTGCCACCGTTTCAAATCGACCAACCGCTGGAGGGCGGATGCATCGGTGAAGTCATTCAATCGCAGAATGCCGACTTCGAGGAGGGCGACATGGTCCTCGGCAACCTTGGTTGGCGAGAGTACTGGACGTCCAACGGAGGTGGAATCACGAAGATCGATCCCACCATCGCACCGGCTCAAGCCTTCCTGGGTGCCCTCGGCATGACAGGCATGACCGCTTGGGTCGGGCTGCACAAGATCGCGCAGCTCAAAAAAGGGAGCACCGTCTTTGTCTCGGCAGCCTCCGGAGCAGTTGGCTCCATTGTTTGTCAGTTGGCCAAAGCCATCGAGTGCCGCGTGATCGGAAGTGCTGGCAAGCAGGAAAAGATCCAGTGGCTCCAGGACAAGACCGGCATCGATGCGGTCATCCATTACAAAGAAGTCGACAACCTCAGCCAGGAACTTGCCAAGCATGCTCCTGACGGAATCGATGTTTACTTCGACAATGTGGGCAGCGACCACCTCGAAGCAGCCATCGACAACATGAACGACTTCGGTTGCTGCGTCGAATGCGGCATGATCGCGACCTACAACGCCACCGAAGCCCCAGCGGCACCACGCAACCTGTTCAAGGTGATCGCCAAACGCTTGCGAATCCAAGGATTCATCGTCCGAGACCACATGGATGCCAAGGACGAATTTGTGTCCGACATGGCGAAGCTCATTCAACAGGACAAGGTTGTCTGGGAAGAGTCGATCACAGATGGCATTGAAAATGCACCCAATGCCTTCATCGGGCTGTTTGAAGGCGACAATCTTGGAAAGCAACTGGTCCGTCTCAGCTGACTCCCATGTTCGACGATGCGACGAATGGGAGACCACTTCGCAGAGAAATTTCGTGCCCTCCATTGAGGAATGTCCCCATGAACTTCATTCGACTCCTACTGGTCTTTCTCCTTCCACCGGTCGCGGTTTACATGCAAATCGGTGTGGGGCACTATTTTTGGATCAGCTTGATCCTGACGCTGCTCGGATTTGTGCCAGGCCTGGTGTACTCGCTCTACATCATGGCCTCTCGGCCGCCGGGGCTTTCGCGTCTTTCCTAAGTGCTGACAAATCAGCCAGGATCATCCCTCCAGCAGCACGTTTCCGATGAGGCCGAGGAGAAATCCCAGGACAGCCCCGATCGCGGGCGCTCGCTGATTTTCAGTCTTCGCTTGCGGCGCCAGATCTTGAAACGTGAGATACAAGATACCGCTGGCTGCAAACAACATGATGAAGTCCACGAGGCGAGGAAAACTGGAAAGGTGTTCATAGCCGATCCAACCCGCAAGTGGCCCGAGAGGAACACAGGCCGCCAAGCAGGCGATGAGTTTCCAGCCTCTCAGCTCGGACGAGGAGTCCAACTCGCGATACGCGTTGAAGCCTTCCGGAAGATTCTGTAGCCCAATCAACACGGCGAGCAACATTCCCGCTCCTTCCCCCGTCGCGAAGGCCGCTCCGAGTGCGACCGCTTCCGGCACAAAGTCCGACAGCATCGCGACCAACTGAGCCATCGAACTCTTTGAACGATCCAGGAGCGTCTCCAAGCCCCAGAACACGAGACCCCCTAACGCGAACGCCAGAATGATCCAAGGCAGGGACAGCTCTTTGATTCCCTCCGGGACCAGCACCAAGGCGACCGCCGAAACCAACACCCCACCACCAAATGCGATGACGCTGTGCCGAAGTTCTGTCTCCAACCACTCCGGTGAGATCTTTTCGACCATCGCGACCAAAGCACCGATTGGAATCGCCAATCCGGCCATTGTGGTCAGCAACAAAACCTGAGCCAATTCATTCAACTTCGCGATTCCTTTTCGAACAAGCGACCCACCAAACCAAAGCGATCAACACCGCTTGCAAGGGCAGTCGAGCAATCAAGCCCGTCTGTGAAAACGCATCATAGCGATCAGCGTGCATCGCCATGTGCACATTGGCTGGAAAGACCGCGATTAACAACGCAATCAAACCGAAACCGGCAATCGTGCGAAGCCGTCGAAAAAGCAAACCGGTCCCGCCGAGAACCTCAAAGAACCCTGACACGAAAACCAGCAATCGGGGGCTGGGCCAACCGTCCGGGATCATCTGAACATAGAAAGCAGGCGAGACGAAGTGGTTGATTCCCGCCAAAATGAATAGAGCGGCGACCAGCCACAAGCACACCAATCTCCCCACGAAAAGCAACCGACGCAACGAGGAAAGGACCATTGACCTCACTCGCTTCGTCGGTTGATGAAAAGATTCTTGCTACCAGCGTGGAACTGCAGAGAGACGATCGAACGTCGCTGCAACACCCGCTCAGTCAGTGGGTGAACCAAACCGGGTCAGCCCCAAGTTCGCGTCTTGAAGTGTTCCCATCGAGTTGGTTCGCGATGCTGCCGAAACCACAATGCCGTGACCGTGACACCAACGAGTGCTCCTGCCACAAAGCTTGCCAAAACCGATTGCGTTGGTCGTTCGGCGATGCACTCATCGGCTCGCATGACAGCGAAGCGAGCCGACTCGCTGGCCTTGCGGACGGAGTCTTCCGCGGAGTGGCTGATTCGATCCGCAATCGATTCCTGAGGCGCGAACTCGCGGACGACCGACTCGATTTCATCTTGCGATGCATCCACCCGGCTTTTGACAAATTCAATCATCCACTCCGCCTCGTCTGGGCACTTGGACAACTCTTCTTCTTTAATATGTGGCCAGCGATTGCACACCGCTGAGCGAACGCGGGTCCAATCCGCTTCGTGAGCCACGCTCGTTTCCGTCGACATTTCAAACTCCTTCTGGGATGACGTTGAAATAGATCCCAGCGAGCGTTTAAGACCGTTCGCTGCGAATCGCCTGAATCAAATCCGACTTGTTCATCTTGCTTCGTCCCTCGATCGCGAGTTCGGAAGCTAGGTTATGCAACTCTTTGACCGTTCGATCTTCCAAGGAAGCGTTTGGATTGCCTGTCCCTTGAGTTGTTCGATTCGGTGTTCGTCCCTCGTTTCGACGTTGTTTATTCACAGTGCGAGCCGCGATTTCCTCTGCCTCTTCTTCCGTCTGACCACGGTCCAGTTCACTTTCTTTGATGTGCTCGTACTGGCGACCGTCTTTTTCCGTCCACTTGGCCATTGTCACACCTCCAACGCGTCAAGCGTCTGTCGCAGAACTGATGTTCGCGGGTTTCGCGGGCGAATCCTCCGAGGGGGAATTCGATTCCCAACGAGCGAGCGACTGCAATTTCGTACCAAGCTTGCTAGTCAGCGACGTCAACGCGCCACCGCGGTGCATGGCGCATTCGCTGCATCGCTCTTTCACCCGACGTTCGACTTCTTCCATGACAGTCCTTTCGGACTTCCATGAGTGACCACTCATAACCAGCGTCTTCAGCAGGCCATCTTGCCGTTCCACGAACTGCTCGCCATCGCCTTCGAGCGATTGGCAAACCAGCGTGGCGAGTTCATCCAACGCTCGTTCCATTTGCGGGTTCAATTCTTGATCCATGTCTCTGATCCTGATGGATGAAGTGACGATCCGTGTCGATCGACGCATCGGAAGACACGCAGATCGTTTAGGTGTCACGATGAGTTCGCATCCTCAATCAGACGGTTGGTCCACGGCGGCCCATGACCAAACCAAGAACAAACAGAACCAAGAAGACAACGAACAAAACCTTTGCAACCATCGCAGCGGTTCCGGCCAGTCCACCAAAGCCCAATGCGGCAGCGATCAAAGCGATTACCAAAAACGTCAAAGCCCAACCCAACATAATATTCTCCTTAGATTTTTGATTGTGTTTCGCCAACACGAACACCGTGTTCTCAGCGAACGAAGGTGAGGTAAAGCGATTCCCGTGCCGAACAAGATCCCGTTGATCCACAATTCCCTGAAAGTCTCAAAAGTGCCCGTCTTTCACCGTCAAGTCGCGTTTCACCAGAAGCAATTGATTGGGAATCATGCAGGCAGCGTTGAAACCGACCAGAGTCCATCGCGAATGCTCTGCAATGAACCAGAGTCAACCGAAGTGAATCAATCCGAGCCACCACCGAGTTCTGGAAGGATGAATCTCTCACCGGCGTGCTCGGCCACGAACCGCTGCAAACTGGTCGCTTGCTCACTCACCGCCTCCACCGCAGATTGCTGCACTTCGCGATCCGCGCGTCCAGTGAAGGCTTTTGGAACTGTTACCCGGACATCCAACGCCACCGTCAACGTGACCTCCGTTTGAGTGCCTTTGGGTCGTGCATCGAGCGTAATTCGATACGAATCCAAATTCGCGGCTGCAGCAATCGATTCCGTGACCACGTCCATGCCATCGGGGTGGACATTGGCTCGCTGACGCAACGTCAATTCATCCGCGGCGATGTGTGGGTCGTTCAAACTCACACGCAACTTTTTGACCGCCTGAACGTCGGTTTTTGAACGACCTCGAATGGCATTGAGCAGCGGTCGATCATCCTGGCTGGTGTCGACCTGGAGATCTTCCACGCGTTCATCGATCAACGTCATGCCGGACTGACCCACGATCGCAGCGGTCGCGTTCTTCCGAACCATGATTTGGCGAAATTTCTCGAAGTCACATTCCACCACAATCGTTTTTTCAGCGGAACCGCTCGCCAAATGCTCCACCGAACTGAGCGAGAGGAAAGCCAAGGCCCCTCCTGCGACGAGCAACAAGACAACCATGGCCGTCACGACCATGCGAGCGGGAGTCCCAAGCAGATGATTCATACCATTCCTCGATTCACAAAAAAAAATGCCTGGCGGCCAAACGACCACCAAGCATTCATAGGGTTCAATCCACCGGGGTGGTGGGCAATCACTCCACTTCAATTTCTTCGAGACGATCGGCCTTCTGTTCACCAGCCTCTTCCAATGCATCGGCTTTTTGCTCGCCGAGGTTTTCCTTCTGATCGGCCTTGGTTTCGCCTCGGTCTTCAATCATGTCAGCTCGTTCTTCAGCGGCATCTTCCATTGCATCCGGAGCGTTTTCCGCTTGATTCCGGACGTTTTCAGCCTGCTGTTGAGACTGATCACGAATCGTTTCAGCCGTTGACTGTGACGAATCACGAATGTCTTCGGCCTGTTGCTGGGTGGCATCGCGAATCGCATCGGCCTCTTGATCCAAGGCGGATTCGTCGCATCCAACGGCAACCATCATGCAGACGGCCATCAAAAATGTGGTGATCGATTTCATAGCACTGTTCCAAATGGGAAAGGGTTCTCGCCCATGGGTAGGGCGGTTTCAACGATTCCCGCCAGTCGCGGGTGTTCCGCCCTACACACAGGCAACTCGCGTACCAACGACAGCAAATCGGATCGGCGCAATAAAAAAGGCGGGAGCTGAACTCCCGCCTTTCAAAACGATCACGATCCAAACCGGCGGACCGGTCGGAAATCACTAGCGAATCGAACCGTTCAGACGAGCGTTGCTCGCGGCGGATGCTTCCGCTTGACCGACACCGTTTGCAGTGGCTTGTCCTTGGGCTGAACCATTGACGTTCAGGCTGGCAGCTGTTCCCACTTGGTTAGCCGCCTTTGCTTGGAACGATTGAATCTTGGTTTGTGTCGACGCCATCGATTCTTGTTGAGCCGATGCAAACGCGTTCAAACGAGCCTCCATCGCGTCAGCTTGCGCCAACAATTCGGCATTGGCCGAGACCAAGGCTTGGTCACGCATTTCAGCGATCTCAGCTTGGCGCTGACGTGCCGCCACGGCGATCATCGACGAGAAGTCAATGTTCGACGCCAAAACACCGGCGACGCCGAAGTCCCCGGCCGCTTGGCCCGTCCCACGAACCGATTGGCCATTGGACGCACCGGCTTGTCCCTGAGTGACTTGGCTGAACGCGCCGCCGAAGGTCGATCCAGCAACCCCAGATGCATCGGGGGCTTCTGGTGAACCTGCTTCCGGTGCGGAGGCGTTTTCCGAAGGCATGCTGGCCGTGCTTGGCGAACTTGATGGGGCGTCGCTCGAAGCGAAAGCGCCGGTGGCTTGGGCGGTCGCATTCTGACGAACTGCCGCGGCAGTGTTCAAAACGGCCGACGTGCGGAGAGGGTTGAACTGACCAAAGACAGAATCGTACGCCTGAATTTCAGCAACGCTGATTTGGATCGGGCTGGCAGAGACTCGCGTCGAAGAAGCAAACCCAGCCGAGGTGCGTGACTGCGATCCGGCAACGTTCGCATTTGCATTGACGTTGATTTGGACATCGGAGTTGGCACCGACGTTGCTTCGCGACGCACGGTCGGCAGTCGCATTGGCTTGTGCCTGAGCACGTGCAGCCAAGCCAGCAGCGGTTTGGGCAGCAGCTTCGATTTGGTTTCCGACGCGAGCTTGAACACCATTGGCAACGTTCGCTTGAATGCGTTGTTGCACTTGGCTTTGGACGTTCGCTTGCACTTGGCTCTGAACGCGAGCCTGGACTCGTTGCTGAACTTGGGTTTGCACATTCTGCTGAACCTGCCCGCGAACACGCGACAGGGCTCCATCCAATCCTTGAGCTTGAACGGTTCCACCGGTGCACAGCATGCAAGCGATCGCCAAGGCATTCTTTGAGTGACGTTTCATCCGTGAGTTCAACTCCATCTGAATTTCCAAACGCCTGCAAGCCATCGCCCCTTTCACTCGAGCTTCGTGAATCGGGGTGGCAACTGAAAAGCGCCGACTGATACCAACTGGGGGCGAACGGACGTCCGCCCTCAGACCGATCGCAAAGTAGGCGATCCTGGACGCGAATTTCCAGGGTGATTCCGACGCTCACTATGCAGCCATCTGTTTGACAACGTTGCAAAACAACTCTCGCTCGGCAATTGAATGCTTGACTGGAACCGCCGATTACGAAGTTTCGCTTGGACCAGTTGGTTGGGCCTGATCGCTTTCAGTTCCATCACCTCGGCAGACGAATTCGCAGGCGTTTCCCCCCCAACCAGTTCGACGAGTCCCGATCTGGAGACCGCTTCTGGCCCCAGTCCTGCTCAACAGCGAATGCTGGTCATGCTCCAGCAAAAGGTCGCCCAGAATCCGGAGCACTCTGATTCGTGGCGAACGTTGGGGCGACTGCAACGAAGACTCGGTGACCCAGACGCTGCCATCGCGTCGAATCGGAAGGCACTGGATCTCGATCCGTTCAATGCCGCCGCTCATTTTGATTTGGGGCAACTACTCAACGACCAAGCGCGTCCAGATGCGGCCCGTTTTCATCTGCAGGAGGTGCTGAACATCGCTCCTTCGAGCAACTACGCCGACCAAGTCCGTGCACTGGGTATCGAGGCCCCAGCCCCCGCGATCGCACAACTCATCGCACCCACCACGAGCCCGGACTTCGCCGACCAACCATCGGCGAAGACCGGGATGACTTCCGAACCCTTCGAACTGGCGCACCCAAACGATCTTCCCGCGCCGCCCAATCTTGCGGGTGCGCCAACTCAAACAGTCGGCTACGAAATCCAAACCTTCGATGGTTCCGATGACCTCGAGAACCGCTTGCGACAACTCGAAAGCGAAGCGGTAAATCCGACCAGTCCGTTCCGAATTTTTTTGGAAACGGGACTGCTCTACAACACCAACGTCACGCTCACGCCGATCAGCCGTGAACTCGCACAAGACGAGCAAGCCAGCTTTCAGTGGTTCGCCAGTCCCGACCTGGACTGGAAACTGATCCGCCGCGAAAGCTCTCGTGCAGGGGTTTTGTTTCGCGGGTATTTCACCGCCAACGAAAGCCAATTTCAGGAATTCAACCTGGCTAGTTTCCAACCCGGTGCGTTTGCGGAAAGAGACTTTTTATTCGGCGGGAACGAAGTGATTGGGCGAATGGAGTACGTGTTCTCCAATGACTTCTTTGATGGGAATCAAGTGGGCGATCGGCATGCAGGAACAGCGTCGGTCACCGTGATCCGACCTGACTTGAACGCTTGGTATGGGTACACCACGGTCGCGCAATCCAACTTTGAAGACGACGGTGCCGTCCCAGCACAAACCTCACTTGACGGAACAACGCTGACGTTCGGTGCCAGCCACTTCAAACGAACGCGTTGGGAAGCCCTGCCAATGGTCGCCTTGGGAACCGACCTGGAATACGCCAACACCAAAGGCGACGATTATCGATATCTCTCCATCAACCTGCATGGTTCAACGGACTGGCAAATCAGCGACCGCTGGAAGTTCACGCCGACCTGGGGTGTGGGCTATCGCAACTACCCCGACTTCACCGACCCGATTGGTCGCGATGAAATTTTTTGGCGAGTCGATGGGAAGCTGAGCTATCAGCTCACTGAACAGCTTTCCGTCTCCGCCGTCGCCGGGCACGATCGATTTGCTTCGGACAACGACGACTTCGATACCGAGCGTTCGGAAGTGGGCGTGCTGGTCGGATTCAAACGCTGAGTGAACGCGCGGGATTCACGTTGGCATTTCAGTTCATCTCAGCAGGACGCCAGCCCACCAGACAATTCGTACCACTCCGCTCCGACGAACAGATTGACAAACGATTCCGAAGGGCATTGTTCAGCCTTCGTCGCTGGGCGGAATCATCCAGCAAGAATCATGAGGCTGCATTCCGACATGCGGGTAGTAGCTTTCCGCCGCAGGTGCCGACAGCAGAATCAGCCGAGTTCGCAGGCCAGCGACTTGATGGGTACGCCGAATCAATTCCCGACCGATGCCTTGGCCTTGGTGATCTGTATCGACGGCAAGATCCGACAGATAGGTGCAGTAGGCATGGTCGGTGATGGCTCGCGAAACACCAACGAGCTTGCCGGGTGCTTCCGAATGGGCCACCGCTGAATCTTCGACCCAATGAGCGGTCACCAGCACGTCCGCGTTCGACAACATCTCGCGAATCCTTGCCTCGTCGTCGACGGGACGGCGTTCCGCCAAGGTGGATCGTTTCAGCAGATCAATGAATTGCGTCGATTCCAACGAGAGACCGACGCTGTATCGGATGGCCATGCAAAAAGACTGGAGAGGTGAATTGCCCATCGACGGTCGAGAGGCGACCGACGCAGAGCGGGCGAGGGAACGATGCACACGAAACAAGATAGCAGGGTGCGCCTCCAGGTTCGCTCACCCCTCGCCACTGACATTCCCCAACGCCGGACGCATCACACCGGTTTATCACGGTCTCCGAAACGAGCTGGTGGGCTGGTTGCTTCGATCGCGACGATGGGTTTGAGCACGCGATATCGATGAATCGCACCTGCCGGTACGAGCCAGGAATCGCCGACGCTCAATTGCGCCGTTCCCCCATCCAACTCCAACTCCAAGGCACCTTCCAACAGGTAACCGACGGCCTCGTAGTCACGGGTCGTTGGCTTGCTGAACACGCCCGGGCTTTCCTCCCACCGGCGAAGAGCGACGTGCTTTCCAGTCGCCAAATAAATCTGCCCCATCGCACCTTGCTCGGCGTCGGATCCAGTTGTGATTTGCGGAATGTCCATGGTCACCGAATTGCTTTGTGGTTGGAACGGGGTGCTTTCCCAGCACGGAAAAGGGCCGCAATCGACCAAAGCCGACGCGACCCGCTTGAAACGACAAACGCGATTGGTGAATTTTTGCTCTCACCATCGAGCAGCCTGGTTGGACTCAACAATTGCAAGACGTCTCAAACTTCTTGACTTGCTTTTCGGCTTCGTCTTTCGCCAGTCCATAGCGTTCTTGGACGACGCCAACCAGCTCCTCGCGTTTTCCGTTGACACGATCAAGGTCGTCATCGGTCAAGTCCCCCCATTGCTGCTGAGCTTGACCTTTGACCTGTTTCCACTTGCCTTCGATTTGATCCCAATTCATTTCGTTTCTCCTGAAGAATTGATATTCTGAAACCCGCCCGGACGAGCGTCGCCCGGGGCTCTGCGGTGTCCTACTCTTCGACGTCCACACTCACACTGCCATCGTCGACGTCACGGTTCACTTCCACGCCACCGTTTGGAGTTTCAACGTCCAGCACGGTTTCTTTCCGATCGCATCCGGTCACGATGAAACCCGCCACCATGGCCGCGGTGAGCAAAAGAAAGTGAACGACATCACGTGGTTGTCTCATGGCTGGACCTTTTGGCATACGAAGTTGGTTAAGATCGAGGCAACCTGCTAGGCTAAGCCGTGAAGGCGTCTCGAGAGCAATCACGCTGACGCGAATGCGATGCCAAAGCAGCCAAATCACATGACCGGCATCGGTTTGAGCGAATCCAACCAGTCGTCACGTGATGTCCGCTTGGGTTTTGAGCCATCCCTCGGCCGATCCAGTGGAAACCAAGCGAATTCTCGACCGGGGTGGAGATTGCACGATGACTGGTCGATTGATCGGAAACCAAACAACGCAGGCAACGGGGTGATCATCCGTCCCTAGCGACCGTCAACCATTGCAAAACGTTTCGCCAAAGCGTGGAACACGGCATTTGCACCCCACAATCGATTGACCCCAGCGGGCTCGTCGCGTCCAATCAGGACGAACCGGACGTTCGTCTAGCGAGGTTGTTGAAGAGGTTTCGATGACCTCTGAATCTCATCGAAACGAAGCCATGCCAACCACCCCCACCGACCCAAGACCGAACTACCTGCCGACGGTGGTCGCGGGTCGGGAGAGACATTTCTGTTGAGCGATCCACCACTGGAATCCAAACCACTGGTTGTCGGCGTGGGTGCTGGCGCCGGCGGGATGGAAGCATTGCGAGAATTCTTGACGTCATTGGGTGACTCACCCGATCTGGCGGTGGTGTTCGTCGCCGATGATCCATCGGAATTGCATTCACACCAGGCTGGTGAATTGGCGAGTGCGACGCCATTGCAAATCGTCGAACTGAAGTCTCGCAAACTTCTCAAACCGAACACGGTTTACCTCTGCCCCCCCAACAGCCTGCTCACCATCAGCAGTGGTTCCCGGTTGTTGCTGAAACAGACCACCGAAGAATCCTTTGCGACGCCAATCGACCATTTCTTTCATTCCATTGCGGAAACGCGAGGAGCGCGAGGCGTTGGAGTCGTTTTGTCTGGGACGGGCACGGATGGCACGCTGGGGTTGAAAACCATCAGTGACGCAGGGGGAATGACGTTTGCCCAAACTTCCGAATCTTCAAAATTTGATTCGATGCCGAGAAACGCGGCGATCACCGGTGTGGCCGATCATGTTCTCTCCCCAGCAAAGATCGCTGATCAACTCAAGGACTACGTTCGCTATCTGAAACAACACTCGGACGAACGGGTGAGCGGATCGCTACTGGAACAGATCGAACAGGCAATCCCCGAAGTCGCGGATATTCTGTATCAGGAGACCAAGCACAATTTCAAACACTACAAGACGGGCACGCTGACCCGACGAATTTTGCGGCGGATGCAAGTCCTGCAGATCCCCGATGTCGCGGCTTACTTGAACCGAATGCGGGACGACCAGGAAGAATCGCAGAACCTGTTTCGCGAATTGCTGATTGGGATCACGGCATTTTTCCGCGATCCCGAATCGTTCACGAAGTTGGCAGCCGAAGTGATCCCTCCGATCTTCGAAGGGCGCACTGCCAGCGACCCGGTTCGCATTTGGGTGCCGGGATGCGCGACGGGAGAGGAAGCCTACACCCTGGCGATCCTGTGCCATGAATACGTTGACCAATTGCAAACACAGCAAGGTGGCACCCTCTCCAAAGAATCCCTGCCGACGTTTCAAATCATCGCCAGCGACATCGACGAGCGTGCGTTGGCTATCGCGCGACAAGGAGTCTATCCGCTTGGGATCAGCGAGCACATTTCGGAAGACCGACTGAAACAGTTCTTCGTCCAGCGTGGCAAACGCTATCACGCGAAAAGGAACCTGCGTGAGTCGATTCTCTTCTCGCTGCACAACCTGATCAGCGACCCACCTTTCTCGCGTCAAGACTTGATCTCCTGTCGGAATTTGCTGATCTATTTGGGTCCGCACCTGCAGAAAAAACTGATCCCCCTTTTTCACTATGCTTTGCGTCCCAACGGGTACCTCTTCCTTGGTCCGAGTGAATCCATTTCCTCGCACGGCGAACTGTTTGATGGCGTGAACGCCAATCATCGAATCAACCGACGCAAAGGAACCGAAACGGTCACGGCGGCGGAAGACTCACGAGGTTTCCTCAGCGCAATCGAAGTTGCCCGACCGGCGGCAATCCTTCCAGGCGAAGAGGACACCCAAGAAATCCACCAGGTTCTGCAGCGGATCATCCTGGATGAGTTTGCCCCCAAGGCAGTGGTCGTTGACTTTGACGGGCAAGTCGTTTGCTCCTTGTCAGAGACCAACCCGTATCTGTCCAGTGACGGCGGGTTGCTGCAAAAGAACCTGATCAAGATCGCTCCTGCTAGTCTGCGAGTTGGACTCCGCAGCGCCTTCGCGGAGGCCAAGAGCAATCGTCGACGGGTTGTCCGCGATGATCTGTCGGTCGCCTGCGAGGGCGGCCAACAAAGGGTGAAGCTGACCATTCAACCCATGATGCAATTGGGGCACGAAACCGAGTTGTTCATGGTGGCCTTCCAGGATCGGAGCCCTCCCGCTTCGGACTTGGAAGGGTCAACCGACGGCTCCGATCCGCCGGAAACCTCGGAGAAAGACGCCCAACGATTGATCGAACAACTCCAGCGAGAGCTCGCGGCCACCCGGGAAGACCTCGATCGGTCGATGCAAGAAATGGAGGCTACCAATGAGGAGCTGAAGTCGTCCAACGACGAACTCCTGGTGATGAACCAAGGGCTGCAAACCGCCAACGAAAAACTGGAGGTCTCCAAAGAAGAAATCCGCAGCAGCAGTGAGGCGGTCGCCCGTGCCAATGCGGACTTGCAGAACCTGCTGCGAAGCACACGCATTGCAACCATCTTTTTGGATGACGATTTGTCGATCCGAAGCTTCACACCTGCGGCGACAGAGATCTATGGTCTGATCGCGACCGATGTGGGGCGTCCACTCACGCAAATCGTTCCCAATGTGAGCGTCATGCCACCGCTTCCCAGTTGGGAACAATTGATCCAAGAAGACGGCGTCGAGCACACCATTGTTGCTCAATCCGGCCAAGCATTCATCCGTCGTGTGCTGCCGTATCGCTCCCACACAGGCGATCACGATGGGATTGTGCTCACCTTCACCGATGTCACGCAGCTGCGAGAAAGCGAAGAGCTGTTCCAATCGTTGGTCCGTGCCTCGGCCCAGATCGTCTGGATCGCCGATGCCAAAGGTGTGGTCGAATCCGACTCAACGAGCTGGCGTGAATACACCGGACAAACCATGGAGGAATGGTCTGGTTTTGGATGGCTGGACGCGATCCATCCCGACGACCGGGAACTGACTCAGAAGGTCTGGGTCGACGCGGTCGAAAAGGGACGCCCGCTGGTGATGGAATATCGTCTGCGAAACCGAAATGGCGATCACCGCTGGTTCCAAGTTCGGACCGCTCCTCAACACCGCCCCGATGGAACCGTGCATCGTTGGGTGGGAATGAACATCGACATCCACGATCAAAAACAAAGCCGGTTGGAATTGGTTCATCGTGAGGCTCACCTGCGCCGCGTGATCAACAACCAACTGGGATTGGTGGGGGTGATCGATCGCAACGGATTGCTGTTGGAAATCGATGACCGGTCGCTGGAACACGCGAAAGTCAACCGCACGGACGTGATTGGCAAACCGTTCCACGAGGCTCCGTGGTGGAGCTACGACCCGGATGTCGCTCAGCAGATTCGAGAGGCAATGAAGCGAGCCTTCCAGGGTGAACCGGTGCGCTACGACGTGTCCTTGTTCGCCCACGGTGATGATGGCGTGATGATCGACTTCATGGTTGCACCTGTATTCGATGACAATGGAAACATCGAGTACCTGATTCCATCGGGCGTCGACATTCGCGATCGTAAAAAAGCAGAACGGGCCATGAAAAACGCTTCCCGGCGGATGCAAATGGCACTTCGGGCGGGAGGCATGGCCGCGTGGGAATGGACGCCAACGAAAAGCTATTGGACCAAAGAGCTGTACGAACTGCTGGGTGTTTCAGCAGACCAACAAGCCAGTTCCGAACTATTGTTTTCACTCGTTCACCCTGACGACACGGAGGGGTTGAAACAACATTGGCGAGATGCGATCCAAGGCAAACACGACTACGAATTTGAGTTCCGCATCCAACGCCCCGATGGGGAGTTGCGTTGGATCACCGGAATGGGGGAGATCGTGCGTTCGAAATCCGGCCAGGTCACTCGGATGCACGGTGTCAATTGGGATTCCACCCAAGAACACGTGCAAGCAGAAACGCTGCGTGAGAGCGAGCGACGCGCGAATGAAGCCAGTGCTTCCAAGAGCGCTTTCCTGGCGAACATGTCGCATGAAATTCGCACCCCGATGACCGCCATCCTTGGCTACGCCGATTTGCTGCACGATGTGGTGGAGGACAGCGAAGCTCGCCAGCATCTGCAAACGATTCGGCGAAATGGCGACTACTTGCTGGACATCATCAATGACATCTTGGACCTTTCCAAAATCGAAGCTGGCAAACTGGATGTCGAAAACGAACGCTTTGATCCAGGCCGGTTGATCGAAGATGTTCGCAGCATCATGGAAGTCCGAGCCAAAGAAGCCGGGCTCGAATTGACCGTCGAATACAATGAGCACATCCCCGCATCGATTCAATCCGATTCCAAACGCCTCAAACAAGTTCTGATCAATTTGGTTGGCAACGCGATCAAATTCACACACGAGGGAAGCGTGCGGTTGGTGGTGCGGATGGATTCCGATCCCGATCGCTTGTGCATCGACGTGATCGACACGGGGATCGGGATCGCAACAGAACAACAAAACCATTTGTTCCAGCCTTTCTCGCAAGGCGATTCCAGCGTCAGCCGGACGTTCGGTGGAACCGGGCTTGGATTGACGATCAGCCAGCGATTGGCGGAAATGCTGGGCGGCAACATCACGTTCGAAAGCGACATGGGAGTCGGCAGCACATTCACGCTGATTGTTTCCCCTGGCGAGTTGACCGGTGTCCCCATGGTGGACCACTCAGAACCCATTGCCTATCAAGACAATGTTCCTGAAGCCCCGGACGGGCATCCCATCGAACTGAATTGTTACGCGTTGGTGGTGGATGACCGCCGCGACATTCGTTTTTTGAGCCGGCGTATCCTGACCAAAGCAGGTGCCACAGTCGACGAATGCGAGGACGGCCTGCAAGCCGTCCATAAAATCGTCGAGTGCATGAACGAGGAACATTGCCCGGATGTCATCATTCTGGATATGCAAATGCCAACACTGGACGGGTACGCCACCGCGAAAAAGCTCCGAGAACTCGGCTACGAAGGGCCGATCATCGCCTTGACCGCAGACGCGATGCAGGGCGACATGAACCTGTGCCTGGAAGCAGGTTGCAACGACTACCTCAGTAAACCCATTGATGCTGCCAAACTGATTCAGCTGGTCAGCAAATTGACATGAGCGAACTCACCACCACCGAACAGCAACTGCGTCTGGCATTGTCGATGTCCTCGATGGGTGTCATCCACATGGACTACGACACCCAACTCGCCTCGGCTGATCAGCAAGCCGCACGACTGTTTGACTTGCCCCCGGGTGTGCAGGTCGACCGGGAAACAGTTCATTTGAAGTTCCACCCCGATGATGCGGTCGCGATCAACGAGCATCTCGCCGAGTCGATGGATCCCAATGGTGTGGGGGAATTCTCAATGGAACATCGCATCATCCATGACAACGGAGACGTGCGTTGGCTGAGCATTCGGAAAAAAGTCATCTTTGAGGAGCGAGACGGCCAACGAACTCCGGTTTCGTCACTTCTGGCGGCCGTCGACATCACTCACAAAAAGCAGGAAGAAGACTTCCTCAAACGATCCCAAGAGACGTTTGAGAACCTGGTGCAGAACAGTCCCTTTGGCATCTACGTCGTCGACACCGACTTGAAGATGCGTTACATCAGCAAGGGTGCACGGGAGCACTTCACTCAATTTGATCCCATCGAAGGGCACGATCTCGAAACGATCATGTTCACGATTTGGCGAAAGGAGTTTGCCACCGAGATCATGAGGCTCTTTCAACACACGCTGGAAACCGGTGAACCCTATCAAGCGCCGGCGTTCGTTGAAAATCGTCATGACACGGACCAAGCCGAATCCTATGAGTGGCAAATCGAGCGAACGACGCTGCCCGACGGATGCTTCGGAGTGGTTTGCTATTTCTACGACGCCACCGAACACGAGCAAGTCGCGGAATCGATCCGACGCCGCGAACAATATTTTCGCGAGATGACGGACGCGGCCCCGGCGATGCTGTGGGTCACCGGTGCCGACCATTCCTGCACGTTTCTCTCTCGAGGCTGGCAAGACTACACCGGACAATCTCAATCCGACGGCTTGGGAATTGGCTGGCTCGACATGGTTCACCCCGATGACCGTGAGGACGCCCACCGGATCATCCTCTCCGCTTTCGAACGCCGTGACCCTTTCGAACATGACTTCCGACTACGGACCGTCAACGGCGACTACCGATGGGCCATCGATGCCGGGCGTCCCAAGTTCAATTCCCAAGGACAATTTGAAGGCTACATCGGAAGCGTGATCGATGTTCACGATCGCCAAGTGGCCGAAACATCGCTGCGGCAGCGGGCCGCCGACATCGAGGCCAGTGAAAGCCGCCTGCGTTTGGCCGCGGAGACGACCGGCTTTGGCACCTACGACATCACCACCACCGACTCGCAGAACATTTGGTCCGATGAATTGTTCCGGATCCTCGGCTTGCCCGCGGACGGGGCCGCGGACGAAAACCGCTATGCGTCGTTGGTGCATCCCGATGATCGGCAACGATTCCGGCAAACACTGCGTCATTCCATGTTGCCGGACGGCCCCGACCAGCACTCCATCGAGTTTCGAATCAATCGTCCTGATGGAGAGACTCGCTGGCTCATCGACACGGGATGCACCTTTCGCGAGGGCATCCAACGGAGTCGTCGTGTTGTTCGGCGAGTGGGCACGGTGCAAGACATCACCGACCGAAAAATCTTTGAGCAATCGCTGCAACGCGCCAAGCGATCGGCGGAGATGGCCAATCGATCTCGCGGCGAATTCCTCGCCAACATGTCGCATGAAATCCGAACGCCCATGTCAGCGATCCTCGGGCATGCCGACATTCTGAACGACCACCTGAAAGACCCCGACAATTTGTTGGTGGTGGAAACCATCCGTCGCAATGGAAATTTCCTGCTGGCGATCATCAACGACATCTTGGATTTGTCCAAAATTGATGCTGGCAAGATGGATCTGCAGAAGCAACCGGTCCGGCCCGACACGATCGTGGGTGACATTCGTTCGCTGATGGATGTTCGCGCCGCGGAAAAAGACCTGCCGCTGAAAGTCGAGTTCGCTGGCCCGATCCCGGAAACCATTCGCACCGACGCGGTCCGGTTGCGTCAAATCCTCTTGAACCTGGTCGGCAACGCGATCAAATTCACCAACGACGGTGAAGTGCGACTGAACATCCGCTACGACCAACGATCCAAACTGCTGAACTTTGATGTGATCGACACCGGGGTGGGCATTCCGTCGGAGAAACTGGATTCGCTGTTTGAACCGTTCACACAAGTCGACAGCACCTCCACGCGTTCGCATGGTGGCACCGGGTTGGGACTGACGATCTGCCGTCGATTGTCCCAAGCCTTGGGTGGGCAAATCGATGTCTCCAGTCAACCTGGCAAGGGCAGTCGATTCACACTGTGCCTGAAGGTCGACGCCAGCGGGAAATTGATCCAACCCAACCTGAACAGCCTGCCTGCGCAAGAGACACCAGCCCCCGAGGTCCGGTTGTCGGCCAATGTGCTGGTCGTCGATGATCGACGCGACATCCGATACTTGGCCCAGCACTTCATTGAGAAAGCGGGCAGCACGGTCTACACCGCCACCAACGGGCAGGAAGCCATTGAGTTCATCGAGTCGCCCGATTCACCACCGGTGGATTTGATCGTCATGGACATGCAGATGCCGATCATGGACGGCTACGAAGCCACCACGGAACTCCGGCGGCGCGATTGCAAACTGCCGATCATCGCCCTGACCGCCAATGCCATGAAAAGCGATCGCGAAGAGTGCTTGGCCGCGGGATGCACCGACTACACCACCAAGCCGCTCGATCAACAGAAGTTGATCCAAATGATCGCCCGCCTGACCACTTGATTTGCTCTTGCAGCGAATCACGGTGGGTCACCCCAGCCGACAATCTCCGAAAATTCGTCCTGAACCATCAAACTTGAACATGGACACCGGTCGATAAGCGGGAGGAACGTCCTGCTTGCATGGAGCGAAACCTCAAGTGCGAATCGACACTCGCCAATCCGGTGTGACGACCCAATCCGGTGTGACGACACTGGATGATCATCGCCGAACTGCCAACGAAAACGTGCAAAGCGTCTTCAGCGAAGTGCTGGAGAACTTCGGACGCGAGGGATACGCCAGCGCTGAACCGGTCTCCACTGAAACGCCGCTGGATTCTCAGATTCAGCAATCGTGGACCCAGTGGTATCGCGTCGAGCAACTCGGGCGTTATCGCGGCCAAGAGGACGCCGCGGCTCTGGGTGAGTCGTACGCTGGCGTGATGTCCCAGGCTTACGACGAAGGCGGCTACGCCTCGCCAAAAGACTTCCTGCGTGGATTGCCGGCCGACGAACTGGAAACGGTCCAAACCATCCATCGCTTGGCCGATCCGATCCAGGTCGATTCGCTAAGTGAGGAAGGGGCGCTCAACCTTTTGATCCCTCCCGCTGCCCAGGTGGACCTCAACCGCGATGGGATCACGCAATCAGGCAAAGCCAACGGGCTTCGGTTCCCTGATAGCACGACATCGCCCGAAGTGACGCAGGCGTGGGAGGAAGCGACCGCCGGCATGTCCTGGGGCGAACGTGCGGTTCACGAGTTGCGGATGAAGCTTCCTGTGCTGACTGCGAATTTCCTCGTCAACGGCGACGGCCAGATCACGGGGCAACGTGAACCAGGGGATCCGGACTGGGTCAATCCCATGGCGGACCCGGAATACTCCTTCGTCGAGGAGACCAAACGCTGGATCGACTACTTGGATGACTTCAAAAACCAGATCGATCCAGACCAGTACGCCAAGGATCGCAGCTTCTTTGAGACGTTTCAGAAAAAGCTGATTGAACACGGTGCTCCCTGACGCCATCGCGGTAGGAACCATTCAGCGGCAAGCCTTCCCTTGTGAAACGCGAGCAGGAAACTGACCTGTTTCACGACCGCTGCCACGACTGTGTTCGGGCGGAAATCGCGCCGAAACGGCTCCCATCGGCCAATCACTTGTTCCTCCGCAAAATCAACCATTTTGCAAACTTGATTGAAGTTCGAGGGGAGAGTCGTATTCGCCTTGTGGCACCCGCCGAAGCATTGGTAGAGACGGGAAGATCCTGTTTCTCGTGCCACGGATATGGCTGCTCATGCCGTTTCGATTCTACCGCTGCGATACTTCGAAGCACCGCTTTCTAGCGTGTTTTGTTTGCTGCTTGGCGATTGCCTTCTCATCCAACCATCTTCACGCCCAAATGGGTGGTGGAGGCATGGGTGGAGGCCAAGCTCAAGCACCCGCCGCCGCAACCAAACCCAAATTCAGTGATCACATTCACAACCGCGACGGCATGGCACTGCGTCGCGAAGCGGGCGACGCAGTCGTGGCCGAAGTTCGGCTGGTCGGCAACCAAGTCATCCGGACCACAGACATTCTGGCGGAAATTCAAACCCGCAAAGGTCGCTTTTACAGTGAAGATACCGTTCTTTCTGATGTTGGTCGACTGAACGACATGGGATCCTTCGATCACGTCACCTTCGAAGCCGAGGAACGCCTCACGGCAACTCCCGGTTCGAACGGCAGTGCACCCCAGAAAAGCGTTCTGGTCACGTTCTACGTTCGGGAACGAGCGATGGTTTCGCAGGTCATCTATCACGGCGACTACGGAATGAACGACCGTGAACTGTCGGGACGCTCGGGAATCACCGCGGGTGACCCGCTCAGCGAATTCGCGATCGAAACCGGCAAGCGTCGTTTGATCGACTACTACCACGAAGAGGGCTTCAACCAAGCCGCGATCATTGCGTCCATCGGACTGCCCGGTGATCCCAACGCGGTCGTCTTTCGAATCAACGAAGGCCCGAAAGAACGCATCCGAGACATTCGCATCGAAGGGGCTTCCATCGTCAGCGAATCGCGGTTGAAAAAAATCATTCAAAGCCGTGGCCCCATGATGGGCATCATGAGCTACATCGGCAACGTCGCGGACATGAAAAAGATCGACGCCGATGTCGATGTGTTGGCGTCCTACTATCACAACCTTGGATTCCTGACCGCGACCGTCGGACGTCGGATCGAATACGACCGAACCGGCAAGTGGATGACAATCGTGTTCGTCGTCAACGAAGGCCCACGTTTCAGCATCGGCGACATTCAAATTGTCGGCAACGAATTCATCACCGAAGAATCACTGCGACGACGTCTGGAACTGAAAGCCAATGATGTTTTCAGCGGCACCAAGATGCGAAAAGACATCGGTGAGATCGTCTATGGCTACGGTGAACTCGGATTCATCTACGCCGAGGTCAACCCCAAGACGATCATGCGAGATGAAAACGGCATCGTCGACTTGGTGTTCGAAATCACAGAAGGCGATCGCTGGAAAGTGAACAGCATCCGCGTCGAAATCGACGGGGAACCTCACCTGATGCGAGAAACCACGATGTTGAACCTGATCGAGATGCGAGAAGGTGATTACATCGATCGTCGCGACTTAGAAACCGGGCGTAACCGGATCGAACGCAGCCAACTGCTCGAAACCAATCCCACGATCGCCGCCCCGCCGGACATCATCGTGAAGCCATTGGAGGAATCGTTGAGATGAACTCCAAGCCCCCACTGAATTCACTCCCGCTCAAGTCCCGCTTCAAGTCATGGATGCGTGCTGTGACCCAATCTTCTGAATCGGATCCTTCGGCCACGTCGAAGCATCGCGCAGCAACGCGTTGGCTCGATGACATCCACCGCGCGCTGTGGACTCGCGTCTCCGCGTCCGCGTTGCTGGCATTGTCGTCCAGCCTCGTGTCGTCGTCGCCTAGCTCCGCACAAACGGACTATCCAGCTCCGCCGCCACCGTCCGCCTACGGAGCACCACCCTCGTTGCAGGGCACAACAGCGGCGCCGACCAATTCGACCTACGGCCAATCGGTCTATGGCGGCCCGTCCGCCTACGGCGCACCCGGAACGACTGCTCCCGCGACAGTCACACCTGCCCCCACGGCAGCCAACCCCTACGCCGCGCCGACTTATGGCGGAAACGTTGCAGCTCCGCCGGCGGCCTATCCCAACGGCGCCTATCAGGGGCAAACTTACCAGGGCCAAACCTACCAAGGTGACGCTTACCAAGGCGGAACTCTATCCGGTCCTTTGCAGGGCAGCTTTCCATCGTCACCCAGCTTGGCACCTCCGGTTGTCAATCAACCCACCGTTCGGGAGGCCGACCTGATCATTCAAGGTTACCCCGCTCGCACGGGTCGCCTGATGTTCGGCGGTGCGGTCAACAGTGACGCCGGCGTCACCGGCCAGATCACCGTGGATGAACGCAACTTTGACATCAGTCGCTGGCCGACCTCCTTTGGCGACCTGTTCAGCGGAACCGCCTTCCGTGGTGCCGGCCAAACGTTTCGATTGGAAGCCGCTCCCGGGAGTGATTATCAACGGTACACCGCTCAGTTCGCGGACCCCAACCTGCTGGGTTACTTGCCCATTAGCATGTCGCTGAGTGGGTTCTTGTACGATCGCAACTTTGACGACTGGGACGAAAACCGCCTCGGCGGCCGAGCCAGCTTTGGTTATCGCGTGACCCCCGACCTTTCGATTTCGCTTGGCGTCGGCGGACAAAATGTCGAGATCACTGACCCACGAGTCAACACTGTGCCCGAACTGAATTCGGCCCTCGGCGACAACGCTCTGTTCAGTGGCATGGCGTCACTGATCCACGACACTCGCAACAGCCCGTTGCAGCCCAGTCGCGGTCACTACTTTGAATTGAGTTTCGAACAAACCTTTGGCGACTACGAGTACTCCACCTTCGAAGCCGAATACCGCAAGTACTGGTTGCTTCGCGAACGAGCCGATGGCTCGGGGAAGCAAACCCTTTCCTACAGTGTCCAACTTGGCTTCAGCGGCGACGAAACACCGATCTTCGAAAACTACTTTGCCGGTGGTTACGCGACGATTCGCGGTTTCGATTTCCGGGGTGCCAGCCCCGTCATCAACGGCGTGGAAGTCGGGGGTCAGTTCCAATGGTTGAACTCGGTCGAATACATGTTCCCGCTGACCGCCGACGACGCTTTTCGCGGCGTTGCCTTTGTTGACTTCGGAACGGTCGAACAGGACATCGAGATTGACACCGATAATTTCCGAGTCGCTCCTGGCTTTGGTCTGCGTGTCGCGATCCCAATGCTCGGTCCCGCTCCGCTGGCGTTCGACTTTGCATTCCCAGTTGCGATGGCCGACACGGACGACGAGCGAATGTTCAGTTTCTACATGAGTGCGATCCGCTGATCAGGGCCTGACATCGCCGGTTCGGTTCGAAATCCGAACGGCGAGACCTCTGTGGTCTCGCCAGCGGACTACTTCGCCGATCCGGATTGGTTGGCGGCGGCCTTTTCTTCGGCCGCGCTGGGCCGAAAGTATTTGGGCAACACGTCCATCGGATCGGTCGTCTGCCCCGCCAAATATTTTTGATTGGCCAGCCTCGCGACCGCGGACGCCAACGTTTGCTGCTGAACGACGGGCTTCAAATGATCCGCCGGCAACCCGTTCTTCATCGCGTCTCCAGTGGCCCAAATGCCTGGAGCAGCTGATTCCACCGTTTCTAGCCAGTGGGCTCGATCCAGCAGCTCAACCGGTCCCTCGGAAACCCAGCCTGAGTCCTGTTCCCGAAACCAACCCACAAACGTTTGGCCGCGATAGGCATCCAGCCCGACCAACAATCGCTGCCCGGGTGCTGGCCACTCAGCCGGCGTGGAATCTTTTTCGGAGGAATTGGCTGGCAACACGGCGGCCGCCAAAACAGACAGAGAATCCAACGTCACCACGGGAATTCCCCAGGCATACGCCAATGTTTTCGCGGTGGCTGCGGCAATGCGCAGGCCGGTGAACGATCCAGGGCCATCGGCAACCGCGATGTAGTCCGGTCGAGTTGCAGGGGCGCGAAAACCGCTGCCCGTCGAGACGGCCTCAGGACGTTTTTCGCCTGGATGGATCGCCTGCAACAACGTTTGCAGAGCCGGAGTCAACGATGCGGTGGCCCGCACATCGCTCGGCAATTCCAGCGTCTGGACGACCTTGCCCCCCTCAATCACAGCCACCGATCCTTCGCGACCGATGACTTCCAGAGCCAATCCAATGACTGGTCGTGGGCTGCCAAATTCGGTCTGGGGGTCCATGATCGAGAACTCGAAGAGTGAATTGCGTGGGATTGTCGTGCAAAATTGGTCCAGACTACAATGACACTCGGCAGGTTAAGCATCCAGGTGAGGTGACCGAGGAATTTTGTGAAGCGAGCGTTGATCAGCGACATCCACGGGAACCTTGAAGCGCTGCAAGCGGTTCTGGAAGACATCGACAAGGTCGGGGTCCAAGAAGTCATATGCCTGGGCGATATCATTGGATATGGTCCCAACCCGTGTGAGTGCTTGGATCTGGTGATGCGGCGATGCAAACACACCATCCTGGGCAACCACGATCAGGCAGCACTGTTTGATCCTGACGGATTCAACCCGATGGCTCTGCGGGCGATCTACTGGACCCGCGACGAATTGGACAGCGGCAAAGGCGGTCCCGCTCAGATGAACGCTCGCTGGGACTTCCTGGGTGAGTTGCCGCGATTCATCGATGACGGCGATTTCAAATTTGTCCACGGCTCGCCCCGCGACCCGACGAACGAATACGTCTTCCCCGAGTACATGTATGATGCTCGCAAGATGGAAATCTTGTTCGGGAAAATCGACAAGTACTGCTTCATGGGGCACACGCATTTGCCGGGTGTGTTCACCACCGAGTGCGAATTCGTCACGCCGGACGAGTGCGATCACACGTACGCTCTGGGCAACAACAAACTGATGATCAACGTCGGCAGCGTTGGCCAACCGCGAGACGAAAACAACCAATCGTGCTACGCCATCTTGGACACCGATGCCCAAACGTTGACCTACCGCCGAGTGGAATACGATTTCGAGAAGACGGCTCAAAAGATTTACGCACAACCCGATCTGGACGATGCCCTGGGCGATCGGCTGAAACGAGGACATTGATCGGGTGACACGCACAGCCATTCTTAGCGACATTCACGGAAACCTCTCCGCGCTCGAAGCCGTTCTGGCCGATGTCGAGGCTCAAAAGGTCGATCGCATCGTCTGTTTGGGCGACGTGGTCGGCTACGGCCCCGAACCCTGTGCGTGCCTGGACATCGTGATGGGGTTCGATTTCTGTGTCCTCGGGAACCACGACAGCAGTTCTCTGTTCGACCCCGAAGGATTCAACGTCGCGGCCGAGCAAGCGATTTTCTGGACCCGCAGCCAACTCGAAGCAACCGGTGACGATCCAGGCGCCAGCCGCAAACGGATCGAATACCTGTGTGCGTTGCCGCGAACCGTACGCGAAGATCACTGGTTGTTTGTCCATGGTTCGCCACGTGGACCAACCAACGAATACGTCTTCCCGGAAGACGCCCAGAACACCAAGAAGATGGAAAAGCTATTTTCGCTGGTCCCGCGAGTTTGCTTCCAAGGCCACACGCATGTTCCGGGTGTGTTCACGATGGAACAACGCTTCGTCCGCCCGGCGGACACCGGCACGGGGTACTCACTGGCCGATCCCAATTCGAAACTGATGATCAACGTCGGCAGTGTGGGCCAACCACGTGATGGCGACCCTCGCAGTTGCTACGCGATTGTGGAACCGGATTTGGTGATGTTTCGCCGAGTCGAATACGACATCGAACGAACCGTCCAAGCCATCGAGAAAGAAGCCGAGCTGGACAATTTCCTGGGCTATCGGCTTCGCGAAGGTCGCTGAGAAAAAACGAGTGGCCGAGACAGGGTTCCCGTTCGGCTGGGTCGACGCTCGACCCACTTCCGATCCATTGCAGGAATGGATCCGATCATCGACGCGTTAGACGCGGACGTCGATGTGACCGCTGGCGAGTTGCTTTTGCACGTCAACGACTTCGGAAATCATCTGCACAATCGCGTCGCCGGTCTGCCGCTGCACGTCCAGATTCTGTCCCAGCAGCGCCACATCAATCTGCGTCTGGGTCGCGTCTTGGCGGGCTTGCAGGACCTGCTGCACGGCGGGTGGAATGGCACTCATGATCAAACTCGCAAAAAGGTTTGCACGTCGCATCGAACCAGGCACACCCTCGCTCGACACGCAAACCTACGTCACCTTTCGGCCCCCCCGCCGCAATCCTCCTGGCGGGGCCATGGAAACGCGACTGAACCTCCGAAGCCCTCACCATTGATTCCGATTTTACGGGTCGCACCGGCTCATCGCCTCACTTTCATGCGGCGATCTTCACCGACTCAATTGCCTTGCAAGATCGCTGGAATTGGTTTCCCCGCGAGTTCGTCCATGATGCCCTGGCTGCGTTCTTGAGCGTTGAGGACTTCCATCTTGCCAACGAACAGCATCACTTCGCCACCCTCGGGAATGGCCTCTTGAATCAATTTGCCGGCCGCCCGTCCAGCCAAGTAGTTGCTGGTGCCCAGGTAGAATTTCCGGCGTGAGGCTGGCGCATCGCTGTCTTGGCAAATCACCGTCGTGGCTTGGCACGCCTCGTTGATCATCGCCACTTGGTTCTCGGGATCGATCGGGCTGATTGCGATCCCATCCACGTTCGCGGCCACGTTGGATTCCAAGAATCGCTTTTGCTCTTCGATGGAACCGGAAGAAGGCATCTGCACATCGACCTCACAACCAAACTGCTCCGCCGCTCGTTTGCAGCCCGCATCGGCCAGCGTCCAAAACGGGTCCAATGAATTGGTGATGTAGGCGACACGAACCCCCGCCCCATCGATCTTCTCCTCACCGGACAAAATCGGGCCTTCACCGGATTTCATCGCGTCCACGTCCGCCGCGAACTCATTGACATTGTCGAGGGTGATCGACCGGTGAGGAATGATGATCATCCCTGACTCAGGCACATCGACTTGCCCGCCTTTCACCAGCGTCGTCAGCCACTGCACACTGCGATACCCAAACGCATAGGGTTGCTGCACCACCGTGCCAAAGACGGACTGATCGCGGATACCAGCCAAAGTGTCCGGGTGCTCATCGAAACCGACCACCGAAACTTTTCCGACCGCGTCGCTGCTCCGAAGCCCCGCCAAAATCATCGGCGTGTTTTGGCTCCAGAGCCCAACCAAGCACCCGACATTCGGATGCCGCAACAACGTCGTTTCGGCATTCTCTTTGGCTTTCGAATTGTCCTGATTGTCGGTCAGAATCCCCAGCACCGTGTAGTTGCCGCACTGACGCGGAAAACCGGAGGCATCCACCGAAGCCTGTCCCACCGTTTCAGGGCCGGATTGCGATTGTTCCGAGGAACTGGAACCAGATTTGCTGCATCCAAGTAGCAGAACCAAACCGAGACATCCCAACCAACAGCGAGCCATAACGACCATTCAAGCAAGAGAACCAGAAGAAGAAACGCCCTAGTTTAGCAAAGTCGTTCGGCTTCCATGGGACGACGCTGAGGCACAACGCAGGCCCGAAACTGGAATGAAACCCGCGCGAAATGAAGCCCTTTGAGCCAAAGGTTTGGCGGAGAAGGTGGCGCAATCAGACATTTTGATCCCAGGACTTCGAGTTTGCGAACGCATAAAATTCAATGGATCCCGCCGCAAACACTTCCCGACCTCTCCTCCCAACAAACCCTTCAGGTGCCACATGAACACGCCTCTCAAAACACTGAGTTCCACGAAACGTCACCTGCCCGCTTGGGCTTCGACAGGCTTGGTGGCGCTGGCTGTCGCCGGTCTGGGAGCGTTTTTCTTTGCCTCCGATGCGTCCGCCCAAGGTTACCGGTATGGAATCCAAAGCAACGGATTCGATCGTGGCGGCAGCGCCATCATCGGCCAGCGGGGCGGTTTGCCTCAAAACAACTACACCGCCCGCCGTCCCAGCATCAGCGGCACCAACTCCAATCGCGGGTCAGTGACAAATTATTACTACAACACCCCTCGTCGATCTGGCTACCGCGGTGGGTATGGTTACGGCGGGTACGGGTACGGTGGATATGGGTACGGATACCGCAGCTATGGGTACGGTTTCGTGCCTGGAACGGTCAGCGGAACTGGATTGCAAGTTGGCCCTGGAGGCGGGGTGCAGTTCGGAACGGGAACCTACTATGCCGTGCCACGCTACTACGGCGTGCCGACCTACGGGTTCCGCTGAGACGAGCAGCAGGAGCAAACGATCGTCGGGATGGAATGGTGGCGAAGCGACCCAAATTTGGCCGACAAACGAAGTTCACGCCTCTTTTGGTTCGCCCTTTGCCTGTGAGTGGGCTGCGATCATAATGTCGGCCCCGTTTCCCATCGCACCAGGATCCCCTCATGTCTCTTGCCGTTGAGTCCAAATCGGACGTGGACCACCAAACCACCTACTTTCGTTGCATTTCAGGCTGCAGCGCAAAGCACTCGATCTTTGATGTGATCTACACCTGCCCCACTTGCGGCAGTCTGCTGGAGGTCTATCACGAGCGGGAACCGCTGAAACAAAAAAATGCCTACCAGTGGCAACAACTCTTCGATTCTCGTGCCAGCACTTCGAAATGGCCATTCGGCAGCGGCGTCTGGGGCATGCGAGAGTGGGTTGTTCCGTCGTTGGCAAACGAGAACATCGTCAGCATGTTCGAGGGAAACACAAACCTGTTTTGGGCCGAGCGACTCGGAGCTCAACTCGGTGTCCCCGATCTTTGGATCAAACTCTGCGGCAACAGTCACACAGGCAGCTTCAAAGACCTGGGCATGACCGTGTTGGTCAGCGTCGTCAAACAAATGATGGCCCAAGGCAGCAGCGTCAAAGCCGTGGCCTGCGCCAGCACCGGTGACACGAGCGCGGCATTGGCCGCTTACGCCGCCTACGCGGGCATCCCCGCGGTGATCTTCTTGCCCGCTGGAAAAGTCAGCACCGCGCAGCTGATCCAACCCGTCGCCAATGGCGCCCACGTGCTGGCACTCGACACCGACTTCGACGGCTGCATGAAGATTGTCCAAGAGGTCACGCAGGACAATTCGATCTACCTCGCCAACTCGATGAACAGCCTTCGCATCGAAGGCCAAAAAACGGTCGGCATCGAATTGGTTCGCCAATTTGAATGGGAAGTTCCGGACTGGATCATCATCCCGGTTGGCAACCTCGGAAACATCAGTGCCCTCTACAAGGGTTTCAAGCTGATGCTGGACCTGGGGTTGATCAACCGCATGCCACGCTTGGTCGCCGCCCAAGCCGAACGCGCCAACCCGTTCTACACCGCTTACAAAAACGGCTTCGCGGAAAAAGTCAGCGTCACCGCTCAAGACACGCTGGCCAACGCGATTCGAATCGGCGATCCGGTCAGCTACGCCAAAGCGGTCAAAGCCGTCCAAGAAACCAATGGCATTGTCGAGCAAGCCACTGAAAACGAACTCGCCGAAGCGTCGGCGTCCGCCGACTTGACCGGGATGTTCACGTGCCCGCACACCGGTGTCGCCTTGGCTGTGCTGAAAAAATTGATCGATCGAGGTGAGATCTCCTCGAAAGACAAGACCGTTGTGATCAGCACCGCTCACGGGTTGAAGTTCACCGACTTCAAAGTCGGCTATCACGAGTCAACGCTCGAAGGCATCGACAGCAAACATGCCAACCCAGCAGTTCACCTGCCCGCGGACGCCAACGCTGTCAAAGACGAGATCGCTCGCCGCCTGGAACAACACAACGGCTGATCCATTCGCAAGGCGAGCTTGTCTTGAAGCAGGCCTGCACAAAAACGGTTTGTGCGAAGCAGTCAGGGCGGCATTTTTGCCGCCTGGCGTGGGGCACGGTTCCGACGTGCAACTGGAGCGGACGCCCACACGGTGCATGTGTGTTGCCCTTTTATTTTGGTGTCGCTGCTTCGCAGCCAGGAAACATGACTCATCTGCCCCACAAGGGACACCAACAAGTGGTCAACTCACGGGCAAACGACCTGGCTAGACGGCTGCCATGACACTCATCCTTGGCGTCTCTGCTTACTACCACGATTCCGCCGTCGCACTGATCAACGATGGGGCGGTGGTCGCTGCTGCAAGCGAGGAACGCTTCACAAGGAAGAAGCATGACGCGGCATTTCCCAGCGAGGCACTGGCAGGCTGCCTGGAGTCAATCGGGGCCAGCGTCTCCGACATCGACTATGTCGGGTTCTACGAAAAGCCATTGCTGAAATTTGAAAGGTTGCTGGAAACCTACTTGGCGTATGCTCCACGCGGCTACGCGTCGTTCGCCCGAGCGATGCCACCCTGGCTGCATCTCAAACTGCACCTTCCTCGCGAGATTCGAAAGCATCTTGGCGGCAAAACCAAACGCCGGATTGTGTTTTGCGAACACCACGAATCGCACGCGGCGAGTGCTTTTTACCCCAGCCCATTTGACGAAGCAGCAATCCTCACGGTGGACGGTGTCGGCGAATGGACGACCACCAGCTGGGGAATCGGAACCCGAGAAAAGATCGAGCTGAAACAAGACATTCGATTCCCCCATTCGCTGGGCTTGCTGTATTCGGCGTTCACCTACTTCTGTGGCTTCCGAGTCAATTCAGGCGAATACAAATTGATGGGGCTCGCCCCCTATGGCGAACCGACGTTTGCGGACGTCATTCGCAAAGAATTGATTCGCGTCAACGACGACGGAAGCTATGAACTGAACATGAATTACTTCTCGTTCGCTCATACGCTTCGGATGACCGATAAAAAACTGGAACGTCTGCTGGGCGTCTCACGCCGAGCCCCAGAGTCCCTGGTCCGACAAGTCGACATGGACATCGCAGCAAGCATCCAAGTTGTCACGGAAGAAGTGATCCTAAAACTCGCATCCCATGTCCATCGTCAAACCGGGAGTGATTCACTTTGCCTGGCCGGCGGCGTTGCTCTCAACTGCGTTTCCAACGGACGACTGCTGCGGGAAGGACCGTTCGAAAACGTCTGGGTTCAACCGGCGTCCGGGGACGCCGGCGGCGCTCTGGGTGTCGCCTGGCTGATCTGGCACCAACTATTGGGGAACTCGCGAACAGCCAATCCTCAGGACGCCCAGCATGGTTCCTTGCTGGGGCCACCCATCGACGAATCCAGCGAAGTTGCTTCGTTGATTCGGTCAGGTGCCGTTGTTCAGACATTCAACCACGCGTCCGAACTCGACCAACGTGTCGCAGGGTTGCTGGCAGACGGCAAGGTGGTCGGCTGGGTCCAGGGACGCATGGAGTTCGGCCCGCGATCGCTTGGAAACCGCAGCATCTTGGGCGACCCTCGCAACACAGAGATGCAGTCGACGATGAACCTCAAGATCAAATACCGAGAGTCATTCCGACCATTCGCTCCTTCTGTTTTGGAAGAATGTGCTAGCGACTGCTTCGAGATCAAACAGGGTGCATCCAGCCCCTACATGCTGTTCACGTTTGACGTCTTGCCGTCTCTCCGAAAAGAACCGACCACTCCCGTCGAAGGCATCCAACGCGTGCGCCAAGTCAGAAGTGACTTGCCCGCCATCACCCACCTGGATCATTCGGCTCGAGTTCAGACCGTCAGCAAAAATCGTCAAACTCGATTTCATTCCTTGCTCAAGGAATTCCATGAGCAAACCGGCTGCCCAGCACTGATCAACACCAGCTTCAACGTGCGAGGGGAACCTATCGTGCGAACGGCGGCGGACGCCTACCGGTGCTTCATGGCGACCCAAATGGACGCCTTGGTGGTGGGCAATCACCTGATGCTCCGCGAGGAACAGCCTGAGAGTGCGTTCGCCTCCAGTCAAACTTACCTTTCCAACCTGGCTCCCGATTGATCCCAACACCATGCCGCTAATCGATCTCCAGGCGCCCCCATCGCCGTCCATGCGTCGCTGGTTCGGGCTATCGCTGGGCCTGCTCCTGATCATCGCTTCGTTTTTAATCAGCGACTTTGGACACTGGCTCAATTCCGCCTTGCTGGTGACGGGACTCGTCGTCGTCACTGTTTACTATGCTTGGCCAACATCCCAGCAACCAATCATTCGGGGCTGGCAACACGCGACCTATCCAATTGCTTTTTGTGTTGGCCATCTGCTGCTCGGAACGATCTACTTTTTCGTCCTGACGCCCATCGCTCTGATGTTGAGAACGACGGGCCACGACCCATTGAACCTCCAACAAGAAGGCCGCTCCAGCAACTGGAATGACCGCCAATCAACGCCCACGCCCGACCAGTACTTCAAGCAGTTCTAGCTTCCACATGCCCGATCCAAAGACCCCCTCCGAGCCCACACCTCCCAACGATTTCGAGCGTGAATCGGAACAGCAGGACATTGGCCTGCTACGAGAATTCGCGATGTTCCTGCGTGAAAACAAGAAGTGGTGGCTGATCCCACTGATCGGATCACTGCTGCTGGTGGGATTGCTCAGCATCATGGCCAGCAGCGGGGCGGCACCGTTCATTTACACACTGTTTTGATTCAGTGAGAAGCGGTCGCCCCGTTTTCAATCAGTGGGTCAATCAGCGAGTCACTCGGGACGAAGCACGGGGAACAGGATCACGTCCCGGATGGATTTCTGGTTCGTCAGAACCATCACCAAGCGATCGATGCCGATCCCCAGCCCACCAGCGGGCGGCATGCCATAACGCAACGCGCGGACGAAGTCGTGGTCCATCTTGGCCATCGAGTCTTCGTCGTCCTGACCTTCAAGCTGAGTCTTGAACAACTCTTCTTGCAGATCGGGATCGTTCAGCTCGGTGTAAGCGTTGGCCAATTCCATCCCACAAATGAACATCTCGAATCGCTCGGCGATTTCGGGGTTGTCTTTTTTGCGTTTCGTCAACGGGCAGATGCTGGCGGGGTAATCGGTCACGAAGATCGGACCTTGCAGCGAATCTTCGACCTTCTCTTCGAAGATCTCATTGCGGATCACGTCGGGATGCTTGCCATCGATGGTCAGCTTCAGACTCTTGGCGTATTCCTTGACCGCGTCTTCGTCGGCGGGATCGATGCCGGTGGCTTTTTGGAACAACTCCGCATAAGTCGCACGCTGGAACGGCGGCGTGAAGTCCAACATCGTGCCGTTGTATTCACGCTTGAATCCACCGCCGATCTTTTCGATCGCGTCGCAGATGATCTTCTCCGTCAGATCCATCATGGATTCGTAGTTGCCGTACGCCTGGTAGGTTTCCAGCATCGTGAACTCTGGGTTGTGCCGTGGCGACAATCCTTCGTTGCGATAGACGCGCCCCAGTTCGTAAACGCGTTCCATCCCACCGACCATCAATCGCTTGAGGTGCAACTCCAATGCGATCCGCATGGTCAACTTCATGTCCAAAGCGTTGTGATGCGTTTCGAACGGACGAGCAGCGGCACCACCGGGAACGGTGTGCAGCGTGGGTCCTTCGACTTCGCAGAACCCTTGATCATCCAGCGTCGAGCGAATGCTCTTGATGATTTTGGTTCGATCCAGGAACGTTTGCATCACGCCATCGTTGAACGCCAAGTCGGCATAACGCATGCGTTGACGGAGGTCTTGATTGGTCATCCCGGCGTGCTTTTCCGGCGGGACTTCCAACATTTTAGTCAGCAGAAACATTTCTTCCGCGAACACGGTCAGCTCGCCCGTGTTGGTGCGGCCCAGTCGACCTTGGACACCGATCAAATCGCCCAGGTCAAACAGCTTGGCCAATTCGAAGTTTTCATCACCGACCTGTTTCTTGCCGACAAAGATCTGGATGTCGCCCGTCCAGTCGCGGATGTTCATGAAGATCAACTTGCCCGTCGGCCGCGACAGTTGGATCCGCCCGGCAACACGAACAATCGGCCCAATTTCCTCTCCGGGGCCATTGTCGGCTTTCCATTGGCGGTAATCGACGTCATCGCTTTCGACGTCGGGCAGGGCGATCGCTTCGCCTTCCTTGGGCTGCCACAGGATCGTTGGAATGCGATCGCGGCACTCGCTGACCAACAAACGGTCGTCAAAACGCTGCCCCCAGGGATCGATGCCTTTGGCGGTGATTTCTTCCAGTTTGTGCCGACGAGCCGCGTGCGGGTCGGTCAAATCAAGGTCGTCGGCTTTGGAAGGCGTAGCGGTCACGGCAAATGCACTTGCGAAGGTGGAAAAAATCAATCGGGCTGACGATTGTGAATTTGCCGACTAATTCACGCAAGGGAGCCGTTTTTTGCGAGTGCGACGGTTTTCGTCGGCCCACTGAATTTCGCGAGCGCATCGGCACGCCACGGGCTCTGGAGGGAGGACGCCACTCGCCTTCATTCGGCCGGGCACCGCCGTCAGCGATTGGACGCGTTTGCAAATTGCGAAAACGGTGGTTTGTGTTCTAATGAAGTGCTTGCCGTGAACAGGCACGAACTATCCTCGATGCTGATTTCCCGGGCATTTTGCCACTCATCCCTCGTTTCTGAATTCGTTTGATGCAACTTCCCATCCTCCCGCAGAACAACGTGACGGTCGCTTCACCGGGGACAGACCCGCTGATCGATCCTGAAACGGGAAAACCGCGGGGGCGGTACGCGGTCGTTTCATTGGGCTGCCCCAAGAACCTCGTCGACACCGAACAAATGCTCGGTCGTCTCGACGCCGACGGGTACCGGATGGTCGATTCGGTCGACGGTGCCGACTTCGTTGTGGTCAACACCTGCGGGTTCATCGACTCGGCGCGTGACGAATCCATGGCCGCCATCGATGAGATGCTGGCGCTCAAACGGGATGGCAAACTTCGCAACGTCGTCGTCACGGGCTGCTTGGCGGAACGGCAACAAGACAAACTGCTGGAGGCTCGTCCCGACATCGACGCGTTGGTCGGCGTGTTCGGTCGCAACGACATCGTTTCGGTCGTTGACGAACTCTATTCGGGACTGCAAGAACAACGCACGATCTTCAAACCCGCCGCGGTCAATCCGCTCAGCGATGCGATGCGATCGGCCGTCACCCCGCGTCACTTTGCCTACCTGAAGATCAGCGAAGGCTGCGATCGGCTGTGCACGTTCTGCGCGATCCCCAAGATGCGTGGCAAACACTTCAGCAAACCAATTGAACAGATCATCGACGAAGCCAAACGATTGGGTGACAGCGGCGTTCGAGAGATTGTGGTCGTGGCGCAAGACACCACCTACTACGGCATGGACCGCTACGGCGAACCTCGCCTGAACCAGCTGCTGCAAGAACTCGACAAAATCGAATCGGTCGATTGGATTCGGCTGATGTACTTTTACCCGATGTACATCGACGACGCGTTGATCGACACGTTGGCATCGGCCAAGCGAATTGTGCCGTACATCGACATGCCACTTCAGCATGCCAGCGACAAGATGCTGAAACGCATGGCCCGCAAAACCACGCGTGCACTGCAGACCGACATCGTTCAAAAACTTCGCTCGCGAATTGATTCGTTGGTGATGCGAACCACGATGATCACGGGATTCCCCGGTGAAACCGAAGAAGACTTCGTCGAGCTGATGGATTTCGTCAAGGAATCTCGATTTGAAAACCTGGGCGTGTTCACTTACAGCATCGAAGAAGACACACCGGCCGCAAGATTGCCCAATCGAGTGGATCCCGCCGTGGCCGCGCGACGTCGTGATGACTTGATGGAACTCCAACAACAGATCGCGTTTGATTGGAATGATTCTCGCGTCGGTGGAATCGAAGAGGTTTTGATCGATGCCGAGATGCCCGAACAGGAAGGTGTCTTCATTGGCCGCACACGGAGCGAGGCACCCGATGTTGATGGGCTGATTTACGTTTCGCAAGTCGCCCCGGATTCGCCCGTGGAAGTCGGTCAAATTCGCCCCTGCGAAATCGTTGCGTCGCAAGGCTACGACTTGGTGGCCGCAGCGACTTAACAATCAGAGAGAGGTGCGAGCTTCCTGTTGTGCACAGCACCCGCAGGGCCGTCCTGGCAAAAGGTATCTGACACTTCTCGTCCTGACCGTTCCCTCCCCACAACTGCTCGTTTGTTTCCCCTGATTTTGGTCGCCTCATGGCTGGTCCCTCGATCTACAACGTCCCCAATGCTCTGACGACAGCACGCTTTGTGTTGGCGATCGCGGTGATGGCGTTGATCCCATCGGGCAAGTACATGGCGGCCATGATCGTCTTTCTGATCGCGGCGTCGACCGACTGGATGGATGGGTATTGGGCTCGCAAATACGGGCAAGTCACCAAGCTCGGAAGGATTTTTGATCCGTTCGTCGACAAGATCATCATCTGCGGTTCCTTCATTGCGTTGGTCGAAGTCCCCCACAGCCC
The DNA here is from genome assembly GCF_001027925.1 of Rhodopirellula islandica. Classification (NCBI taxonomy): domain Bacteria; kingdom Pseudomonadati; phylum Planctomycetota; class Planctomycetia; order Pirellulales; family Pirellulaceae; genus Rhodopirellula; species Rhodopirellula islandica. The sequence continues at coordinate 56,528 of NZ_LECT01000006.1, read as the reverse complement.
AGTCGCGTCCTGGATGGCCACGATCGTGATTGCTCGCGAACTACTGGTCACCAGTTTGCGAGGCATCATCGAAGGTGCTGGAGGCGATTTTTCAGCCAGCTGGCTCGGCAAATGGAAAATGGTGCTGCAATGTGCCGCCGTTGTTGCCGTGCTGCTAACGTACATCGTCACCCCGTTGCCGATGTGGCTGGGCTGGACGACGTGGGTTTTACTCTGGGGAGCCATTGGACTGACGGTTTACTCCGGTGTGGACTACACCCTGATCGCAGCCCGTGTGATGCAGTCCGAAGCGGGCCTCGAAGTCCCTGCCGATCCCACGGTCACCCCCGCCACCTCCGATTCTTCGCAAGCCATGCCCTCCGAAAACAACCCCGACGCCAACCAAGGCCCGTCGAGCACGAACCCGGCGTCGTCAGGTGATGACGCTGACCTTCGCTCCGTTTCCAACGAACTCCCAACCCAATGAGTTTCGGATTGGCATCGGCGTCATGGTGGGCGTTTTCATTCCTGGCGCAAGGCGAAGTGACCGTGCCAACGGACTCGGCCGAATCACCTTCCTTGAGCGAGGTCGCAGTCGACGCGGCGGAAGTGGTCGAGCTTGGCCCGACCGAGATTGCACTGTCAATCTTGTCGATTCTGATTCTGTTGGCTTTCGCGACCTCGCTGTCGCGTTGGATTCGGATGCTTTATCGCGGGCATCGACCATTTGGTGAAAAAGCCTTTGTCCCGGTCCGTGCCAGGCACCTCCCGTTTTGGTCGGTGATCTACTTCGTGGTTTTCATCGGGGCGTTGATCTTCAGCACCTCCTTGCTGCAAGGTGCGTTTCAGTTTGCCGGCTGGATCGAACGACCAACCGCCACTGACACCGCTGTCCTGCTGGATTCGTCTTCGGAACCCTTGGTCGCAACGGATCCGTCGGAACCGACGACGGATCAAGTCAACGAAGTGGCGGCAACAGAAACAGTTCCCGTCGAAGAAACCGAGGCGGCCCCCACTCCGGGACTCTCCGTCCCGCAACTGACATTGAGTTCGCTGGGGATGTTGTCGGCGACCTTGATCACGCTGGCGATGTTGTGCTTGAACCACCGCGAAGCAATTTCGCGAATTGGCCTGATTCCACAACGTGGCGACATCAGTCTCGGTTTTCGATCCGCGTTGATGATCCTGCCGCCGACGATGTTGATCATGACCTTGGTCTCAATCATGCAGGATTATTCGCACCCGGTCTTGGACGCTCTTCAACCGGACGAAGCGGACACCGGCCCGAACTATGGCGTCTTTGCTCTGTTGTTCATCACTACCGCTCTGGTGACACCCGTGGTCGAGGAGTTCTGGATCCGTGGCTTGCTGCAAGGTGGGCTGCAACGCTTGGCCGATTGGCGACTCGCGATCGTTCGAAAATCCCTGGATCCGGCTGTCGCTTCAATCGAAACGCCCGGAGACGAATTTGCGTTTGGCGTCACGGATGCGGAGGAATCCACCGATGAAACGGCATCCCTGGCCTCCAGCGCCGTTTCACTGAAGGTGGACTCCAACGACTGGACGCCCACCGCGATCTGGCCCGTCTTCGCCGCCAGCTTGGTGTTCGCATTGCTGCACTGGGGACAAGGCCTCGCGCCAATTCCACTGTTCTTTTTGTCCCTCGGGCTGGGCTATCTGTATCGGCAAACCGGTTCGCTGATTCCGCCGATCATTGTCCACTTCGTGCTCAATGGACTGACCATGGTGATGACTTTGATCGAGATGTCGCGGGCATGATTTCGCCGTCCACGGACAACTTGATTCGCATTCGAGGTGCCCGGGTTCATAACCTTCGCAACCTCGACGTCGACATCCCTCGCGACGCGATCACGGTCATCTCGGGAGTCTCCGGCAGCGGCAAGAGCTCGCTCGCGTTTGACACCCTGTTTGCCGAAGGCCAGCGGCAATACATCGACAGCTTGTCGACTTACGCCCGGCAATACCTCGACGCCATCCCACGTCCCGACGTGGACTGGATCGACGGGTTGGCACCGACCCTGTCGATCGATCAAAAGAGCGGTTCGCACTCGGCTCGCAGCACCGTCGCCACGATCACCGAGATCTACGACTACCTGCGTCTGCTGTACGCGCGCGTTGGCGTGCCTCACTGCGTCGCCTGCGGCAGCACGATCAGCACCCAAACACCCGATCGCATCGTCGCGACCTTGGCGGCTCTGCCCGATCGCACCAAGCTGACTTTGATGAGCCCCATGGTTCGCGGCCGCAAAGGGGCTCACGCGGACGTGCTGGAACAAATCGCCGGGCACGGATTGGTGCGTGCTCGCGTCGATGGCGAGATGTATCTGCTCGAGGATGTGCCGCCGTTGGCGGTTCGTAAAAACCACACGATCGAAGCCATCGTCGACCGGCTGATCATCAAAGACGGAGTGGACGCTCGTTTGGATGAGTCGACTCGGTTGGCACTGCGGCTTGCGGGCGGCATGTGTTCGGCATTGATCGATCGCGGGGACGGCGAACCGGAAACCAAACTGTTCAGCACTTCGATGACTTGTTTGGAGTGTGGCGAAAGTTTTGAAGAACTGGAACCGCGAACATTCAGCTTCAACAGTCCCTACGGTGCCTGCCCGACTTGCCAAGGTCTCGGCAAAGTTGCCGTCCGCGGTGACAAATCGCACATGGTGACCTGTTCGACTTGCGAAGGTGGGCGATTGAAAGCGGAATCGCTCGCCGTCACGATTCACGATGTCTCCATTGATGCCCTGTGCCGGATGCCGTTGCCGGACGCCCAGTCGTGGATGGAAAACGTTGCCAAACCACTCGATGCATTGCAACAAAAAGTCGCCGCTCCGATCCAATCCGAAGTCGTTCGTCGTATCGATTTTTTGCGGCGTGTCGGTGTCGATTACCTGACGCTGGACCGTTCAGCAGAAACGCTCAGTGGCGGCGAAATGCAGCGCGTCCGTCTGGCCACCAGCATCGGCAGCGGCCTGGTCGGCGTCTGTTACGTCCTGGACGAACCTTCGATTGGACTGCATCCCGCCGACCACCACCGGTTGCTCGCCGCGATCAAGGAATTGCAGACCGCCGGCAACACCATCGTGATTGTCGAACACGACGAGGACACCATCCAAGCCGCGGACCATGTCATCGACATTGGGCCCGGCGCAGGACGCCACGGCGGCCGGTTGGTCAGCCAAGGCACGGCGGCAGAAGTCGCCGACGACGAATCCAGCCCAACGGGAGCCTACCTGTCCGGACGCTCGAAGATTGGACTGGACCGGCCAAGACGCACGCCTCGCAAATCACATCAGCTGACGCTCAGCGGTGCGACGCTGAACAACTTGCAAAACGTCACCGCAAAAATCCCGCTGGGATGCTTGGTCGGGGTCAGCGGCGTTTCCGGCAGCGGCAAAAGCTCATTGATTGTTGACACGCTCTACCCAGCTCTGGCTGCCAAGCTGGAATTGGTCGCCGACCAACCCGGGCCCCACAAACGGCTGACCGGTGCTCAGCACATCGACAAACTGGTTCCCATCGACCAAACCCCAATCGGCCGAACGACGCGAAGTTGCCCGGCCACTTACGCTGGTGTCATGGATCCCATCCGCCAAGTCTACGCGAGCACGCGAGAAGCCAAGACGCTCGGGTTCGCCGCGAATCGATTCAGCTTCAACAGTCCGGCCGGTCGCTGCGACGTCTGCAAAGGCAACGGCTTTGAACGCATCGAGATGAACTTCCTCAGCGACTTGCTCATCGAGTGTTCACGCTGCGGCGGCAAACGTTTCAACCGCCAAACACTGCAAGTCCGGTTCAAGGGCGCGACGATCGCCGACGTGCTCGGCATGACGATCGACGCGGCCCAAGAGTTCTTTGAAAACGTGCCCAAAGTCCATCACTTGCTAGCATCGCTCGTCGATGTTGGACTGGGCTATGTGACGCTGGGGCAATCCAGCACCACGCTCAGCGGTGGCGAAGCCCAACGGATCAAATTGGCCACCGAGCTCGCGCGACCGGCAACCGGCAAAACGTTTTACGTGCTCGACGAACCCACGACCGGTTTGCACTTTGCTGATGTGCAGCGACTGCTCGTCGTGCTCGATCGCTTGGTCGAAGCCGGCAACACGGTGCTGGTCATCGAACACCAATCCGATCTGCTGGCCGCCTGCGACTGGCTGTTGGACCTCGGCCCCGGCGGCGGCTCACAAGGCGGCCACCTAATCGCCGAAGGCCCGCCAGAAACCATCGCCGCCTGCCCCAAATCCGCCACCGGAAAATTCCTGCGGCTGCGGTGATTATCGAGGTTTCCAACCCGAGACAAGCAAGCCAGCCCCTTCCAGGGCGAATTCGTGGATGACTCCGGAGGAGTCCGCGTCGATAGCTCGGGGCGGAAGCCCCGAGGCTGTTGATGAACCAAATGAAATCGCCCCGGATGGGGCCGGCGTGGATTCGATGAGGGGCCGAGAACACTCAGACGGACAGGCGAGGGTGCCCAAGCTATGATCGTCACGCAGGGCTCGTTGTCTTGCTCGTTGGTTCATCGACCTCGCTCATGCTCGCGGCAAGACGATTTCAACGAGAAACATCCGGCGATTCGAAAACGCTAGAACGACACGGCGGCTTCCTCCAACGGAACGTGTTCGCAAATCGATTCAACATCTCCCGCAAGAACTGCATCCCAGGCGATGCTGATCCGCCAACCAAGCAGCAACATCCCTGGGCGACGCTCGAACACCTTGATACTCGACTTCTTCATTTCAGTCGAGCAAGGGGCGGATCGTGCCGTCCACCATCCATTCACCTTCGTTGTGAGGCATCGTTCCCCCGACCGAATCATGCGGATGTGTCCTGTCGCTGCTGGACTCAGAAGCCGACACCAGGGCGACGGACCGCTGCTCCGGTCCAGCACCCTGGTCAATTTCCCCCCGTCCCCTTTGATCCGCCTCGCCTAAGCCAGCCCCTTCCAGGGCGAATTCGTGGATGACTCCGGAGGAGTCCGCGTCGATAGCTCGGGGCGGGAGCCCCGAGGCTGTTGATGAACCAAATGACATCGCCCCGGATGGGGCCGGCGTGGATTCGATGAGGGGCCGAGAACACTCAGACGGACAGGCGAGGGTGCCCAAGCTATGATCGTCACGCAGGGCTCGTTGTCTTGCTCGTTGGTTCATCGACCTCGCTCATGCTCGCGGCAAGACGATTTCAACGAGAAACATCCGGCGATTCGAAAACGCTAGAACGACACGGCGGCTTCCTCCAACGGAACGTGTTCGCAAATCGATTCAACATCTCCCGCAAGAACTGCATCCCAGGCGATGCTGATCCGCCAACCAAGCAGCAACATCCCTGGGCGACGCTCGAACACCTTGATACTCGACTTCTTCATCCCAGTCGAGCAAGGCGTGGAGGGTGCCGTCCACCATCCATTCACCTTCGTTGTGAGGCATCGTTGCACCCGACCGAATCATGCGGCAGCGTCCTGTCGCTGCTGGACTCAGAAGTCGACGTCAGGGCGACGGACCGCTGCTCCGGTGCAGCACCTTGGGCAATTTACCCCCGTCCCCTTTGATCCGCCTATTTCGCAGGTCCAGGTTTGGCGTTGCTCTCAAGATACGTTTGCCGACGCAACAAAGGTGAGTCCTCATCTTCAACCGCCAGCACTTGAGATCCGACAAGAGAGAGGCCGTTCTTTTCGATTCGATACTCAAACACGTTCTTCCTTACAATCCAGTTAGCAATAGCTTCGATGTGCACGCTCTTCGCGGAGCCGCGAATGCTGACAATGCTGACAATGCTGACAATGCTGACAATGCTGGCTGATGATGGGCAGATAAGTTGCCAATGCACAATCCCTTCCTCTGTAACAAAAGCTGCAATTGTCTGAATGGCATAATCTGCTGCATCGGGGTAGGCTAGCTCGCTGAAAACAAAGATAACTTCGTCATTGGTTCGCCCCGGAAACGCCGATACCATGCGCATGGCCTGGAACCTTCCAAGAGTGTTTTCCTTAAGCTTTTCCGAATCAGGCCCTGTGTTGCTCATGACAAGTTGAAAGAAATCTCTCTCCAACGGTGTGTAGCGTTTGCTGTCAATTAGTTGTGACAGGCTTCGCTCTGATTGAGGAGGTTCTGCAGCCGGAAGTCGTGTGCAGAAAAGAACAATTGCGATGCCTGCAAGGATTGCAAATGCAGGCGAATCTTGTGTCTGTCTCGCTTTCGACACCATCGAAATTCCCTTGCTTTGTAAAAACAGATGTTTGCCGCTTCGGATCTTCTGAAGCAATCTAACGTTTATGTATCCTGGCCTTTATGATCCGCATTTCAAGCTCTTGCCCTTCAACGGCAATCAAGGCGTGGAGCGCGCCGTCCACCATCCATTCACCTTCGCTGGGCAGCATCGTTGCACCCGACCGAATCATGCGGCAGCGTCCTGTCGCTGCTGGACTCAGAAGTCGACGTCAGGGCGACGGACCGATGCTCCGGTGCAGCACCTTGGTCAATTTACCCCCGTCCCCTTTGATCCGCCCGCATGATCCGCATTTCAAGCTCTTGCCCTTCAACGGCAATCAAGGCGTGGAGCGCGCCGTCCACCTTCCATTCACCTTCGCTGGGCAGCATCGTTGCACCCGACCGAATCATGCGGCAGCGTCCTGTCGCTGCTGGACTCAGAGGTCGACGTCAGGGCGACGGACCGATGCTCCGGTGCAGCACCTTGGTCAATTTACCCCCGTCCCCTTTGATCCGCCTCTTCTATCTGTTTAAACACTGTGCATTTCCGATTTTGAAAATCCAGTTCAACATTCAGGTCACGAAGGAATCCTGCCCCAACACTTTGAGGGGAAGCCGCAGTCACACCGACCCGCCTGATCAGGAGGTTTCGGAGTTGAAAGGTCTTTAGCAATCCATCTTGCACCACCGTGGACGATAACCTTTGGGTTTCATGGTCAAACCGGACAAGCTCTGTTTCCTCTGCGTCACTTATCAGTCGCTCTTGCAAGAGAGCTAAAAAACGATCTTTAGGGAGCGTTATCGAGCCATCGCTTCCAGTATCGACCAAGAATCGCCCCGTCTCACCTCCCACTACGCAGTTGTCGAAATAGAACCTTCCCTCTTCCCCAACCTGCATTGGAATTTCAGTTAAGACGGTAGCATCCTCCACTGACAATTTGGATTCAAAGGAATTTGACAAAACTAGTTTCTTGGCGATCAGGAAGTCCATTCCCACAACACCATGGACCGTTGGTTCTCCCAATTGAATCGATTGAAGATCCATCGCAATGAACTTCAAACCTTCGAACCCGGGGATATCCAAGGCGAATTGATCTCCCTGCCTATTCGCACGCCCGCTTGAAACCAGTGTGGCTAGCATGTCGGATGAAATAACATTGACAGTTGCCCCCGAATCAAGAATGAACAAAAGGGAGTCTTGCTCGCTGTCAACCTGGATTCCAGGCAGTGCATTGTGGATAAGTTGAGATTGAAACCCTTCAACGTAATCTGCTTCGCACGGGATGCTGAAAAGAAATAACATGAGCCCAGAAAGGAAACGGCAGATGAGAACTCTTGAGCCCGCTAGCCGATAGATTCCCATGAAAAAACCAGAGAGCACTCGACGAACTCCAAAGGCAGCATTGAGTGCACGCCGGAACTGCAATGAGACACTCATCGTCTTCGCTCCTGTGGTAACAAGGGTACTAATTCAACGCCGCCCTGAATGCTCATGCCGTCACCTCGGTGAATTTTTGGTCGAATCTTGAGGTCCCACTCAAATAGCTTCGGGAACGAAAACCTTGGTCTCGCCTTCGGCCGCACGGGACCGAGTTGCTCGTTCTCATTTCTCTTCGGCTTCACAAAGATACCTTTTATGCTCTCGACTACTTTATCTGCACGCTCTTTTGCCGCGTTTTTCATTGGTTCGACGAGATTCTCTTTCAGGATGTCCTTGCCCCAATCTTCAAGCTCTTCAACACCGCCCACGGGGCCCAGGGGCGGCTGCTCCCCATTCGCTCCTGGGATGTTTTGCTTGGGGAGCTTCCATTTAAAACCCGGATCCCAGAAAAATTTCGGATCAGGAACGACTACTTCTTCAAGGACGCTAATTGACTGTTCCTGCGGAGTGGGGCCTTGTCCCCCAATCATTTCGTCGTCAGATGCTTGTATTAAGCCTGACGGATCGTTGAAACGAGTCGCCTCATTACCAACGTAACGATATAAATTGTAGTCTCCTGCCTTGAACCGAATCGGATCCTGGCTCATCCAACGACCATTGCTGGTATCGAAATAGCGAGCGCGATGGTAGTTTAAACCGCTGGCTTCGTCTCGTTCCCTGCCGGTGAAGCCGTAAAGGAAATCGACGTCGGTGTCAGTTTCGCTGACTACGTTTCCGTAGGCGTCGTAGACAAGATGGTTCTCGACAGTCCCATCTGAATCGATCACGTCACGAACACTTCCAAGATGATCGACCAGTGCCCAGAGCACACCACCGCTCGCAACATCTTCGATAGCTAGGATTTGGTCGACAGCAGGTCCGTGAAGCATTCGCTGGGTTACTGAACCTGATTCATCGCTGGTTGCAAGCACATCGGTTCCATTGTAGACGTAGCGAGTGGTCTGCTCTGGAAGCGGCCCCGCTCCGTCGAGATCCACACTCATGCTCACTCGCCGGTCAAACACGTCGTATGTGTGCTCGACAACCTGAGTCACGGTGCCCGAGTTGTCTTTGTTGGTGACGGAAATCAAACGATTGCGATGGTCCCAGGTGTAAGTCACCGTTTTGTCGTCATCGGGATCCGAACTGACTCGTGTCATGACAGTTAAGTTTCCTTCATCGTGGTTGCTCCATCTTCGTGATCAAGTGAGGTAAGCCGCCCCATCGAGTCAAATAGCAGATCGGTGGTTGCAACTGGCGTCACTGTGGCGGATGAGTACCGAGCAATGGAGTTCACTCGACTCGCAATTTGCATTCCGTTAGAACGATTTCTTGGCGTGGTAGCCTTCGTCAGCGCCCGTAACCCACTTTTTGAGAGCGTTTTGCAGAGATGCGATTCAAAAATTGATCCCTCGTATTTCACCAGGCCTCGCTCTCGTCACCAATTCATTGCTTACCCAGCTGCTTCATTCCCTCGCTCGACTGCTTAAAATGAAGGCATTCGCAGAATGCCCCCTTGGTGTGAACATCCAAGTTGTCCAACACGACCGTTCAGAGAGTAGGAAGAATCTTGTTTGGCGCGAAATGCCCTCAAAAGCTCTCGGCAGTCTGAGCATCCGTTTTCGATTGAGACCAAGGTTTCGATGGAGCAAGGTGGGTTCCCACGACGTGCGCCATGATTAGGCTTGCGTTCTCTTTGATCTTGGACGCGGGTAAAACCACCCAGTTCCGAAGATTTCCCCACCATCGCTTCCGCAAACAACCATCCTTTTGCAACCATGCCCCATCCCGAAAGCATTCTAGTGACCGGAGCGACCGGCATGATCGGTGCCCCGGTGGTGAGACGTGCGGCGGCTGCGGGGCACCACGTGCGGGCGGTTGTGCGATCGGGATCGGATCGTTCGGTCCTGGATGGCTGCGATGTGGAGTGGGTGGATTCGGATTTGACCGATCCCAATGCTGCGTACCAGAACGCGATTCGCAAGAGCGACGTGATCGTTCACACCGCGGCTCATGTGGGCGATTGGGGGCCGGTGTCGACCTACCGAGCGATCAACTTGGATGCAGTCGAGGACCTGCTGCGTTTTGCCTCAGGCTCGGATCGATTGCGTCGGCTCGTTCACCTCAGTGCACTCGGTGTCTACCAAGCCAAGCACCACTTCGGAACCGATGAGACCACGCCCGTCGACCTTCGCGGTTTCGATGGCTACACCCACACCAAAGCACTCGCGGAAGGACTCGTGAATGCTGCCCACCAAAAGGACGGCATGCCAACCGTGATCGCTCGGCCCGGATTCACTTATGGCGAAGGCGATCGACGGATTTTGCCAAGGCTGATGCAGCGATTCAGAAACGGTTCGATCCGGATGATCGGCGACGGCCAGCGAGTGCTCAACAACACCAACATCGACAACCTCATCGACGGACTGTTCCTGTGCATCGACCACGACGCGGCGCTGGGTGAGACCTTCAACTTGCGAGACGAGCGTTTGGTCACGCGAGCGGAATTCCTCGGCGCGGTGGCAGACTTCCTTGAGCTTCCACCTCCCAAACGTGTTCCGCTGTGGTTCGCCAAAGTCGCTCGCCCGGTCCTTGAAACCTACGGCCGAATTCGCGGTGCGGACGAGCCACCTTTGCTGACCGGAGCGACGATGAAGTTCATGACGCTGAATTTGGACTTCAGCATCGAGAAAGCCAAACGCTTGCTCGGCTATCAACCGCGAATCGATTTTCGCGAAGGAATCCAAGACGCACTGAAGTGGGCGGCAGAAAATGCAAGTCACTGAACTCACCGCGTTCCTGGTTCCGCTGCCGCTCAAACGCGAAATCAAACACGCTTCGTTCACGCGAACCGAAAGCATCAATCTGCTGATCCGATGCAAGTTGGCCAACGGCACAATCGGCTGGGGCGAAGGCGTCCCGCGTCCCTATGTGACCGGGGAAACACCCGAAGGATGCTTGCAACAACTGTCGCGATCCGATCTGCAACCAGCACTGACGCGACCGGCATCCAATTGGCCGGATGTGATTTCAATCTGCGATGAATTGGAATTTCACAACGAAGCCGATGATCCTCGTGGCTGTGGATCCAATTCGCTGCGATGCGCGGTCGAACTCAGTTTGCTCGATGCGTTTGGCAAGCACTTCGGGCAACCTGTCAGCGCGGTGGTGCCGCACGTTGCCGAAGCAGCAGAGATCCATCTGAAACAACCTCGCGTTCGCTACTCCACCACAATCACATCCTCGGGTGCCAAAAGCGAGCGCATCTCCGCTCTTAAAATGCGTGCCTATGGGTTCGCTCAGTGCAAAATCAAAGTCGGTGTGAACGGGCAAGACGACCCGTCACGTGTCGCTCGCATTCGACGCTGGATTGGCCGAAACGTGGACCTGCGGTTGGATGCCAACGAAGCTTGGCGTCCCGAGGAAGTCATCGAGAAGATGCGTCCGCTTCGCGAGTTCGGTGTGACTTGCATCGAGCAACCGGTGGCTCACGATGAGGTCGATGCCCTTGCGTCGCTTCGCGAATCGATTGGCGTTCCGATCATGCTGGACGAATCATTGACCAGCCGCATGGATGCCAAGCGGGCCATCGAGCTGGGAACTTGCGACCTGTTCAACCTTCGGCTTTCCAAGTGCGGTGGCTTCTTGAGTTGCCTTCGATTGGCCGCGCTCGCCCGAGCATCGGGGCTTGGTTATCAACTCGGGTGTCATCCCGGCGAGTCTGGTGTCCTCTCGGCTGCCGGCCGACACTGGTCCAGCTCCGTTCGCGACATTCGCTATCTCGAAGGTTCGTACGATCGACACTTGCTGACCACCTTACCAACGCAGGAGGACATCACGTTCCGATACGGCGGCTGGGCACCGGCACTCGATTCACCAGGCCTGGGAGTCACGATTCGCGAAGATTGGTTGCGGCAGAACGCGAAAGCGGAACGCACGTTTGTGGTCGACGCTCAATGAATGGCATGCAGCAATCGCCACAGTGCGAGATCGAGATGTTCGACGGTGCCGGTCGGCTGCGATTGATGTCGCGGCGATGGCGTGTGACTCGTCCGCGCGGTCGCGTGGTGTTTTTGCACGGTATCGTCAGCCACTCGGGATGGTATTTGGCCAGTTGCGATGCTCTGGCTCAAAATGGATTTGAAGTCCACTTCCTGGACCGTCGCGGCTCGGGAGGCAACCCATACCGTCGCGGTGATGTCGATGACTGGCGGCATTGGATCGACGACGTGGTTTGCTTTCTGAAAACTCAACCGCGTGATGTGCCGTTGATCCTGGGCGGGATCAGTTGGGGCGGCAAACTGGCATCGGTGCTGGCGGCTGAGCATCCTGAGCTGATTGATGGGTTGGCACTCGTTTGTCCTGGAATCTACGCGGCGCAGTTCCCTTCGCCGGCCAAGTATCGATTGCTCGGCGGACTTTCGCGGTTGGGCCTTGGCGGGTTGCGGGTTCCGATTCCGCTGAAGGATCCCGCGTTGTTCACCGGAGTCGCTCGCTGGCAATCGTTCATCCAAAAGGATTCGCTGACGCTCCGGAAAGTCAGCGTCCGATTCGCGTTGGAAGACCGAAAGCTGACCCAGCACGCTCGGGAAGTCGTCCCGACAATTCGCACGCCGACCTGGTTGGTGCTGGCGGGACAGGACCGGATCGTCGACAACGCGAAAACACGTGAAATGTACAGTCAGATGGCGGCGAGCGACAAAGAATGCACGTGTTACGACCAGGCCGCCCACACGTTTGAGTTCGAACCCGACCCGCGGCCCTATTTTCGTGATCTGACGAATTGGGTGACTCGGGTCGCTCGCAAAACGGCTGGGGATTGAGCCCATGGGAAGGATGCGGGATATTGCCGGTGCATCTCCGTTTTTCCTGACTCACCGGCTCACCGCATGACTGCCTCCGCGATCTTGGCCTGCCAAAAACATCCCGTCACGACCATCATCGGGCTGGAAGTCCACGTCCAACTGAAAACTCAAACCAAGCTGTTTTGTGGATGCACCACCGAATTTGGTGCCCCCCCCAACACTCAGGTTTGCCCGGTTTGCTTGGGGATGCCCGGAGCGCTGCCGGTGATGAATCGCGAGGCGATCGCGTTGTCCGTCAAAACCGGATTGGCGTTGAATTGCGACATTCCCCCGCTGACCAAGTGGGATCGGAAACAATACTTCTACCCCGATTTGCCGAAGGGCTATCAAATCAGCCAGTTTGATTTGCCGATCTGTGCCGATGGGTACCTGGCAATCAGCACGGACGATGGCGAGACCGAACGCCGAATCAGGCTCGTACGGGCACACTTGGAAGAGGACGCTGGCAAGAGCATGCACGATGAAGCGTCAGGCATCAGCGATACGAAGATCGACCTCAACCGATGCGGCACACCTCTGTTGGAAATCGTCAGCCAACCGGACCTCCGGTCTGCCGATGAGGCCAGAGCTTACCTGAGCGAACTGAAGTTGCTGCTGACTCACCTGAAGGTTTCCGATTGCGAAATGCAAGAAGGCAGCCTGCGAGTCGACGCCAACGTGAACTTGCACATCGACGTCGAAGGCAAAAAAATCGCGACGCCGATCGTTGAAATCAAGAACCTCAACAGCTTCCGAAACGTCCAGCGATCGATTGACTACGAAGTGCAACGTCAACTCGTCGCTTGGGAAGAAAACCGCCAAACGATCGATGACTCTCCCAAGACCACTCGTGGTTGGGATGACTCCGCCGAGCAAACGTTTGCTCAACGAGAGAAGGAAGAGTCGGCGGACTACCGATACTTCCCCGATCCCGATTTGCTGCCCGTCCGCCTGCCTCGCGAATACGTGGATTCCATCGCGGAATCGTTGGGCGAATTGCCCGCCGTGACTCGCGAGCGATTGCAGACGCAGCACCGCATCAAACCTTACGACGCCGAGGTGATCGTCAACCAAGGTCCCGACGTGATCGAATACTTCGAGACCGCCGTGGGAGCCAGCGGCGACGGACGTCGCACAGCATCGTGGATGATGCAGGACGTCATGCGAACGATGAAGGAACGAAACCTCGACATCGATGCCTTCCCTGTTCCGGCCGAGCGACTCGGTGAACTGATCCGGATGATTGTCGACGGGAAGCTGGACAACAATCGTGCTCGCGATGTGTTTGAGCACTTGCTCACGCATGACGAAACGATCGATCAAGCCACCAAGTCGCTGGGCATCGAAGCGGTCGACGACGACGCACTGGAATCCCTGTGCAAGGAACTGTTGGCGGCCAACCCACAAGTCGTCACGGACGTGCAGGCCGGCAAGCAACAAGCGGTCGGAGCCTTGATCGGACAAGCCAAAAAGAAGAATCCCAACGCATCCCCGCAGGCCGTCCGCCAATTGCTGATCGACCTGATCGCGAAGATGTAGTCACCCGACTGCCAGTGGCCAACGACGGCGTTCCGGCACAACCCGCACAATCGTTTCGGTCTGGATCCGGCGGTGACTGGAACGGCGACGTGATGTCGCAGAACCGCCTCCTCCAATGCCGATGATTGGGTGTGGGGTACGTTTGAATATTCCCACTCGGCGTGATGTCGTTGACCGACCGCGCCCGTCGAATTTCTTCCATCGGCCATGGCCCCATGAATGCTTCTGCGAAACCTTCGACGCTTCGATCGAAGCCGGATTGGGGATATCGCATTCTGATCACGGTCGCTGCGGTCGTTGCCGCTTGGTTGCTGCTGATGCCCGTGTGCCCGCCAATCATTCACTCAACGATGCAGCGGTTCCACTTGCGAACGCCTTCGTTCGCTTGGTGGGCGATCCAGACGCCGATTCCGGCGATGTACAACTTCAAGAACACCACCGAAATTCGTGACTTGCCGCCGGAAGGTGAACTGGCCGGGTTGGTCGATCCGCTTTGGTTGTCACCCTTGGACGAGAACGCGACCGGACTGGGCGTCTTGGCAACACGAACCATCAACCACTACCCGGCACGTGAATTCACCTTCGCCAACGGGCGAGTCCGCTACCTGCAGGACGGCGAACCGCGTTGGTTGGTGATGGAATCGCATTACCGTGGCGAATCGCTGCAATCAACGTACGAGCTGTCATGCGATGACGCTGGGATGTGGCGAATGATGCTGGCCGAGGATTCAGCGCAATGAATCTCGTCGCCAAATTCAGGAGGCAGCTTTCAACGCTTCTCAAGAAACTGTCCTGGACGCCACTGACGCCGCTCCATCTAACATGGGTCGGCATGATGCTGGGTCTGTTTTGGAAGTGGACGTTTTACTTGTTGGCCGATCGAATCTATGAAGCCATCCCGATCCAACACGATTTCTTCCCGACTTGGTTGCAATCGGCGACGGTGTTGCGAGTTGCCTTCTTAACAGCTGCCATCTCCGTTGTTGCCGCATGGATCACAGAACAACGCTGGCCGCGATGCTTCGCCGCTGGCGTGACGTGGATCTCAGCGACGGTGATGATCTGGCATCAGGGCAGCTACAACGACATGACCTTCGTCACGTTTTGGTGGTGCAGCCTGTGGGCGTTTTGGTACACCACGCGGTTGGAACTTGACTCGCCAGAGGAACTCGGACGCAAAGCAAGCTTCCTCAGTCGCGTGATCGTTTCGGTGGTGTTGCTGGGAGGAGCCTCCGGGAAATGGACGGCGGAATACTGGTCCGGCGATGTGTTGTGGGAAATCTATTTTCTCGACCGAGACTTTTGGGTCTTCAACTTCTTGCGCGGCAACTTTGACACCGAAACGCTTCGCTCCATCGCGACGTTCTACAGTCGCAAAGTGGTCTTGATTGAAACCGTCGCGGGCCTGGGTGTTTGGTTGCTTCCCGCTCGCTGGGCGGCAATCATTGGAGCGATCGTGTTCACTTCCATTGCCTTGTTCTCGAATTTCATGCTGTTTTCCGTGTTGAGCCCGCTGATCGGGTTGTCGCTGGCCGGATGGTTGCCTCGAGCAGGCACCCAAGCTGAAACGCCTTCCGCATTGGAAACCCAAACGACCCCAGGCGTGAGTGGATGAAACGCATGCGTCCAATTCAAAACTGGTCCCGGTGCATTCGGTTTGGACTGCTCAACCGCTTTGTCCTCCGCCCAACCACGGACCCGATCGACCACCGCCCTCAAATTCGATGTCGCGTCTCACTGTCGGATCACTCGAAATCCGATTCCAACGGTCGTGCACCTGACGCTTGGATTGAATCCTTCGTGCATCGCGTCGGAAACACTTCGGCAAACAGCGCCCAAGACAACAGCCGCCTGGAAGATTGGCGAGAGATCCCGCCACCCGAGGATCTCGTGCTGAAGTTCCCCGGAACGGGCGGACGAGCGGAGCGGTCAACACCGTTTCCAATGCAACCCAAGCAACCGATTTCGAAGTCCGCCGAAGTGTGGACCTGGAATCCACCTGGCTATGGTGGCAGCCCTGGCAAAGCAACGCTCCAGAATTTTTCAAACGCAGCAGCGGAGTGGTCCCTCAGAGTCCTCTCGGCACGTGCCCAGCAATCCTCCAGTGGCAACGAGACACGCATTTGGCTGTGCGGCAACAGCCTCGGGTGCTTGCCCGCGATGCACGTTGCGTCATTGCTTCAGGAGGCGTGGCCTTCCGCGGTTCTTTGGGTGCGAAATCCACCTGATTTGCGTCGCGTGATTCTGAACATTTCGGCTCGCTGGCGTGCAACCACCGCGATGCAGCATGTCTCCGCAGTGTTGCCCCAAAACGTCGATGCAGTCGACTTGGCAGGCCGCTGCAAGATTCCCGCCGTGTTCCTGATGTCCGAAAAAGACTCGCTGGTGTTGCCTGAATACCAAAAGGCAATCCATGCCGCTTACGCTGGTCCCAAACTGGTGGTGGAACTGTCTGGCCTAAGCCACGACGATGTACTGGAAGAGGAACACCGCCCGGCGATCAACAATGCGCTCGACTGGGTGATTCGCAGGTCACAACGACCAGCGTAGCCCCGGCGCATCCGAGGCAATGTGCGGCCTTTGACGGCTGGCTTCTAACTGCACAGTTTCCTTCATCCGACGTTCCAAGTCAGGAACCACGCTGGCTTGCATGCGTCCACGACCAACGCGATAGAGCCGTCCGACCCGCTGGAAACCGCACTTGTGAAACGTGCTCTGCGAGGCAACATTCGTCCAATCGGTTGTGGCGAACCAATCCTGCAGATTCAACCCCAAGGCGTCTTCGTGGATCAATGAACGAAGCAGATTCGCCATCAGCCCGCGACCACGGTGTTCTGGATCGGTCCAGGCATTGAATAGAAAGCCACAATGCGGTGGCATGTTGAGCGAAGATCCCAGATGAGCACTCCGACTGAAGTTTTCAGAGGCGGGAATGTAGCCCGTCGCAGCCCAAATGAATGAGATGACTCGCTCGTCGTTCCGAATCCCAAACAACCATTGATCACCCGGTCCATGGTCGCTCGACGCAGCGGTGCGAGCGATCCCCGTTCCGACAACAGGACTGATCCGGTCGTCGCGACGCAGGGGCTCCAGTTCTTCGAACTCAATCACATGGGCAACCAACTCATCGGATGCTGGACGAATCGGAGGAGGCTCCGCAGCGTCCACCGGTTGGACCGGCGATGCATGCAACAAACACGTGACATCCATCACATGCAGTCGCCGTATCGCTCGATAAAGAGTTGCTAGAGTCGCGGACATGATGAACTCTCAATTGCTCGGTTCGGGTTCATGCGAAAACGCACCCGGACGTTGATAGTCTTGAATGGAGTAGATCATGGCCGACTCCAACGGCTCTTCCTTTTCCTCGACAATGGTTTGATGTGCCACCGAAAGAATTGCCGGCACAACCGCGAGCGATTCTGTCACGCTCTTTTGATCAGGAAGGAAAGCTCGATGCTCTTCAGCAAAGGCTTCCTCGAGAGTGAGCGGTTGTTCTTGAGGCAGATCTTTCATGCGTCGCCACTGGACTTTGAGCAACTGGGTTGCACGATCTTGGGCCATTCGCACTTGCCCGCGAGCATGCTTGGCAAACACAGAGATCTCTAACAGGGGAGTCGGGTGGGAGTGCAGACGACCCTTGTAAGTTTCGTCACCGCGCATGTAGTCGATGCCCGCGCGACCATGACGGTGAGCCTCACGGAACATGTGCGAGTTCAACAGGATGCCCGGTTTGAGATCTGGGTACGCGTGATTGACACCGGTGCTGTAGCAGTACTGACGTCCATCGTCACCGATGTAGTGCAACTCGGTCGCGACGACCTCGTCTTGGTAGACCAACTGAGGCAGCAGCAACCGGCCACGATCGCTCATTCTCAACGTGGCATCGGTCACAAAACGAACCATGCGCTCATCGGCGTAAGTCCCTGGTTCCCCGACCGCTTGCCAACGCTTTTGATGCATCTCGATCAGCTTCGACACCCCTTGGCGAGCTTCCGCGGGGGATCCCGCATCTCGCACAAAAAGTTCTCCGTCGCTTTCATCCAACTTGCGAAGCAGACCGCGAACTCGGTTGCGATACTTGCGTGAACGCGTCGCCAACAGATCTTCCCAGGTCGCTTCGCAACGATTGAACCAGAGGTGCATCCGAGTGCGAATGCTGGTCGGAACTTCTTCGGCCGCCAGACGTCGCAAGAAGATTTCCATCGCCGGGTCACCCGCGATGGTTCCGTCGAAATCGATTTGGTCCCATCCCTGTTTTCGATCCGAAGAACACTCGATCAGAAAGCTTGCGAAAGCGTTGGCAATCTCTTCGCGATCCTCGGGGCGTGCCAGAATCGAAACGTGATCGGTGCAGACATTGCCGGCGGCGAGGGTCTGCAACCGACGCAGGTCACCCTCGGTTCGCTCCAGAGGCAGCATCCCACGGCAAACGCCCGATTCATCTCGGGCGACCATGAAAAAGGCTCGTTCGGCATTGCCAAACTGCTGCCACCAGGATTGCAACCATACGGTCTGCCGAAACGGAATCCCGCCTGCCAGGCGGTCCCAGGCAGTCATGTCGGACAACAGTTCTTCGGGCGAATCGGTGATTTCAATGTGGATCATGCGGAACTTTAGACCACCCCCCGATTGCCCATTGCAACAAACGAATTGATTTGACCTACAATCAGTGCGTCTTCACGCAGAGACACACCCCAACCCGCACAATCATCGCAACCCGCCGCGATGCCATCCTTCATCCCACCAAAACCCATGCCCATCTCCGCATCGCACGCCGCCCCTCGTTGGACCGTCATGATCCGTCGCACACTTTTGGGCGGATGCATCGCGGCCAGCACCGCTTGCGGCTCCGTCTTGCCCGCGAACGATTCCACTTCGACAGGCCCCGCACCTTCCTCGTGGACTCAATTCCACGGGCCCAGCTCCTACGGCGACGCCGGTGCCGGCACGTTGCCAACCAAGTGGAGCGATGACGATTACGCTTGGAAGGTGCAACTCAATGCACGGCATGTGGGTTCGCCTGTCGTGGCAGGCAACCAAGTCTTCCTGCTCGACACCGCGGTCAATCCGTCCGATCAATCGATGACGATGGACTTGGTCAGCATCGATGTGTCGACAGGCAAAGTCCTCTGGCGTCGTTCACACGCCTTTGAAGAAGCTCATCGTCACAGCCGAAACACGGCCGCCTCCAGCACACCCGTCGTGCACGAAGGGCATGTCTACTTCGTCTACGGAGATGCCAACCACGCTGAGTTGTTGGCGTACAACGTGAACGGTGAAGCCGTCTGGTCACGCGACCTAGGGACTTGGTCGGGAGTGCATGGTTTTGGTGCGAGCCCCGTGGTGATCGATTCCCAACTGCTGTTGTTCAACGATCAACAGTCCAGCCGATTGGAAGCGTGGCAAACACCAGGCAAGAGTTCCATGTTGGCGTTCGATCCCAAGACTGGCAAAACGATTTGGGAAACCCCCGTGACCTCCACGCGGCCTTCGTACGGTGTGCCAACCACGGATGGACAACAACTGATCGGTGCCAGCACTGGCGATGGTATCTTTGGCCTCGATCCAGAAACCGGCAAGATGCTGTGGTCGCTCAAAGTGTTCAACAAACGAGTTTGCAGTTCACCGTTGGTGGTGGGTGACTTGGCCATCGGCACCTGCGGAAGCGGTGGTGGTGGGAATTACCTGTCCGCCGTGCGGATCCCCAAGAGCGCGTCGGAACAACCCGAGGAAGCCTTTCGGATCACGACCGCGGCACCGTACGTGCCAACACCCGCAGTCAAAGGCAACCTGATGTTCCTGGTGTCGGACTCAGGCATCGCCACCTGCATTGACTGGACACAAGACGGCAAAAAGGTTTGGTCGAAACGATTGGGCGGCAACTTTGGTGCCTCCCCCATCATCGTCGGAGATCAACTGCTGGCCATTTCGCTGGACGGGACCGCGCACGTGTTGTCCGCTAGCGATTCAGCAACTCAAGCTGGCAAATTCGATCTTGGCGGCCCGGTCGGCGCGACCCCCGCGTTCACCGGAGGTCACTTGTTCCTTCGCATCAACGACCAACTCTGCTGCCTCAAAACGAAGGAAGCAGGTGGGCAGGAATGATTGGGTTGAATCCCGTGAGCCGTTTGGGCGTTCGCCTGGACTGCGAAATATTCGGTGTTGCGGAGCGTATTCGTTTGCGAAAGTTTTCATCCCGGTAGGGATGTCAGATGGTAGCCGTCGGTAAGCGATAGCGCCACCGACGGACATGCAACCCGCGTCGCCACTCTCCCTCCCGGGATGGAAAAAGCCGGAAGCCGGAAGAAAAGTTGCATCCGCTATCAGAGCTCCAACACCAACTTTCAGCAGTCCAGCGTTAGCCGCGGTAATGTGCGGGAACCGTGGCGAACGCCAAACGGCTCACATCCCCGATGACACCTGCGTACCTGCTTAGAAAAAGTCGTCCCGAGTTTCGAATCACTCATTGAGCTCGGGCGATCTCGATCGTTGCATCGGCAATCAAGCGGTTAGCGTACTGCGTCAAACGCGCCTCCGCCCCTCGGAACCAACCCAGCAAAGGCGTTTGGTAGTCGACCGGAGCATAGGGCGACGGACCCGTTGCATCCGACGGCCAAGCCGTGCTGACAAAGCGGCGACGGGCCGGGTCGAACCGGTACTCGCCACCGAGTGGGCATTGAGGCCGACCGCCCAACACCAACTCGGCTTGGTCGAGCACTTCGTCCACTGGCACGCTGAGTTGGGCCACCAACGAATTCAGGAACTCGGCTCCCGCCAGACTGGCCGTGGCGGCGCGTTCGTACAATTGCTGGTTCACCCAACCTTCCAGTTTGGTGCCTTTCAAGTTGTCGATCCGGCCTCGCACCTGAGCAGGGTCTTCGACTTCGTTCGCGGCCAGATGTGACAGAGATGCGTTCAACACCTCCGGCTGGAATGACAACACACTGAAGCCGCCTCCCGTGTAGCGATACACACCTCCAATCAATCGGTTCATGCCTGGACCAACCGGTTGCCCGCGTCCCAGGCCCAAGGGCAATCGGTCCAGCGCACCAGGTTGAGGCCATGCGCCCAAGTACCCGGGCAACACCTTCAGCGCTCGATACTTGCTGATCAAACCACCGATCGACTCCGGTTCGGGCGGGAACGAATCCTTGATCGCCGCAAACAAATGCGTTGGTGGCCCGAGCGTTTCGGAAGCCACGTGAGCCTGCAGCGCCACCACATCGTCTGGAGCGAAGTCGATCGCGACTTGGGTTGGTGGCCCAAGCTGTCTCGCCCAACTGCCGTAGTTTTCGGGTTGCCAAGGAGCGATCTCAGCGTGAATCGTCAACCTTTCACGGCGTTCTCCACCGGCAGCGCCCGACGGATCCACCGGGAATTCCTCCCGTTGGACGCCGATCACGATCGGATCCAAGGAACTGAATTGATCGCTGTAGGCGGCCGCGATCTGGCCGTACCAACGCGATTCGCTAGCGGTTACCAAATCAACCGGATTGTCGGCGATTGGCAAGAAGTTTCCGCGAGCCCCTCGGCGAGTGTCCACCAAACGATTGCCAAACGAAACCACACCGGTCCCATCCGCTCGCTCACCGAAGTTCTCAGGCAAAAATCCCATGTCGATCAACGTGTCGATCTCTTCCATGGGAGGTTCACCCGGAATGGCATTCGAGCGAGCCGCCATGCGAGCCAAACGCACCAGCGCAATGTCGGCTTCCGCCTGCATCCGCCGACGCAGTTCGATCAAGTACGACGGTTCCAACAACCCTTGCAGCATCTCAGCCGAGAAATACGCAAAGATGGTGTCGTTGCGTTCCAACGGCATGTAGCTGCGTGCCAATTGAAAGTCCGCCGTGGCGGCCAAGGACTCTCCTGTCTGGGCAACTTCCAGAAAACGATCGGCGATCGTTTTGCTGTTCGTGACCAAGATGCAAGAGCCCGCCTCGACCAAGAACGATCGCACTCGGTTGTCACTGCTCCGAAGCAATGTGGCAGAACCATGCTGCAAATCGACTTTCTTCAGTGTCAACGCATCGTTGCTGTCCGCCAACTTCGTTCGGTCGCTGTTCAAACTGCTGCGAAGCAAGAACACATTCTTGGCGTGGAATAACACGCCGATCGACGCGCCGTCGTCCAAGTACAAATCGCGACCGATCAAGGCTTGATCTTCGATCACGCTGGGGCCGAGCAAGCGGCTCATCGCGTTGGTTTGCACGCCCAACTGACGTTCCAAACGTTCAGCAGATTCATTGCTGATCCCACGCAGGGTGATCATGCGAGAGATATCGCCGCCGTATTCCAAGGTCAGGTCGCGAAACCAAAGGTAGTTTTCAAACGAGCCGTATCGCAAGTAAAAACATTCCGGCGGAACATGCTCGGCCAACACCTCCATCGCAGGTGTTTCCACCGGAGCGGTCGCCATCGGCGATTGCCACGCTGGAGAGGCGGGCAAGGGCAACGCTGCGACTTGAGCCGGTGCAGGGTCGTTCAGAGTTTGTTGCAACGCCCCACCCGCCGCAGCCGTCGCGAAAACTTCGTTGGCGACTCCTGCCGCGCCACCAATCCACTCGAGCGTGTGAAGCAACGGGTCTTGGGTTTCGGTTTCGTCCCCCCGTCCGAACCACGCTGGCAACGGCAGATTCAAACGCCCCGACAACATCGCGACCAGGTAGGTTGGGACCCACGGCGGTGTGTCGGTGGCATCCATTTGTCGTTTCGCGGCGGCCGTGGTTTCTTCCCACCACGCCGTCTGCAGGGTTCGAGCGAGCGTGGGATCGGTCACCGGTCGAACGTCGACCATCGTCAGGGTTCCCAGGTGATCTCGCACAGGAACCGAGAACGGCTGGTCGCCGGTGAACAAAAACATCACCCGCCGACCGACCGTTTGGTCTTTCGGGTCATCATTGGACGCCAATTCGCGAATCAGGTTGCCGACTCGATTGAGCAAACGCCCGCGGCCGATCTGCGGCACAGGTTGCTCCGATGGCGGACGCCCCATGGTGACCCGCACGTCGTTGCTGACGGGATAAAAGATCCTGGTCGACGCTGGAGCAGGTTCTTCATCGATCGTCAGCGGTCCTGGTCCAGGACCCACGATCGGATTCTGCAGCGGCATCTCGATCACAGCGACCCCGTAGGGCTGGCCAACGACAGCTTGGGCACGAACGTTGACGCTGTTCGCCGCCGCTCCAAACGGAAACCCACCCGGCCTCGGAACGGGCTGTCCCGGCGAGGCAAACGGGGTCTGCGGGATCGGGGCGGGCTGCAGAGGTGTGGCGGGCAACTGAGCGTTGGCGATTCGAACGTCGCCCGCGATCAACAGGCCCAACATCCCCCCCACGGACGCCAGCACGATCGCGAGAAATGGCTTCTCGGGAAACAAAGTGCGAATGGGGCTGGATTGTTCAGACGGGGAAGGCATGATCAGAGTCTCGTGGAAGATTGGCAGCGTGGTTTTCACCAGCCGTGTCTTGCGACATTCTATTCGGGCCTGAATTTGGGCACGCGAATCCAGAACATTCGAAACCTCTCACCCAGAAAGTCAACCGTGGCCAGCCCGTCTCGAAGTGGTGTCTTCCAAGCCGAAACCGATGCCCGACTGGAAGCATACGCCGAAAGCATCAGTTTTGACTCGCGGTTGTACGAGCACGACATTCGCGGGTCGATCGCCCACGCGAACATGCTTCGCGAAGTCGGGCTGCTCACAGAAGAGGAATTCAAGCTTATCCGGGACACTTTGGAAACCATTCGAGGCGAACTCGACCGCGGCGAATTGCCGATGCGATTCGAACTCGAAGACATCCACATGCATGTCGAGCAAGCCCTGATCGATCGGATCGGTGACACCGGCCGAAAACTGCACACCGCTCGCAGCCGAAACGACCAAGTCAGCACGGACACCCGAATGTGGATCCGGCAATCCCTCGATGAAATCGATGCGTTGCTGGTCGATCTGCAAGCGGCGTTTCTATCGCGTTGTGAGAATGACTTTGACGTCATCCTGCCCGCCTACACGCACCTGCAACGCGCCCAACCGGTGCTGGCGCCGCACTACTGGCTCGCCTACATCGAAAAACTGGAACGGGACCGACAACGCCTCGCGGATTGCCGAAAACGGGTCAACCAATGCTCGCTGGGGATCGCCGCGGTCGCTGGCACAACGCTTCCCATCGATCGCCATCACACCGCCTCAGCACTCGACTTCGAAGGCATCACCGCAAACAGCCTCGACACCAGCAGCGACCGTGACTTTGTGGTGGAGTCCACCTTCGTGCTCTCACTGATCGCGTCCCACCTGAGTGGCTGGGCGGAAGAGTGGATCCTGTGGAGCACGGTGGAGTTTGACTTCATCCAAATCCCACAAGCCTTCTGCACCGGCAGCAGCATCATGCCACAAAAGGTGAACCCGGACACCTTGGAATTGACCCGCGGCAAATCGGCTCGCGTGATGGGCGCGCTGCAAACCCTGATGCTGCTGATCAAGAATCTGCCGTTGGCTTACAACCGTGATTTGCAAGAAGACAAGCCACCGTTGTTCGATGCCTTCGACACAACCCGAGCGATGTTGGAACTGGCCGCACCGATCGTTCGCGGAGCCGAACTCAAACGCGATTCCATCGCAGCACGCATCGAGAAGGGCTACCTCGATGCGACGACCTTGATGGAGTGGATGATCGCTCGCGGGATGCCCCAACGCACTGCTCACCACTTGGTCGGTGCGATCGTCTCGGAAGCGATGCAGCAGGACGTGAGGCTGTCGGAATTGCCTCTGGCAACCTACCAAAAGCTCAGCGATCAAATCGATGAATCGATTTACGAGGTGCTCGGCACGACCAATGCGATCGCCGCTTTCCGCAGCGAAGGCTCCACCGCACCGGCCCGAGTTCGTGAGCAGATCCAGCTCTGGACATCACGCCTGGAAAACGCGTGACCAACGCGGTCGCAACCCGTATCCCATCGACGCCGCTCGCTGGGAGGTCAACGTAGGCCAGGCCCCACCAGCCTGACGAATCGGTGCGAAGTGGTCACAGACCGTAGCCGGATTTGCCAGAATTCGGACGCTCACCAACTCAACCATCTGAATTCTAGCGAGTCCAGCTACCACTCACTTCGCAACCCGAACGCGTGAGCGAGGGACCACCAGGGCATTGAAAAAGTGAAATTGACAATTGTAAATTTCAAATTGCTGTGACGCTGGAAGCAGGTTGCCTGAATCCGCGATTTTGCATTTTGCAATTGTCAACTTGCCCTTTGCAATCAGCACCACGCAGGCGTTGCAAGAACGCCTCCAGAGCGAGAGTACCCCCTGCCCGATTCGAACGAGCGTTTCGGCCGGATAAAGGCCGACGTCCTGGGCCACTAGACGAAGGGGGCGAGGCAAAACCCGCTGAGACAAAATCTCAACGCGTAGTGGACAAGGCAACGAGTCTCGGTGCTGGCTCGTTGCGCGGCCGGACTCGTTGCCTCGTCCACTACGGTTTGTTTGCGAGATGGCCGGCGGAAACCGGCCCTCTCACTGAATCAAAATCGATCAGTCGTCGATGCTTTTGACCACCTTGTCGATCAAACCATAACTGCAAGCTTCATCGGCTGACATGAAGCGGTCACGGTCGGTGTCCTCTTCGATCTTTTCGAGCGAGTGACCGGTGTGTTCGATCATGATCTCGTTCATGCGTTGCTTGATTCGGCGCAACTCAGCGACGTGGATTTCCACTTCACGCGCGGTGCCTTGCATGCCAGCGAGTGGCTGGTGAATCATGATCCGAGCGTTCGGCAATGCGAATCGCTTGCCCTTGGCACCGGCGGTCAACAGGACCGCGCCCATCGAGGCGGCTTGGCCAATGCAGTACGTCGCGACGTCACACGAAACGAATTGCATCGTGTCATAGATCGCCATTCCCGCCGTGATGCTGCCACCAGGCGAGTTGATGTACATGTGGATGTCCTTCTTGGGATCGTCCGCTTGCAAAAACAGCATTTGAGCGACGAGCGCGTTGCTGATTTGGTCGTCGACTTGTTGCCCCAGAAAAATGATCCGGTCCTTCAGCAACCGGCTGTAAATGTCGTACGTGCGTTCTTCGCGGCCGTTGCTTTCGACCACGTAAGGGATGACGGGCATGATGATGTCCTAGTTGTTTTGGTTCGTTGAGAAGAGGAGGTCCGAAGTCTGAGAGGAATCAGTCTTCGTCGTTTTCGCTCACGGGAGTTCCCAGCAAGATGTCGTCAACGAGCCCGTACTCTTTGGCTTGTTGGGCGTCCAAGAAGAAATCGCGATCGGTGTCCTTGGCAATTTGCTCGACCGATTTGCCACAGTGGCCGGAAATGATTTCGTTCAATTTGTCGCGGTAACGGAACATTTCAGCGGCTTGAATTTCGATGTCGCTGACTTGACCCGAAACGCCACCGAGTGGTTGGTGCATCATCACGCGGCTGTTGGGCAAGCAGAATCGTTTTCCCTTGGCACCACCGACCAGCAACACGGCTGCTCCGCTGCAGGCTTCGCCGACGCAATACGTGGCGACGGGGCACGACAGCATTTGCATCGTGTCGTAAATCGCCAAAGTCGCGGTCACACTGCCGCCGGGCGAATTGATGTACAGGTGGATGTCTTTGCGACGATTTTCGCTCTGAAGGTACAACAACTTCATCACGATTTCGTTGGCGTTGGCGTAGTGAATCTCGCCTTGCATGAAAACGATTCGGTTTTCAAGCAACAAATCGCCCAGCGTCATCTGACGCTGACGCTGGTAACTCTGATAGGAAGCCGCATTTGCGAGACGATGATCCGAAGCCATGGCGTGTTGCGCGTTTAGGTTCTGATCATGCAGGGACGGAAACGGGGAACCAAACGGATCGGACATTCGTGGTAGCCTTTGGCGTGGAATACAGGGTTGCCGTCATGAACAAAAGGCCCAATCGGGGCAAGAAGGTTCAGTGTTCGCGATTGAACACCAGGTGACAAGACGGGTTGACCCACGAAGGTGTTCTCCGAAGCCGTTGCGATGCATGCTAAACTACGCATTTTAACTTTCGGGCCCTTTCGACTCCCTCCGCGGTGCCCTTTCGGCGGCACCGCTCCCGCCCCATTCCCCTCACCCCCGATCCCACCATGCGTTTGCGAACCACCGCTCCCCATCCGCCTCATTTGACTCGTTCCACACTCCATCCATTGACCGCTTGGATTCTGGGCGGACTGACGTGCGTCGCGATCCTTCCCGCCGCGACAGCCCAAGACGCGTCTGCCCCCAATTCGGCCGCTCCAGACGCCTCCGAAGCCGATCCCGACCTCCTAGCGCCCTACCGCGACGCGGCCACCAAGCGATGGGAAAAGGAAATCCAGAAATATGAGACTCTGGATGCAGAAACCACCGATCCAGCTGACGGGATCCTGTTGATTGGCAGCAGCAGCATCCGTCGCTGGGACTCTGCGGCAGAAGATCTGGCCCCGTTTCGAGTCATCCCACGTGGTTATGGCGGAGCGAAGTTCTCCGATTTGGCAGTGTTCGCGGAGCGACTGATCACGCCGCATGATTTTCGCGCTGTGGTGGTTTTCGTCGCCAATGACATCTCGGGGCGTGAAAACGATGCCGACCCCGCCGAGGTCGAGAAATTGGTTCGCCACGTCGTCGCGGTCGCTCGCGAGCACCGTCCCGATGCCCCCGTGCTGCTGGTCGAAATCACTCCGACCCGTTCACGCTACGACGCGTGGCCCCAAATCCGCGAACTCAACGCCAGATTGCGAGAGATTTGCTTCACCGAACCCAATGTGCACTTCGTTTCCACAGCGGAAACGTTCATGACGCACGACAACCAACCGCGAGAAAACCTGTTCGTGGGCGATCAATTGCACCTCAACGAAGAGGGCTATGTCATCTGGGGCGACCTCATTCGCAATCGCCTGATCGAGGTCCTGCGCGAACAGACCCACGATTGAATCGTCCCGTCCCTGACCGGCCGGTTGAATTCACTCGAGTTCACAACCCGACGCGTGAGCGAGGGACGCCCCCAACTCCCACGACGGCCCCATCCGGGGCGACCGTTTGTTTTCCGGCATCGGTCTCTCGGAGCTTCCGCCCCGAGCGAAGCATGACGGCCCCATCCGGGGCGATACCCAGACGCCCGCCACCATTTATTTTTCGAACGTCCCAAGTTCGAACGTCCCAAGGGAGGGTGATAATAAACGCTTGGCAACACGGCACGACCTAAAGCGTGGTCGGTGGGCTGCCGCGATCCAAGCTTCCTGCCAGGCAAAACTTGCCGGACAGGCAGCCAACTCGCAAACTTCACCGTCTCCCAATCAAATTTCTACGGAAGATTCCCCGCCATTGCAATTGCTAGCAAATGCCGGTTGTTTTGAATTTGCGAGTTACGTCCGCCATTGTGGCTTGGAGGACTCCCCCTGAGTTTCCTCTGCCGATTGACAGCGGCACCGGCTCTTGTTCAATCTGTTGCCCCATCGATGCAATCGTGTGTCGTCATTTCGTATTCCGCCTTCCGATCGGATCGGATTTTGGCCGCGAAGATTGGCACGTCGATCGCATCACACCAACGCAATGTGGGCATTCCGCTGACAAATCAGCTGGATGCAATCGCAAATCGCAGGCGGCTCGGTTTCCCCGAGCTGGCGGCGAGACCTCGATTGAGCGTTTTCGGACGTTTCCATTGGCCACCTGGCGTGATCCCTGCGTGGTGAATCCATTCCCCGATGAGACAACTGTATGAGCCGAGCGAAGCTCGATTCCATCCGTGCTGCTGGGCCGGCAATTTTGCCGAGCCTTTTGCAATGTGACTTTGGTGATTTACGCACCGAGGTTGAAAAGCTGACCGCCGCGGGAACGCGTGTGTTGCACTTGGATGTCATGGATGGCCACTTTGTGCCCAACCTGTCCTACGGCATGCCCATTGTCGAAGGCCTGCGTCGTCACACGGACATGCCGTTGGATGTCCATCTGATGATCAGCGATCCTTTGGCGTATGCAAAGCCGATGGTGGATGCTGGCGCGGACATGCTGACCTTCCATGTCGAGGCCGTGAATGACAGCGTCGACGTGGCGGGAAAGATTCACGACCTGGGTGTGGGTGTGGGCGTTGCCATCAACCCCGACACCGATTTCACCCAGTTGGACGCCTGCCTGGATTGCGTCGACATGGTGTTGGTGATGAGCGTCAACGCTGGGTTCGGCGGCCAAAAATTCAATCCGGTGTCACTGGATCGGTTGCGTAGCCTGAAAGAACGTAAACCGGACTTGCTGCTGGAAATCGATGGCGGCATCAAAGCCGAGACCATTGGCGCCGCTCGCGCGGCCGGTTGCGATTTGTTCGTCGTTGGCTCCGCGATCTTCGGCCAGCATGATTACGAAACCGCGATCAACGAACTGACCCAAGCCATGCATGGTTCGCCTCCTCCATCAGGAGAACAGTCATGATTTCACTTTGGCCCAAAGCAGCTTCCAAGCTGGTTTTGATTCGTCCCGGCGCGACGACCTTTGATGAACAAGGTCGCATGAAGGGCAACCTGGACGTGCCGTTGTGCGAACGCGGTCGTTTGCAGGCGGAAGCTCTCGCCAGTGAATTGGCGGGCATTCGCTTGAATGCGATCTACTGTGCCCCCTGCCAATCCGCAGTGGAAACAGCAACCTGTCTTTCCGAAGGCCGCGATCTGCGTCCCAAGGTCATCGATGAGTTTCGCAACGTGGACCACGGCCTGTGGCACGGCAAACTGATCGAGGAAATCCGGCGCAACCAGCCTCGACTGTATCGGGAATTGTGCGACACACCAGAGTCGACTTGCCCTCCCGGCGGTGAGTCGATGCACGAAGCCGCACACCGTGTTGGCAAAGCCGTCCGACGAATCCTCAAACGCAACCGGAATCAAGTCGTCGCCTTTGTGATCCCCGATCCGTTGGCATCGTTGGTCGCCAGCCAACTGAAAGACGAAGCACTCCCGGAAATTTGGAAGGTCGAGACCGATGCCGGCAATTGGCAGCTGATCGAAACGTCCTGATTGAGAAACCGCCTCAACGGCGACGATTTGCTGCGGCACACGGCCTCCGGTGATCGCCTGCCCAAACGGGCGAATTCCCCCTAAAACAAATGCCTCAGGCCGCTTCTTCTCGGGAGCGGCTCTTTTTCTGGATGGTCATTTCGTTCCCCCCTGCGCCAAATTTGTGCTGTTCCCTGTCCTGTTCCGAGATTCCCAGAACCAGCGGACTCACAATCGTTCTTGCGGAAAGATTGAACGGCCTCTATTGAGTTGTTAATCTAGGCACTCAGGTGAAGTACAATCCGATTGCAGGATCATCGCTCCACTCTGCGATCACCTACGATATCTTGTTACAGAATCTCGCTGCAGCCTGATGCGGTGGCGATTCACACTTCCGCCCGCCCACCCTTCCTACCTTCGGAATTGTTTGTCCATGACCTCGAAAACCAACCGCCGTCGTTTCATTGGCCAATCGGCCGCATTGACCGCAGGAGTCGGCTACTTCGCTGGCACCAGCGTGGCACAAGATGAGTCATCCTCCGCATTGAACTCGTTGTCAGCAGCCTGCATCGGCGTCGGCGGCAAAGGTGGCAGCGACACCAGCCACATCGCCAACCAAGGTGTGAAGATCGCCGCCCTGTGCGATGTCGATCGCGACACCCTGGCCAAGAAGGGACGTGAGTTCCAAGATGCGGAACAGTTCGATGACTTCCGCGAAATGCTGGACAAGATGGGCGACAAGGTCGACATCGTGACCTGCAGCACGCCGGACCACACACACGCTGCGGCATGTGTCAAAGCCATGAACATGGGCAAGCACATCTATTGCCAAAAACCCATGACTTGGTCGATTCGCGAAGCTCGCCTGATGCGAGAAACCGCTGAGAAGACGGGCGTCATCACTCAGATGGGCAACCAAGGCACCAGCGAAGACGGTCTTCGCGAAGCAGTGGAAGTCATCCAAAGCGGCGCGATTGGCGACGTCAGCGAGATCCACATCTTCAGCAACCGTCCCGTGTGGCCACAAGGTGGCGGACGCCCTGCCGGCGAAGACCCCGTGCCAGATTCGTTGAACTGGGACGCTTGGATCGGCCCAGCCCCGATGCGTCCGTTCGTGAAAGGCGCTTACCACTCGTTCAACTGGCGTGGTTGGGTCGACTTCGGCACCGGTGCTCTCGGTGACATGGCCTGTCACACCACCAACATGCCCGTCAAAGCCCTTCAACTGTGGGACCCCATCGCGGTCACCGCGGTGAAGAACCCTGGCATCGTCGAAGGCGAACAGTACCCCGGCAGCAGCTCGCTGATGTTCGAATTTCCAGAACGCGAAGGCGCCGACGGAAAAACGTTGCCACCATGCAAGTTCTACTGGTACGACGGCGGCAACCTGCCACCTGAAAGCATCATCTCGCAATTGCCCGAGTCGTTCCAAAAACGCGTTCAAGCTCAACGCGACGGCGGCCGGAAACAATCCGGTGCAGTCATCGTCGGCAGCAAAGGCCTCGTGTTCTCACCCGACGATTACGGAGCCAAGTACTACTTGCTTCCAGAAGACAAGTACGTCGACTTCAAGAAGCCCGAACCTTGGTTGCCTCGCATCCCCTTCAAAGCCAGTGGCGACGAGCGTCACAAATGGGAATTCGTCAGCACGATCAAAGGCGAGTACGAGCCCGGCACCATGTCAAACTTCGGTTACGCTGGCCGCCTGACCGAAACGATCTTGGTCGGCAACTTGGCGATGCGTGCCGGCGAAGGCCAACGCATTGAATGGAACGCCAAGGATCTGACGAGCCCCAATGTGGAAGCCGTCAACCAGTTCGTCCAACGCGAATACCGCGACGGTTGGAACTTGGGCTGATCTGCCTTGCGGCTAATTGAGCCGACAACCCCATGACAAACGCCAAGAGCCCGGTATCCACCGGGCTCTTTTTTTGTAGATCTGCCGTGCCGACCTCCCCCAAAATGCAGGCCGAACCTCACCTGGCCGACATTCGATCCGCTCGTAGGCCATGTCCCACATGGCATCCACGCCAATGCTTTGGAACAAAGCGAGGCGTGTTCACGGCCGGGCATGTCACTGCCCTGGCAAATCAACCGGCCAGTGACGTAGGCCAGGTTCTACCTGGCACTCACGCCAATGCTTTGGAACAAAGCGAGGCGTCGAACCACCCCTCAAAACTCAACGCAGCCCGTCCAAACCCAGCCAGGTAAGACCTGGCCTACACACGTCCCCCGAGGTCTCACTCACTTCAATCGTGTGGATGCCGGCAGGACTTGTGGCGAACTCGTCTTGTCCGGCGAAGCGATTGCGTCGGCCGGTTCGCCACTGGCGTCCTCCGGTGCGTTGCCTTGGTTCACCATCGCGATGTCAATCGAATTGGAAGAAGTCGAACGCGCGACGTTCCAGCTTCCCACCGAGGGTGGCAACTCGCTCGAGCGATCCCGAACCGTGGGGCGAGAAATCGTCGTCGTTGTCAAACCGCTGCTCGGCGAGGTCTTGCCCGACGAGGCGTGCTGCCACGCTCGGAAGTCAGGCGAATACCGATTGGCGAGTGCCATGTCAGCGTCGGTTTTCGACCCCGGCAACAAGACATTGGTTGGTTGCCCCTGAATGGTCTTGCCTTCTTGAGTCTTGAACGACGCCACCAACGAGATGTGACGTTGTTCGCCACCGATCGCATCCCACGGCACCCAAACGCTGTAAGAGGCACCAACGTCCGACTGGCTGAAGTGACTGGTCAATTGCTCGGGAGTGAACTCATACCGTTTCACGGCCGCCTTTGGGTCCTTTGATTTTTCATCGAAGCCATGGATCACCAACGTGCCTTCCACCGGCACCGGCTTGGATTTTTCATCGTAGAAGAAGATGCGTCCGCCAAAACCACGCGTGGGCACACGGCCGACCTGAGTGAGTGACTCCGTCGACCAAACGGCCGCCAGCTTCGCGGGGTTGGGATACGGTTCAGGTGCCTGATCCTTTTTGGCCCAGGGCATCCGCTCCAACAGTGTTTTCTTCGGAGCCGCGGAGTCGGACTGGGTCATCGACGCACAACCGGTGCTGAGTGTCAGACTGACCAAGCAAACCCCGAGTGTCACTCGGGATGCAATTCGGGCGCGAGATTTCAATGACATGTCTGGGTCTCTGCTTTGAGGGTTGACCGCGAATGCTCCCCCGTGCGATTGGCACCTTGGGACGAAGATTCACGACGACACAAATTCCATCAACGCTGGTGAAGATCACCGGAACAATTGCGGGATTGTTCTGAATGAATTTGCAACAACGTCGTCTTTGACGATCCGCTGGGACGTTCCCAAACGGATGCACTTCTTCGTTGCCATGTCACGTCAGCGTGAGTGCAGGACGCGATTCACGCCGGCGTGACTTGGCAATGGACTCACTACTTCGATCGATTGAAGTTGAACCAACGTTTCTTGGCAGGCACTTCTTCGCTCACAGGTTTCGTGTCAGCGGGAGGTGTGCTCGTCGGCTGGTTGGCAGACGGCTGCGAAGGCATTCGAGCGGAGACCTGCTTGACCGGCACTTGCGATGTCGCGCCGTTACTGGCTTGCTTGGTCGGCGTTGCTCCGGTGAAACCTGCTCCCGTTGCGGGAACGCCACCTGAAACAGGGGCTGGCAGAAACTCACCCGGTGCGGACATCACTGGTGCGGGCAATTGATCGACCGGCAACCCTTGCTGAGGCGTTGGCACGGATCCCTGAGGAGCTTCGATCCAGTCATTGCGAATGATTGATTCACCTGGATTCAAAGTCACATCGGGTGGCAATTGCCCTGCCGAACCGGGGACCACGTTTCCGTCGACCGAATTGATGACGCTTCCTGGTGGGATCACGCCCGCCTTCATCGCTCGATTGCCACCGGGCATATCGGCTGCAGGAAAGACATCCACGGTGGGATGCAAATCGGGGTAGATCGTTGGGCCCACGGCGGGTCCCCACAATCCATAGCCACCCGACAAACCGACGTCACCGTGCATCTCCACCACGTCGGCCAAGCACCAACTCATGCGGCTGGACTCGACCTGTTTGACGTATTCAAGGTCTTCGTGGCCGGTCACCAAGATAGGCGTCATGACCACCAAGAGTTCGCTCCGAGTTTCGATCTCGGAGTCGTACTTGAAGAACGTTCCCACTAGCGGGATGTCGGCCAGGTATGGGACTCGACGAGTCCGGTTCTGACGGAACTTCTGAATCAATCCGCCGAAGACAACCGTCTGTCCATCAAACGCAGTGACGGTGGCTTGGGCTTGTGTTCGATCGATCGCCGGCACGAAAATGGGGACATCGTCTTGGAACGAACCAATGATCTGCCCTTCATTCGGGTTGATGTCACTGCGACTGGCATCAATGGCCATCATGATCAGGCCATCCGCACCAACCCGCGGAGTGACTCGCAAGATGATCCCGATTTCCTCGTCTTCAATCCCGATGATCGGTTGAGACGCCGTCCCGCCCGTTCCTCCGGTGAAGGACAATTCAGTGGGACGAGGGAAGCTTTGACCGACTTGGACATAGCCTTCCGTGTTGTCGGCCGTCATGATCTCAGGCCGGCTGAGAATCTGCAGTCGATTGGCAACTCGCAGGGTTCGCAAAAACAGGTTGACGGACTCGCTGGCCGCAGAGAAGACAAAGCCACCGGAGTTAAGACCGCTGAGCTGTGTCAACTGACTGGCGTTGGATCCGAAGCTGGTCAAGCCTTGCGACGCGAGGCTTTCTTGTCCGAACGAGTTGCTGTTGGGAAGACTCGTGCCACCAAAGTTGAACCCTGGATCCGAGGCTGGGTTGGCAATCGCACCGGTGGCCTTGCCACGATCGAACAGCAACGAATCTTGCAGCCCGAACTCACCGCCGATTTCAAAGCCGTCGTCCAGTTCCACTTCGGCGATCAAGGTTTTGATCAAAACCATCGGTGGACGACGGTCCAAGCGATCGATCAGCTGACGGACCTCTTCATAGATCCGTGGCGAGACGCTGAGCAACACGCTGTTCGTTTGAGCTTCGGCAACCGCGACGATGTCGCGATCTGGCAGGTCCAAGGGTCCCAGGCCTTGCTGGAACTGCGTGATCACGTTGCGAGATTGCTGACGCTGCGAAACATAGTTCGTGATGGCTGCCGCGACATTCTCCGCGATTTGGTGCTTGAGCCAAATCACTTCGGTGATGCGTTCGGCAAAACCTTCGCTGTCGAGTCGCAACAAGATGCTTTCGACCACTTCCAAGTCTTCGGCCGAACCGCTGGCAATGATGCTGTTGGTGCGGATGTCGGTTGAGAAGACCAGCGGAGTCAACGCACTCTCGGAAGCTGTCAACGTCTGCAGGTTGCCAAGGTTGCCTGCACCAACGCTGGTCCCATTGGTCGCAGCATCGTCGCCGAACAAGTTCTGCAGTGCGGTGGTCAACTGCGTCGCGTCACCATTTTCGATCGTGAACACTTTGACCAGCGAATCAATGCCGGGCGTTTGATCGAGCTGACGAATCAGTTCAGCGATCAATGGCATGCCACCAGCGGGAGCACGAACGACAACAGCGTTGACGTTGCTGTCCGCGGTGATCACGGCACCGTTCAAAACCCCTGAATCAAGGATCTTGTTGCCGGGTGAACTCAGTGAAACGATCGACAAGGACGATGCAGCGGCAGTCGTGTCACCGGCGATGTTTTCAGGCTCGCCCGAAATCGCATCCTGCAAGACTTCGACCATGTCTTCGGCTCGTGCATTGGTGAGCGGAAAGACTTTGATTTCAGCCGTCGACGCAATTTTCTGGACGTCGATTTCCTCGACCAATCGAGTCACTTCCGCGAGGTCGCGCGGCGACGCACTGACGATCAACGAGTTCGTTCGATAGTCGGCCGTGACCCGAACGCGAACTCCCAATCCAGGACGATTTTCTTCATCGCCACCGGGTTGATTGGTGAAGAACCCTTGGATGGTGGCTTCCGCGTCCGTTGCCGATGCGTGCTGCAAGCGGAAGACACGCAAGCGATCCGAGTCTGGAATCGGCTGATCGATCTTTTCGATCAAGTCGTTGACCGCTTCGATCGCTTCTTTGCGACCGATCAACAACAATGCGTTGGGCGAATCCAGTGCGGTGATGCTGACGTCACCTTGGCGAGCCGACAACACGTCTTCATAGAGCTGCGTGAGCAGAGCCGACACCGCGTTGGAATCGGCATGCTGAAGTTGACGAACTTGGATCTCAGGCTGAGTCAGCTTGCTCTTTTCTTCGATGTCTTTGACGATATCCATGACGCGTTGGATATCGCGTTTGTTGCCTTTGACAATGATCAAACCCGACTCAGGAACGAACTGAATCTCGGGATCGCCGATCGGACCGGCAGCATCGTCGCCCTCCGAGTCGGAATCGGCTGCCGCCACATCAGCGGCTCCGTCCGGCGCCGCAGTGCCGCCCTCATTCTGAAATGCTGCGGTGCGGAAGTTGGCCTGAGTCCGGTTGGAAGCAGGGCGTGCCGAGGTGCCAGAACCGCTCTTGGGGTCCAGGTCTCGCAGCAAACGAATGGCACGCTGCACCGACGAAATCTTGGCGTGTTGCAGCATGTACACGCGAGTTTCTTCGCCTGCAAACCGAGGGGCTTGGTCGATCGCTTGGATCGTTTTCCGCCACGTGTTGTGCATCAGCGGGCTGGTCGTCAACGTCACCGCGTTGGATCGTCGATCGACTTCGACTCGCGTCGTCGTGCCGCCACGTTTTTCCATCGTCAACGTGAACGACGCTCGCTCCCCGTTGCGGCTGGTCGTCACAGGCACGTCTTCGCCAGCGATGATCCGCAGGGCGTCTTCCACTTCCCGCCACGTGATGTTGACCAAGTGCACCGTGATGGGCGTCGCGGACTGAGGTCCAGCGACTTGAGCCAAGCTGTTGGACAACGTCGCCGCGTCAGCCGCAATTTTGTTTTGCAAATCAGGTGGAGCCAGCACCAGCAACCCACCGCCGGGACGGTCATCGGGCGTGATGGTCACGCCCGGTTGGTCGAGGTACTGGAGACTCAAGCGAGTCGCCACGGAATCCGCCACGGAACCGGGCACGTTGAGGTGCTTCAGCTGAGGCTGATTGGGACGCTGGGCAGAAACTCCCATCGCCGTGGACGTCGCGATTGCCAACGCAAGGGCAACACGTTTCGCGGACGCCAATTTTGCGGAACGCTTCCGTTGATTGAATCGAATGAGCTTGCCGGTCACGGTGCCACCTTGTGTTCGAATGAATCGGCGACCGAGTTTTCTCGCTCACCGGTGCAGAAAGCCCCTCCGCACAACCCACTGCATCGTCACAACCGGACCAGCCACTGCAATCAAATTGAGAGGCAGCGTCGGTTGTTACAAAAGCCCAGAACACAAAAACGGCACGAAAAAAGCCTCCTTGCCGGGCGCCGTTTCAATCACAGCGGCCCAAAAGGAGGCTAATTCGTTGAATTTCAATCAAGTACGGATGAGAGGATTCGAACCTCCACGCCCTTATCGGGCACTAGATCCTGAGTCTAGCGCGTCTGCCAATTCCGCCACATCCGCGGGCAAAGCGGCAGGATATCGTCTCAACTCAAAGTCGACAAGTCGCATCCATCCTGTCTTGGACACGTCTCGCAAACATTGCCGGTACGAACCGCAACACCGCTCCATTCAGCATCGAGATTCTCCACCGAGATCCCCCGCTGTTGGTTGCCAACGACCATCCGTCCTTGTCAGTTGACGCAAAAAAACGAGCGTCCCAGACGGAGGAACGCTCGCTTTTCGTGAATGGTCTCAATTCGTTTGGAACGAATGGGCTCAGCTACCGGCTTTTGGAATGTCGGTGTGAGCGTTGGGGCCGAAGTACCGCAAACCGACCAATGGTTCGCTGCCCAGGTTTTCGATCTCGACGCCGTTGGTCGCTGCCACGTGGCTGATGAACACCTCGTCGGTCGTGTTCTCGCCAAAGCGAATCATCGCGGGAGTTTGCAGGTCGAGGTTGCCGATCCGGCCGCGGCCCTGAACGGTGATCCAGCTGCTGGCCGCACCGTCTTTGAGAACGCACTTGGCACCCGGAGCGATTGTCAGCTCTTTGGCGCTGAACAATTGAGCCCCATCGACCGTGCCGTAGACGATCCACAAATCTTCGTACCCGTCGCCGCTGCGTTTTTCGTCGCGAACCGGTTCGAGGTAATTGCTGTTTTTGAAGTGCGTGTCAACGTTCTTGTCCCAGTCCAATTGACCGACGATGAAATCGAGGTCCTGGTGTTTGTCTTCCGGCATGTCCTTGACCAGCAACGACCAAGGCACATAGCGGCCTTCGACGATCGATTGGTACATGCCAAACACGTCGCTGCCCCATTGTGGCTCATACGTGCACAACGACCCTGGAGCGTGGAGAACTCCCGGTGGAATCAACCAACCGGTCCCACGTTTCAGACGGTAGGCACGACTGAGATCCAAGATGCCGTTGTCGCCTTCGTTCCAGTTTTCCAGGCAACGCCGCACGTCCTCAGGCTGGGTGCCGGGCTCCAATCCCATGAACGTGTAGGAGAAGTTGTTGTCGACGTTGTTCAACTGGGGCGGGAAGTAATAACTTTCCGGCTTGCCTTCCTGGCCAACCAATTCCGCGTCTTCAAACGACTGGTGCATGTGGTGCGGGATGGGGCCCATGTTGTCGAAGAACTTCGAATACACCGGCCAACGGTCATACTTCGAATAAATCGCTTCGCCGACGATGTCGTTGCCGCGTTCGGCCACAGCGTCCTTGAGCATGAATTTCTTGCCTTCGAACAAGCAAAAACTCTGCCCTTCGTGCCAAACTCGGCCTTCGTTGGCCGCGTCGGTCGTGCTTCCGAACCAGCGTTCGTCAATCCCGCCGCGATCTGCACCGAATCGATAGTAATCCGACGGATGCAATTTGATCCGTCGGCCGGGATGCAAGAATGAACGTGGGACCCAGGTTGGCGTCAACCGCAGTACACCACCATGGGCGTCCATGGCAGAATCGAGGATACTGGAAACGCTGTCGCCCTGAATTAATCCTTCGTCTAACTTCACGGTGCTCATCGGGTGCTCGGTTGGGAGGCGGGTGAGAATGGGGAGGATGGATGATCACTAGCATGGAACACAATCCACACGGATTGCGCCCAGACCGTTTCCACGACATGTTTTAGGCCGACGTGAAGGTCTATACAAGTTCAGAGGCCGGGTCCAGAATGCCCCCGCTTTGCACGCCACCCTCGAATTGAATTGGAAGCCCTTCATGGCCACCGAATCCATCGTTGTCCGAGAAGTTGACGACCGTGAGCAACGAATCCAGTGGGACACCACCAGCCCAATGCACCTGGATTTGTCCACCCGGGTAGGCGACTGGACGATCCGGCACGGGGTTTTTCGAGGTGGCGTCAGCGAAGGCGTGGAAATTGTCCGGCTGAAAAACAGCCGAATGCATGTCGATGTGCTGCCAACCCGGGGCATGTCGATCTGGCGAATCGAGTGCGATGGCGTTCGGTTTGGATGGCATTCCCCCGTGATTGGGCCGGTTCACCCCAATCACGTGCCCGTCTCCGAACCCAGTGGATTGGGGTGGTTGTCGGGTTTCGACGAATTGGTCGTCCGCTGTGGCTTGCAGAGCAATGGTGCTCCACAACACGACGCCAACGGCCAACTGGAATTTCCCCTGCACGGGCACATCGCCAACACGCCAGCGGACTCTCTATCGGTGGAATTTGACGAGGCCAGTGGTCGCGTCGAATTGATCGCCGACACCGTCGAAACCCGCTTGTTTTTCAAGCGTTTTCGAATGCGATCCAAAATCCGCATCCATGCCGATCGCACGGAAGTCGAACTGCTCGACGACGTGACCAACGAATTGGAGACGCCCCAAACCATGCAACTGCTTTACCACATCAACATCGGCGCCCCGATTCTGGGCGAAAACAGCCGTCTGGTAGCAGCCCTCGACGAATTGGCCCCCAAAGACG
Organism: Rhodopirellula islandica; assembly: GCF_001027925.1. NCBI lineage: Bacteria > Pseudomonadati > Planctomycetota > Planctomycetia > Pirellulales > Pirellulaceae > Rhodopirellula > Rhodopirellula islandica. The sequence continues at coordinate 16,576 of NZ_LECT01000006.1, read as the reverse complement.
CTCACGCGGCGGGCCAAATCGATCGCTGGGACGAGTTCGACGGCCCCACCACCGGCCAAGCGGAACGGGTCTACTTCGGTCGCCCTCGGGCCGATGAAACCGGTTACACGCACACCATGCTGACGTCGCCCGAACAGGACCGGGGTTTTGCTGTCAGCTACAAAACATCGACGCTGCCCGCCTTTGTATTATGGAAGAACACAGCCGCCGAAGCGGACGGGTACGTGACCGGCATGGAACCTGCCACCGGTTTCCCAAACCGCCGCGGATTCGAAGAAAAACAAGGCCGATTGCTCGACATCGGTGCCGGGCAAACCAAGTCCTTTCGCATCAAACTGCAGCCCTTGATGGACGCTGAGTCCGTCGACACCACGCGACAAAAAATTCAAACGCTGGCCGATGAAGGCGAGCCGACCGAAATTTCCAACGATCCACGAGGCGATTGGACGGACCTTGATGGCTGAGCCTGAACTACTCGGACCGTATCAGATTGAAAGCGTCATCGGCCGCGGTGGCATGGGATCGGTCTATCGGGCTCGGCACGGCAAGACCGGCGAAGAAGTCGCCGTGAAGTTGATCGCACAACATGTTGCCGACGACATGCGGTTCCGCCGCCGATTTGATGCGGAAGTCGAAACCCTGCGTCGGCTGCGGCACCCGGGAATCGTCCGCTTGATCGGCTACGGCGAAGAAGCCGGGCAACTGTTCTATTCCATGGAATTGGTCCGCGGCGAAACGCTGCAAAAACGAATCCGCGACGTCAAGCGACTCGGTTGGCTGCCGACGCTGGACATCGCATCGCAAGTTTGCGCGGCGCTCAAACATGCCCATGACATCGGCGTGATTCACCGTGACCTCAAACCTGCCAACTTGATTCTGACCGAGGCCGGGGAAGTCAAACTGGTCGACTTTGGAATCGCCAAGCTGTTTGGATTTGGGGAGCAAACACTGCATGGTTCGGTGCTGGGCACGGCCGATTACATGGCGCCCGAACAAGCAGGCAGCCACTCGATCACGCCTCGCACCGATCTGTACGCGCTCGGCAGCGTGATGTACGCCATGCTCGCTGGACGAGCCCCCTTTGCAGGCAAGAAGGTCACCCAAGTCGTGGAGGCGTTGCAACGAGACCGCCCGGTGCCGCTGGATCTGATCAATCCGGACATCCCCGCCGAAGTCGTTGAGATCGTGCATCAATTGCTCGAAAAAGATCCGGCCAATCGTCCCCCGACGGCGCTGGCGGTGATGAACCGCTTGAAAGCGACGCGGGCTGGATTGCAACGTGGCCGAACGCTGAACGAGCAAGCGTCGCGTACCCAACTGGGTGACGAAGAATTCACGCCAGAACTGCCGCCCAACTTGGCCGGTGACTTGGACACGCGTGGCCACCATCACACCGATGCCTCCCGCGAAATTTCGCCCGACCTGCCAACCAACGAAACCGGCGGCAACCACGTGACCGGTCGACGCGTCGTCGCCAACGAACACCCCAGCAACCTTGCCGATCCGTTGACGGCCCCGGCTCTGACCAGCACCAACGAGTCGTTGACGCAATCGAAACGCAACGAGGAACAGGCCAAGACTCATTTCCAGACGATCGATTCCACCGCGACGCCCGGTGGGTACCTGTCGGACCGTCACCGTGCCGAAAGCCATGATTCGAATTGGGTGCATTGGGCATCCATCGCCGGGATGGTCTTGATCTTGTTGGGTGGCATCGCACTGTTCGTCTATTCGATCCGCACCCCCTCGGCTTCGACCTTGTACGGGGCGTTCGAAGCAGCTGAAATGGACGGTTCGCTGGCTTCGGAAATCCCGCGAATGAACCTGTTTCTGGAAACTTACCCGGACAACGAAAACGCCGAACAAGTCCTCCATTGGCAGCGTTCCGCCCAGCTCGAATCCACCTATCGGCAGCTCAAGAATCGCTCCCGGTCCACCGGCCAAGCCTCCCAATTGCCGGCAGCCGAAGAAGCACTTTTGGATGCGTTGTCGCTTCGCGAAACATCTCAAGCTGACGCAGCGAAGCACCTGCAAGCTTGGCTGGACGTCTATTCACTCGACGTCGATCCCGAAGCCGCCGGCGAGATACTTTCGCCGGGCGACAAACTCAAACATCGCCTTCGGCTTCGAGAGTTGCAACAACTCGAGACACTCGTTCGTGACGAAATTGAGCGGCTGAACTCCGATCCCACGGATCAGGTTGCCAACACCCAGCGACAACAAGCCTTGCGACTTCGGCTCACCACCGCGTTGTCGCTCGAACCGCAAGACAAAGCCAAGGTCCTGGAGGGAATTGTCACGCTCTACGAAGGACAAACCTGGGCAACCGAAATCGTCGACGACGCCAAGCAACAACTGGCGGCAATTCAGTGAGTGAGGACGCACCGAGTCCCAACTCAGCTTCCGGGCTTCTCCGAAGTCTCCGCCGCAGCCCCTTCCGTCTGTTCCTCTTCGTCACTCGCCAATTCACTCGCCTCCGCTTCCTGCCGCTGAATCGCTGCCGCGAGTGAGACCTCCATCACCCGAATCAGCTCGCCCCGATGATTTTGCGTTTCCTGGTCCCCCACCTGGAGCGTGCGAAGCTTCCCGAGCGTCGTCAACATTCGATCGATTGTGTCCACGTCACGGTGCACGATGTAATCTTGAAAGTACTCCAAATCGGCAGTGCCCTCGAACCATCCTTCTTGTCGCAGTGCAATCTCGTCGGCTTGCACCATCAACCGATCCACAATCCACCGCTCAACCTGCTGCGTCTGAAGTGCATCGGCGACGAGTGAGATTTTCGGCGACCAGTCGGCTCGATCGGGATACTTTGGAGGCGGATCCCAGACAATCGGAAAGGCTTCCTCCCCGGAGGCTTGCATCGTCGCGACGGCGTCGTCGATGTCACCACTTCGAAGCATTGCGTCCACTTTCGCCGATCGCATGAGTTGGGGCTGAAAGAAAGTCGCCGCGACCAGCAAGGTCACCGCTGACACCGCGGGCCACAACCAAACGATTCGTCGCATCGGGACGCTGCGACGACCAATTTCATCCCAGCGATGCTTCGATTTGCTCGACATCGCAATCGAACCCAATGCCGCGATCAGAACGGGAATGAAGCCATAAAAGCATCCGGCTGCGACGGTCGATTGATAACTCCTCAATACCTGCTGCGTTTGCGTCAACCGAATGCCGCCCATGAGGGAAACCATCGACAACTGAGCCGACAGCAGTGCAAAGAACGCGATCACCATGCAGGGAACCAGAATCCAAGTCAGCGTGGCCCCAATTCGAAGTCCAAACTGAATTGCGATCACACGACTGAACAACACCACTCGCCAAATGGACACGATCGACAACAGCGTCAGATTGAAACGCAGCGAGACCATTTCATCCGCCATGACCTCGATTGGAATCGCGTACAACCACGCCAGCGGAGCGGTCATCCAATATCCGGTCAGGAAGGTTCGGTAGTCACCAATCAAGCTGGTCTTTGAATCTCGCTTCACGCCTGTCATTGCCAAACAGATCTGCACCGCAATGAACAAGATCGTGCAGATGACCAACGACGCAGCAAACGGCCCGAGCAAGTCCTGGGGCGCGTCCCACCAACTGACCGCGTCATACTCACGCGCCATCGATGCGGTCGCGACCAGAGCCAACCCCAACAGAAGCGACCAGGGACAACGAAGCACTCTTCGGATGGACGACTCCACACCCAACAAAAACAGCAACGGATCTCGCAAACGCAACGTCATTGGATCAGTGCCTGCTGAATCATTCATGCTTGTTTTCCTGAGGTGCGCCGGGAGGATCGAATCCGCTTTTGAATGGCATCGCGTCGAGCCTGGGCCTCGGGCCGAAACACTCGCTCCACCAAGTCGTTGAATCCACTTTGCAATTGCTCCGCCGTCATTTGGTCGGGCTGATACACGACATCAAACAACGTGTAACGAGAAAAGTCGCCCGGCAACAATCGCTGCGACCGCAACAACGATTCGTACAGGCTGGTCCCAGGAAACGGCGTCTGCAACGTCAATTGGATCTCACCCATCGGAGCTTCTTCCAAGAAGTCCCCGAGTCTTTCGATCGACTCAGACGTTTCGCCATCCGCCCCGACGATCAAGCAACCGTTGACCACAATGCCCGCCTCTTGGATCGCATCGACGGCATCCAACATGCGTTGCCAATCCGCGTTCTTGGCGCCCATGCCGGGATAGCGAAACACGTTGGATTCCAAGCCAATCAAGATCTGCCGACAACCGCTCTCGGCAATTTGCGAAAGCAGTTGTGGCTGATTGGCAATTCGCCAATCCGATTCGGTGAACCATCTGGCCCCGTGCCGCCGCAATGATTCCAGCATGGGTCCATGGTCGCGTCCGCTGGCGAACGTATTGTCGTCCGCCAATTCAATCCATGGACGCGACTTCTGACTCGCGATCGCACGCATCTCCGCTTCGAACCGTTCGTCCGGTTTGACTCTCGCCGGCCCCAGCATTCGGCTCGCGGCGCAGAACGAACACGCCCACGGGCAGCCTCGCATCGACTGAATCGTGTACCGCGGCGGCGAATGAACTCCCAACAAATCCCAGCGAGGAAGGGGCGAATCCGCAAGCGAGAAGGATCCATCGGCCTGATACGACCTCGCCAAGCTTCCTTCGGTGACATCCGTCAACAAATTCGCGAACGTGCTTTCGCCATCCCCCTGAACCACCACATCAAAATGCGGGCGGCAATGCTCGGGAGCTGCCGTGGCATGCAGCCCACCGATCACCGTCGTCACATTGCGGCCTCGAACCAGTCGACTGATTCGTGCCGCGCGATCGGCCGAAGGCGTCAACGCAGAAAATGCCACGACGGCTGGCTGTGTCGGCGAAGAGGTCCCCAGCAAAATCTGATCGGCCACCTCCCTCTCGTCGCTCGCCCCATCGTCCAGCACCAGTTCCATGTCCCAGCTCTCAGGCACCAAACCTGCGATGGTCAGCAGTCCCAGCGGCGGCAATTGGGAAAGCGCCGACGCACGCCGAGCCAAACCAGGCAACCTCAACCCGCGTTGAAGCAACTCTTCATGCCCCACTCGCAACCCGCTCATCGAGACCAACGTTAACTTCGGTTTGGGCATTGGCTCCTCCGTTGTGGATTCAGCGGCGACATCATTGTCGGGCGTCTTCCATGATAAACTACTGCGGTCCCACCTCGTTCCACCCGATGAGTTTGCCCCCATGAATCAACGCCGATTTTCCAGTCTCCGTCTGCTTTGCACTTTGATTGGCTTGGAAGCTGGAATGCTGTTCACAGGATTGCCGGCGATGACGCAAGACGCCACCGCAACCGTCGAGAAACAGTTCCTGATCCCTGAAACCAATGACTCGATGGCCGGTTCAGGACCGGTTCGCCGCTACGACTGGATGAAGCAGGTTTGGCAGCGGCGTCGATCCACCTTTGACGCCCGCACGCAACAAGACCAAAACGCGATCGTGTTTCTTGGCGACTCGATCACGCAAGGGTGGGGCGACGATTTCCGTGGCACGTTCGAAAACCGCAAGGTCGCCAACCGCGGCATCAGTGGCGACACGACTCGCGGCATGTTGTATCGCCTGAAAGAGGACGTGCTCGACCTGGATCCCCAAGCCGTCGTGATGCTGATGGGAACCAACGATCTCGAGGAACATGCCTCGCCGGAAACGGTTGCCAGCAACGTCCGATTGATTCTTCAAGCACTCTCAGAACACGATGCGGAAATGCCCATCGTGCTGTGCTTGGTCATGCCCAGCAGCGAAACCAAGTCCCGCCCAGCGACTCAAATCAAACGCATCAACGAACTGCTGACCGAGATCGCCGAAGAGAATGAAACGGTACACGTGGTCGACACCTGGACGCCGTTTGCAAATGAGCAGGGCGATGCCAAAGCGGAAGAATTCCCTGATCTGCTGCACCCCAACGAAGCCGGTTACTCCAAATGGAAAGCCGCCCTGGAACCGACCTTTCAAAAACTGAATCTGTAGCCATCCGGCTCAGATCACTGCCCCGCCATTTTCGCGACGGTTTCTTTGAACATCTTGCCAACGTCATCCAGTGAACCGGCACCAGGAACCAGCGACGACGCCAACCAAGGTCGTGGGTTGTTTTTGGCGCGGAACGCGCAAGGCAGCGGGATCAGATCCAACGATGCGTTGCTGGCCAAACGCATCGCTCTCGGGATGTGAAAGGCACTTGTGATCAGCCCCACCTGGGGCTCACCGGATTCCATCGACTCTTCCGTCCAACGATCCTTCCACTGGGCCGGCGGCGAGTCCATCAATTGCTTCAGCGATTTCATCTCCGCTCGAGTGTTGACGCCTTCGATCCGGAAAATCACCTCCTCAGGAACCCCCAAAGAGAGAAGCAACTGGGTCGATTGCTTCCATGGCGGTTCGTAACCATCGGTGGAAGATCCCGTCACGATGATCGCGCGTGTTGCCTTGGCATGGTACGCCTGAGCAGCTGAGATCACTCGCTCGCCGTCTCGCCCCAGTTCATAGAAACCAGGTGCAATCGCGGAGGAACCGCCTCCCAAAACAACCACGGCATCCAGCGGCCGATCCAGCGACCGCTGCTCCAACGCCGGGTGAGGTTCTGACACCAGCGGGCTTTCAACCTGGGAACTGGCCCAATTGGCAAACCCCGGATTGCCAACGATTCCCCACAGGACAAAGCCAACCAACCATGCTATCGGCTTGAAACCAGAAACCGTCCCCCGTCTCCATTGGCGGACCGCATGAGTCGCCAGCGCCAACAAGCCCAGCCAAATCAAGCCGACCGGCTGAATCAAATCCATCCCGCATCGGATCCCAGCGACAAACCCTTGCTGCATCCAAGTCGCAATGACGAGCAAGAAAACGAGAGCGGCCGGAGCGATCAACGAAACAACAACCTCGGACAAGAAGGTTCGAGGTCCGCTTGGCGAGCGAGCTGGTTCGTCGGCGTCTGCCGAATGAGATGGAGATGGATTCATCCCAAACATCATAGTGAAAGACAGACAAATGTCCTGCCCAGCAAGCAAAATGACCGGATCAAATCCGGTGGGCTCTTGGTGCCCGCAATCAACCAAACAAAAAACCTCGACCGCGAAAAATCGCAGCCGAGGTGATCGGAGTTTCAACACGAAGCAGGTGAGCAGGAATGATCGGTCCGAATCACGTGAGCCATTTGGGAGTTGGCCCCGGTTGCACTTGGGAGCACCACAACGCCTCCTGAAACGGTTCCAAGATCGAAAGATTCCTGTCGACCTGCTTAAACGACTCGTTCAAGAAGAAGGAATGATCAGATCGATTTCGTTCGGACCGGACTCAACCGTCACCATCTCTGGAAGCGTGACTTCCTTCGGTGGCGTCATCCCTTTGGAACGCGTTCGAGATTTGCTGGGACTCTCCCCAGGGCCGGTCGGCATGCTGGGTGCTCCCATCCCTCCTGTCATGATTTTGACTCGGTGCTGCCCGGTCACTGCTCCCGGCTGATCCTGGGCATACTCCAACGTGTAGCGTCCATCTTGGTCCGACTTACCAAACGACTGTCGACCGGAGACAGGATAGAACGTGATCGAAGCATCAGGAACAGGATTCCCGCCCATGGTAACCACCCCAGAAACCTCTGCGATCTCGGGGCCCGATGGGCCACATCCAGACAACACGCTCAACAAACCGAAGAGCAAGAATGACGAGCCCAATAGCCGGTTCCGTTGACGTCGACTTTGATTTTCCAACATTGCTTTTTGATTCCAATTCATCATTCAAGTCCTTCCATCGCGGACCGGTCTGCACGATCCATCAACGCCGTGTAAATTTCGAACTGAATACTGTCCGTGATGAAGTGCACCGAACCGTCGCCCATCACGAATTGGGCACCGCCAACGTGTTGCGATCGAAACGCGGTGTTGTTGAACGCGGTTTCCATCCCGTTCTTCGCCCAACCGCCGTCCCAGTTCAATCCGCCCCACGACGGCCAATCATCGCCGGAGTAATTGATGGGATAACGAGTCACGACGTAGTTGTTCTTCGAGCTGCCGGCAGTGGCGGTTCCGCACGACCACATCCCCCCGAGAACTGCTCCGGCACGATGATCGTTGAAGGTTCCGTGAACGCCGCCTTGCTCACCCACTGCGATGGTGTGTGATGTTCCGTCCAACAGCGAAGCGAATCGGGTCTCGGTACCAGGCCACGGTGAATCGAATCGCATCTTCATGCCAAAGAAACCGTTGTCAGCATGAACGCCACCCCAATCCCAAACTGCGGTCGGGTGATCGTCGATGGTTCCTCCGGTGAAGTTGCAACCGCTGTTGCCGGCATAGTCAGGAATCTGAACTTCTAAATTTTCTGGTGCACCCAACGCTTGAGTCGCATCATTCGTTGGGTACGGATTCGTTTTCGCGAGCACACTGGAAGGGCACCAAAAACCTGGCACACGTGCTTGATCCATTTCTTCCCAATGAACAACGGGTGCCGCCCAACTCGCGTTCGTCCCGTCAAAGGACGATCCCGAAAAATCAATGCCGTCGTAGATGGCGGATTGTTCCAATTGCGGCAAAATCGCGATGAACCACGATGGCTTCCGAGCCCAACCATTCGCGGTGTAGTTTTCAGGTCGCCCCGAAGCTGGGAACGATTTGAACGCGGAGTGATAGTTGTGAAGTGCCAATCCGATCTGCTTCATGTTGTTGCTGCAGCTCATCCGGCGAGCGGCCTCTCGAGCCGACTGCACGGCTGGCAACAGCAATCCAACCAACACGCCAATGATCGCAATGACAACGAGCAGTTCAACCAAAGTGAAACCACGTTGTGTACGAATCGTGTGATCAGTGCCTGCCGGAACAATCGGGGAACGCGATGACATAGACGGATACTTCAACATCGGACTCTCAATAAAACTGGGACGCGGCTGGAAGGCATCGAGCGAACTCGAACCTTTGAATGACGCGATGTCACGCAACCATCATTCCGCGTCAGAACCCCGCGATTTTGCGACAGCACCGTTTGCAAACAATTTGCTTCAAAATGCGCACACGATAAATTCAGCCCGCAACAAGGGATCCCGTCCCACCGCAGCGAGCCTCTAGGTGACGAGGATCACCCTCTATCGAACTGAAAATCTTGTTTTTTTTGTCGGTTCGGATGTGTTATTTGCGGGCCAGTCGCCCCCCCCATGCCCTTCAAAACATCAAGCTCGCATCAAAAGCTGGCGGGATTGCCTCAAAACAATGCGGCAACGCCCAAACAACAAGCGACCAGCCAGCGCAACGTTGTGGAACGTCTCGATGTAGTTGCGAGCCATCGAACCGACCACACATGATCGACTTAAGTTTGAGCTGAACACACGGCCCCTCCGTATTTGCCTCAAGTGTTCCCCAACACCGATCCACCTCAGCAACAGTCAATCCAAGCCGGCGTCGTGGTCTGCCGTTCTGCTTCTCAGACAGGAATGCGAACACGGAATCTGCCGAGTTTGGTCACCAAATACGAAAAAACCTCCGTTGCCATCGCTTCAGCGACAACAACGGAGGTGGCAGTGGGCAGATCGAGCTCGGTCGCTCAGTTGCGTTTTTTCGCGTCCTGACTTGCGTCTTTCATCGCGTCTTCCATCGCTCCTGCGGGGGTTTCATAAGCGCTGAGGTCTTCAGGCGAAACCACTTTTTCCGTTTGTCCTGGGCCGCATCCGATGACGCACAATGACGAGAGAAACAACGCAGCCAGAGAAATTCTTGAGATCAACTTATTGTCCTTTGGAATGAAAAAGCCTCCGCCGCGAACCACTCGCGACGAAGACCGATTTTGAGAAGTCAGAGAAGAATTCGAATCAGAATTCTTCTTCGATCGTTTCTTTTGCAGCACGCGTGCCAAGAGCACCCCACAATCCATACGGGCTCTGTGCACCAGGTCGATTGATTCCGGATCCGTTCCAGATCACTGGAGGTGCCTCTTGATTGCCGGCTTCGATCGATTCCGTGATGAATTTCACGGCCCCGTCACCCATCAGCATGTGAACACCACCTTGGTGACGACTGCTGGGCGAAACGTTTCCGCCATCGCGTTCTGGGAACCAATCCCCTGTTTGGAACACGCAAATGGGAGAGTTCGGTGGGTTGACCGTCGAGACCATTGACTGAGCGGGATAACCACTGTGCCAACGGAATCCACGACCGTAACGCAGCGTCCATGACGTCGCGGTGTTCCCACTCAGATCGGTTGTGTCCAAGTAAAACTGAGGACGGGTTGGATCCACGTAAGCTTCTTGGAAGTTCACGTCGGTCTCGCACTCGGTGTAGTTGGCCGCGTTGGTGCGGTTGTCCAAATCCATCAAGTCCGTCGCCAATTCACCGGCAGCGAACGTGTTCGACAACCCGTCCAACACATCTCGGAATCGAGTCGTTGTACGACCAATGAAAAATCCACGCGTCGCAGCAGGCGAGCGTTCGGCTGGCCAGCCCTTGCGAGCCGACAGGTCCCACTCGTAGGTGCCCTGCGTCATGTAATCAAAGCCATCCCCCATGCTGGCACCGTAGTTGGTCCGTCCGTGAGCAGGCGCTCCGGCACCAGGGTCGCTGGGGCAACGGAAACCAGGGACTTCCGTCAACCAAGGGTCATAGTTGTTGCCTGCATCGCTGTCGCCGGCGTAACCGAACGCAGGAACATCGATGTTTCCGTCACCGTCGTTGTCACGGGGATTCGCAATTTGCTCCCACAGACCTTGTTGCTCCAAGAACGGCAGAATACCAACCAGGAAACTGTTGGTTCCCATCGCGTTGTAAGCCGGATTGCCAGAGTTCCATTCGCCGCCAGCAGGATCCTGGCTGTGCAACCAAACTCCGGCCCGGTGTGGACCCGACATTTGTTGCGGCAACATGTTGAAGGCAGCGTGGTAGTTGTGCAACGCCAAGCCGATTTGCTTGAAGTTGTTGCTGCAGCTCATTCGGCGAGCTGCCTCTCGGGCGGCCTGGACGGCGGGCAACAACAGCCCCACCAAGACGCCGATGATCGCAATCACGACCAACAGTTCCACCAGCGTGAAACCACGCTTGGCTGACTGCGGTGCGAAACGGGGATTGAAGTGAGTCATTCGTTTTCCTCAAAAGAACGGAAATGAAATCAAAAGATATTTCAGCAACGGTCTCTAGAAACGCCGCTGTGTAACCAATCGTACTCATTTGTTCCGTTACAGTAAGACGAATTCCTCACCCTTACAGACGCACTACGAAGTCACCCCTCCCTTAGGAGGCCCGCGTGACGCCATTCCTTGCACCCTTGTCGCATTTCACTGAATCATTTTGTAGACACGCTAGCAAATAAACTTCGCCACGAAGGCCAACGCCTTTTCTACGGCGAATCGCGGTATCCCCCCGAATGAAACCGGTCTCAAAACCATCGGTATATTCGCACTCAAACTCGTCAACACATGGTCCCGAGCCCTTCAACGACTCCCTTGAACTCAGTTGCGCCGCACACTCCAACCCACATTCAACCCGCTTTCGTCTAACACATATTGCCAAACGCAGATGTGACTGAATCAAACGGATCGCTTTCGCTCCGTCGCCGGAAAATATGTTTTGTACACCACTGAAAATTTTATATTTTTCCTCCGACTAGGGTCCGTTTCGCAACTGTCGCTGTCGCTGAACGGCGTTTCAGGCCGCCCAATGCGAAGAGAGAACCGTTGAAACGTGCTTCGTACCAGTCGAGGATGGGAAGACGGCTCAACCTCTTGAACGCCACGCCTGAAATGGACGTGCCGTCCGACTTCGATCCCCCATGCCGTCGCGGCACCGATATTCCAACTTGCTTTGCGAAAGCCACCATGACGGCAACCGACGATTCTCTCTTGCTGCGTTTGGGCGTCCTGTTGCTCTTGGCATTGACCGTTGGCTGCCCGTCCCAAACGCCCGGCTCCGGTGAATCGCTGAGCGAACCTGGATCCGATCAACAACGTTCGCTCTCGCCGTCGGCCCCTGAATCCCCCGACCCGATGGCTGAGCGACACCGCCGCTGGCAACAGCACCTGGAAGCGGGACAAATGGCGGAAGCTGCCCGAATTGCCTCGCAACTCTCGCGTACCGGCCAAGCCACCCTGGACGAATCTCTCTCCTTGATCGCTCAAGGCCAGAGCTTTCCGCCGGCCAAGTTTGCTCCTCCGGGCCCCACCGCAATGTCCCAAGCGGTCTGGCATTCCAGCCTCCGAGAATACGAAGCGGCACTGGAACGATTGCTTGAAATCTCCCCTGCATCGGTGACGGCGGATCAACAGGCGTTGCAAGGACGCGTTCTCGCGGAAGCTCAGCATTTCGATGCAATCCCCCATTGGATTCGGCAAAGCGAGCCATCGACTCGTCAGCAAGCCAACTTCTGGGCGACGCTGGGAATCTGGCTGGGGCACCACCAGCATCCACACGCCGCGATCGGGGCCACGCTGCAAGCAATTCGACTGAACCCAACCGATCAACTCAGCACCCAACGCGTTGGAAATTGGTTGCTGGCAATCGATCGGGAACACGATGCGGCACTGTTCTACCAGCGTGCCAGGCTGATCGCCGAAACGAACGACCTGCGAGACCAGTGGATTCATCTGCACCCGATCAGCGAAGAAGCCAGCGACAGTCGCGATCAAAGGGCTCGACTCGCTGACAAACTCGCCAAGGCATTGATGGAAGCCGGTCGGCCGTTTGAATCGTTCCAGTGGCGACTGCACCAACTCGACGTCTTGGCCCCAACGCTCCCTCCATCAGATAGCGGCCCCTCATCCAACGTCGCGAAAAGCCGAGCCTTGATTCACCAACAGATGCAGGCGTTGGCCAGCACACCCGACTTGGCAGCCATCCTGGCCGAGGAACATTGCTTGCAACTTCGTCCGGAGGACTTCCCCTTTCAAACGGCTCTTCGGACCGCGATGGTCGAACAAGAAACGCAATCCGCGCAGGCCCTCCAAGCCATCGCCTCCGGTCAGTCACAGGTCTCAGCCAACAACACCTTTAGACCGTCGAGCGATCTGGAGTCCTACCAGCCAAGACTGCCTGATTTGGCAGCGGAGGCCGGACTGAACTTTCGCTTTCAACCGCGCCGTCTTTCTCAAGGGCAGAATGAAAGGGACGTGGCTGCGGACATGAGCACGCGGACCGAATCGCTGAGGATGCATGAAGCGCTCGGATCAGGAATTGGCGTGCTCGACTACGACCGAGATGGTTGGCCCGACATCGTGTTTGGGCAAGGAGCCAGTGAACCGCCCGAGTTGATGGGCGACCAGAGTGACGCCCTCTTTCGAAACTTGGCGGGCCAGTTCCTTGAGCAAACCGAGGCGACCGGCGTCTCCAATTTCGGCTACTCGTTTGGGATTGCCTGTGGAGACATCAACCAAGATGGCTTTGATGACTTGCTGATCGCGACACTGGGTACCAACCAGCTGTATGTCAACAACGGCGACGGCACGTTCACCAACCACACCGCTTCTTTGGGAGACCAAGCGGTTGAAAATCATCCGGGTGCTTTCACAACCTCCGTCGTCATCGCCGACCTCAATGGCGATCAATTGCCCGATCTCTTCGAAGCCAACTACGTGGAACAAAACGACCTCTTTGTTCGCTTGCCTCCCGACGAAAACGGTCGAGTGCCTCAGAAGGTACCGCGAAGTCTATTCGCTGAAGCAGACCGAATTTGGATTCAGAGCGAAACGCAAAACTGGCAGCCAACGACCATTGATGAATCGGTTGCTCGTGCAGGCACATCGCTTGGTGTGATCGTCGGTGACTTTTCGGAAGAAGCTCGGACGACAAAATCGAACGAACCGCTCAGCAAGAGTGCCCCCACACCAACCCAAAATGAAATCTTCGTCGGCAACGACGGTCGTCCGAATCATTTGCTGCGGTTCGATGCCTCCCAAAACCGATGGCAAGAAATCGCCAACCTGATCGGCCTCGCCAACACCGTGGACGGCCTGCCATCCGCCAGCATGGGCATCGCCGCAGATGATTTGGATCGTCGAGGAGGCCTTGATCTGTTCATCACGAACTTCTCCACCGAATCCGTTTCGCTTTACCTTCAAAACAAGTCGGGTTCGTTTTCTGATCAATGCGTGCGGCAACGCCTGGACCAGCCTACCCGGCCGATGGTGGGATTCGGATGCAAAGCGATTGACTTGAATCGCGATGGCTGGCTGGACGTGTGTTTGGTCAACGGCCACATCGATCGGATGCCTGGTGAACCGTACGAGATGCCTCCTCAATGTTTTCTTTCAGGCGGCTTCTCATCAGGACAATCCAGCGACTTCCTCGCCAACCCGTCGACGCCGTCAGGTTTTGTCTCGGTCATCCCTGATTGCCCCACTGATTACTGGACCACTCCGGCACTGGGACGAACGATGGCCAAACTGGACTTTGATCGTGACCACCGGATGGACTTGGTGGTCAATCACGTGGATCGCGACGTCGCACTGCTACACAACGAGTGCGTTGGGGAGGGTGGCTGGATCCAGTTGGAATTGATCGGCTCACAAAGCGAACGCGGAGCAACCGGAACTCAAATCGAAGTGCAGTGCAACGATGGTGTCCGAAACGGCTACGTGGTCGCGGGCGACGGTTACATGTGCACCGATGAAAGCGTCGTCGAGATTTCTTTGGGAGACGCTGAAATTCAATCTCTCACGGTTCACTGGCCGTCCGGCCTCACTCAGATCATTCCCAATCCCAGCGATTGCGTTGATCAACGCGTCACCCTGGTGGAAAACCAACCCGTCTGGAACAACGCAAACGCATCGCGACGATCCGACGGAAGACTGCTAGACTGACCGTCTTGCATTTCAGTCGTCAAACCGGAGTTCACGGACGTGTTGGTCGTTTCCGAACTGTCAAAATCGTATCCCACCGCGGGGGAACCGTTGTCCGTCCTGCGAGGCGTCAACCTGGAATTGACCCCCGGTCAATCGGCGGCCATCGTTGGCCCCAGCGGCAGTGGCAAAACCACGCTGCTGCAAATTCTCGGAACGCTCGATGAACCGGATTCCGGATCGGTTCACATCAACGGCCAAGATCCCTTTGCCCTGGACGCTCGCAAACGCGCTGCCTACCGAAACCAAACGATCGGGTTCATTTTCCAAGACCACCATTTGCTGCCGCAATTGTCGGTGACCGAAAACGTCCTCATCCCGGCGCTCGCCAACGGCAAACCCACGCGAGACGATGTTTCGCGTGCGAGCGAATTGATCGAGGCCGTCGGGTTGTCCCACCGCGCAACTCACTTGCCGCAAGAATTGTCAGGCGGCGAACGCGAACGGGTCGCGATCGCGCGAGCGTTGTTGATGCAACCGTCCGTCGTGCTGGCGGATGAACCGACTGGCAACCTCGATTCCAAGACCGCGAAAACGATCACGGAGTTGTTGTTGCGTTTGCAAGCCGAGCAGAACACCGTGCTGGTGACGGTGACGCACTCGCTGTCCTTGGCCGACGAAATGGACGAACGCTTTGAATTGGTCGAGGGCGTGTTGGTTCGTCGCGAACGCTTTGGCATCACCGCATGACATCGACGCTTTCGCCGGAAACGCTGCAGCAAATCAAACGACTCGACCTGCGTGCCCGGATGGTCGTGCGAGGGTTCCTGCAAGGCTTGCACAGCAGCCCGCTACAAGGTTTTTCGGTTCAGTTCAGCGATCACCGTCGTTACTCACGTGGCGATGATCCCAAACTGATCGATTGGTTGGTGTATGCCAAAACAGACAAGCACTACATCAAACGCTTTGAAGCCGAGACCAACCTGACCGGCTACTTGTTGATGGATCTTTCCAAATCGATGGGTTTCCGCCAAGGAACTTCGATGACGAAGTTCGAATACTCCACGTGCTTGGCAGCCGCACTGACGTATCTGATGTCGCTGCAAAAAGACCCGGTTGGCTTGCTCACCTTCGACGACAAACTGCGCGCGATCCTGCCCGCCCGAAGTCGACGAGGGCACTTGGGCGACGTCTTGGCGGCTCTTTCCGGCATGACCCCCGAAGGCACCACGGAACTGCCGACTTGTCTGGTCCAGGTCGCGGCGATGCTGAAGCAACACAGCCTGGTGATGTTGTTCTCCGACTTGCTAGGCGATCCCGAGGAGACGCTTGCCGCCCTGGCTCGATTGCGACATGGCGGCCACGATGTGATCGTCTTTCATGTCCTCGATGATGCCGAAGTTCGCTTTCCCTACGAAGGTCCCGTGGAGTTCGAAGACCCTGAATCCGGTGAACTCGTCACCGTCGATGCGACCGGGTTTCGCGCCGAGTACCTCGACCAAATCACCGCCTTCCGCGAAACCTACTCGCAAGGGTGTGCCGCTCTCCGGATCGACTACGTGCCGCTGGACACCAGCATGCCGTTTGACCGTGCTCTGACCGAGTACTTGCAACAACGCCAGGCCAGATTCTGACGCGTCGCTGATCTGTCCCGGATCAGAGGTCGTGCGGCATTTCAAATGCCGTGCTCGTAGCATCTTGCGAACCCCGCCCGTTGCCAGAGGTCGTGCAGTTTTCTGGTGCTGGGTTTTGGCGGGTTTCTGCAGCAACCACCCATCACAACCCGACGCGTGAGCGAGGGACGCCCCCAACTCCC